>NZ_CP045851.1:303333-606666 GCF_009650215.1 Actinomarinicola tropica | reverse complement strand
CATGCGCAGCGACCCCCTCGACGTCCCCACCGCCATCGAGATCGGCCGGGGCACGCTGCGCAAGATGCGCCAGAACTTGGGCTGGGCCGTCGGCTACAACGTCATCGCCCTGCCCATCGCCGCGGGCGTGTTCGAGCCCGCGTTCGGGCTGGTGCTGCGCCCCGAGATCGCCGCCCTGTCGATGTCGGGGTCGAGCTTCATCGTCGCCGTCAACGCCGTCATGCTCAAACGCCTCCGCCTCCCGTCGATCGCCGACGCCGCGGCCACGACGCTGGCCCCCGAGGCAGTACCGGCGACGACCCCCGTTCGCTGACTTGACCCTGTGGCTGCGCCGAACGACCACGGCATCGCGCCACCGCTGGGACGGCGAGGCGCCGGCCGGCCCGCCGCCGCTGCGCATGCTGTGGATCACCGCCGCGTGGGGGGCCTGCTTCGTCGCCATCCGCTGGGGCCTACGAGACGCGCCGGTGCTCTGGTTCGCCACCCTGCGATCGCTCGTCGCCGGGGCCGCGCTGGTCGCGCTCGCCACCGCGCAGCGCCGGCCGCTGCCGACCGGCGTCCGCGCCTGGCGGCTGATCGGCCTGCTGGCCCTCACCAACGCCGGCATCGCGTTCGCCGCCATGTTCGCCGGGGTCGCCGGCCTCGCCACCGGCACCGCCGCCGTCCTGGCCAACGCCCAGCCGCTGCTGATCCTGCTCCCCGCGTGGTGGCTCTACGGCGAGCGGCTCACCGTGCGCACCGCCGTGGGGCTCACCGTCGGGTTCGCCGGCCTCCTCGTCGTGGCCGTCCCGGCCGGCGGCGGAACCGGCGCCTGGCTGTCGATCCTCGCCGCTGCCGCCATCACCGCCGGAACGCTCCTCGCCCGCCGCCTCACCGGCGCCGACCTCGTCCAGACCGCGGGCTGGCACTTCGTCATCGGCGGCGCCGGCCTCGCCGTCGTGGCCGGCGCCGTCGAGGGCCTCCCCCGCATCGACTGGACCCCACGGTTTCTCCTCGTCCTCGGCTTCCTGGCGCTCGTCGGCACGGCGCTGGCCTACTGGGCCTGGTTCGTCGAGACCCTCCGCTCGCCGCTCGGCCGCCTCGCCGCCTGGACGTTCCTCACCCCCGTGTTCGGCGTCGCCTTCGCGTTCCTGGCCACCGCCGAGCGCCCCGGCGGCTGGACCGCGGCCGGGCTCGTCCTCGTCCTCGGGTCGCTGTGGGTCGTGCTCCGCGGATCGGATCCCAGCAGCCACCCCACGGAGCGACCGGCCGGGAGGGACTGATGGTGCACGACCGGCCCGAGGACACGCCGTCGGGGGCGAGCCACACCGTGCTGATCCGGCCCCTCGTCGACTTTCTCCGCTTGGAGGCGGCCGGGGGGATCGTCCTCATCGGAGCGACGCCGCTGGCTCTGCTGTGGGCGAACTCCCCGTGGCAGGACACCTACGAGGAGCTGTGGGAGACGTCGTTCACCGTCGTCCTCGGCAACCACGGGCTCGACCTCAGCCTCCGCGAGTGGATCAACGACGGGTTGATGGCCATCTTCTTCCTCGTCGTGGGCCTGGAAGTCAAACGCGAGCTCGTCGAAGGCGAGCTGCGGACCGCGAGCCGGGCGGCGCTGCCCGCGGTCGCCGCGCTCGGCGGCATGGTGGTGCCGGCGCTCATCTACGCCGCGGTGAACGCCGGCACGGACGGCATGCGCGGGTGGGCCATTCCCACCGCCACCGACATCGCCATGGCCGTCGGCGTGCTCAGCTTGTTCGGCAGCCGGATCCCGTCGGCCCTCAAGGTGTTCCTGCTGGCGCTCGCCATCGCCGACGACATCGGCGCGATCCTCATCATCGCCGTCTTCTACGCCGACGGCATCCAGCTCGACGCGCTCGCCACCGCCGCGGTCCTGCTCCTGGCCGCCGCCGCCCTCCGGCGCCTCGGGGTGCGCGCCGTCACCGCCTACGTCGCCCTCGGCGCCGCCGTGTGGCTCGCCCTCCACCAATCCGGCGTCAACCCCACCCTGGCCGGCGTCGTGTTCGGGCTCCTGACACCGGCGCGCCCCGCCAACGGGAGCTGATCGACACCGACGCCCTCGCCGACATCTCCACCGTGCAAGCAGCGCGAGAGACGGCTGCGCTGGCTCGCGACTCCGTGTCGGTCATCGAGTGGCTCGAACACTTCTTCCACCCGTGGACCACCTTCGTGATCGTCCCCCTGTTCG
Source organism: Actinomarinicola tropica (assembly GCF_009650215.1). GTDB lineage: Bacteria > Actinomycetota > Acidimicrobiia > Acidimicrobiales > SKKL01 > Actinomarinicola > Actinomarinicola tropica. The sequence goes on along the minus strand of NZ_CP045851.1, from coordinate 604,475 downwards.
CCCTGGCCAACGCCGGTGTGCCCCTTGGCGCGGGCGCGATCGCCGACACCCTTTCCACGCGGACGGCCACGGGCATCTTCTTCGGCTTGGTCGTCGGCAAGCTGGTCGGGATCTCGGCCTTCGCCTGGATCGGCACCCGGATCGGCATCTGCAGGCTGCCCGACGGCGCCACCTGGCGGGGGCTGCTTGGCGTCGCCGCGCTGGGCGGCATCGGCTTCACCGTCTCCATCTTCATCACCGGCCTCGCCTTCGAGGGCACCACGCTCCAGGCACAGGCCACCGTCGCCATCCTCCTCGCCTCCCTGGCCGCCGCCACCATCGCAGCCTCCATCCTGCTCGCCACCACGACCAGCAGCGCCCAGGAACCCCAAGCGGGCTGAGCCCCTTTCGTGCCCGACCGCGGCGGGCAACTGGCGGCGACGCGCAGTCGCGACCGACCCGATCGTGTGATCAGGGTTCCACCACATGGCGAAGCCGTAGCTGCTCCGGATGGCTCGAACCCGCCCACGGCGCACCATGACCGTGTACGGGCCCGACTCGCGACGAGCCGGACCTCCGAGAGGAGACGACATGACATGCGCACCCGGTGGCTGCGGCTGCGGCCACGAGCACGACGGCCACCAGCACGGCGGCCACGACGACGACAGCCAGCACGACACCAGCCACGGCGCAGGCTGCTGCGGCGACCCGGCCGTGAACGCCGACAACCCCAAGCCCGCCGAGAAGGCGTGAGCCGCCGGCCGGTACGAACACCGGCCCCGACACACGACCCTCAGGAAGGAGAGGGAACCATGGCAACACCGACCACCACCCGCCCCACCCGCACCGAGCGGGCAAGCCCCACCCTTGGCCGTCACAACGGGCACCGGCCCCGCCCCACCGAGCCGTCGGCCTGGTTCGCCGGCCTGCGGATCGCCACCGGGTTCGTCTTCCTGTGGGCGTTCGTCGACAAGTTGTTCGGCCTCGGCTACTCGACGCCCTCGGAGCGGGCCTGGCTCAACGGGGGCTCCCCCACCAAGGGGTTCCTGGGCAGCATCGACGCCGGCCCGTTCGCCTCCACGTTCCGCTCGATGGCGGGCGACTGGTGGGTCGACTGGCTGTTCATGCTCGGCCTGCTCGGCATCGGTGCCGCGGTCGTGCTGGGCATCGGCCTGCGGCTGGCCGCGGTGAGCGGCACGCTGCTGCTGGCGCTCATGTGGATCGCCGAGTGGCACCCGGCCCGCTACACCGCCGCCGGTGAGGCGACCGGGTCGACCAACCCCCTCATCGACTACCACGTCATCTACGCGCTGGCCCTGATCGTCGTGGCCGTCACCGCCGCCGGCAACCGGTGGGGCCTGGGCCGGGCGTGGGCGCGGCTGCCCTTCGTCCGCCGCCACGCCACCGTCCTGTCTTGACCAACCCACGGGCGCTCCGTCCCGCCTCCGCCAGCGGGACCGGAGCGCCCACCAACGCCCCGGACCTCGAACCCGAGAAGGAGCACCATGAGCACGCAGCACGCACAGAACATCGGCAACGCCGAGCGGGTCGGCCGCATCGTCCTCGGCGCCGCGTTGGCCGTCCTCGGGATCGTCGTGGTGGTAGCCGGGCCCTCCCTGTGGGGTTGGGTCGGCGCGCTGCTCGCCCTCGGGGCCGGCATCGACCTGATCGTCACCGGCGCCCGCGGCTACTGCCCGCTGTACGCCCGCCTCGGCCACGTGCCGAGCTCACTGCAAGGCACGGCACGGTGAACGCACCCATGCACGACCACGACCGGCCCGCGCCGGCCGAAGCGGCCGGCGAGAGCGAGGGCCACGGTCACGGCGGCTGGGCGATGCTGCTGTGCTGCATCCCAATGATCCTCGCGGTGGTGTTCATCGTCATCGGCCGCTGAACTCGGGACGCCCGGGGAGGAGGGATCGTGCGAACCGTCGACGACTATGACGCCGTCATCATCGGTGCGAGCTTCGCCGGGCTGGCCGCCGCCACCCAGCTCCAAGGGGCCGGGCGGGTGCTGCTCGCCGACCGCCAGCCGCCCGGTGCAGGCGAGACCTCGGCGTGCGGCACGCTGCTGGCGGTGATCGCGCGGCTCGACGCCCTCGACGCCCTGGAGCAGATCCACCCCACCGTCGTGATCAACGCCGGCCGCCGGCGCATCGGCTTCCAGCCCGCCTACCCGTTCGCCACCTTCGACTACCGCACGATGTGCGACATCCTCGCCCGCCGCCTCACCGACATCGACGTGGCGGCCGCAGCCTTCGGCGGGCGTGACGACGACGGCTCCCTGCGAGTCGGCGACCGACGCGTGCGGGCCCCGGTGCTCATCGACGCGTCCGGGTGGCGGGCCGTCCTGGCCCGCACCTACGGCGCGCCGCCCCCCGATCCCGCGCACCGCAGCGTCGGCATGGAACTGCGGCACGGCCACGGCGGCTGCGACCTGGAGTTCTGGGCCCGTCCCGAGGAGTGCCCCGACGGGGTGTTCTGGGCGTTCCCGGCCGGCGGCCACGTCCGCGAGGGCGTCGCCTCCTACACCGGGAAGGGGACACGGCTGCGGTCCGCGCTCGCCGATTTCGTGCACGAACAGGAGCTCGCCGCCCGGGCGGTGCACGGCGGGGGTTCCCGTCCCGGCTGCGCGACCCGGTCGCCGGGCCCGTGTTCGTCGCCGGCGACGCCGCCGGGCAGTGCCTGGCGCTCACCGGCGAGGGGATCCGCCCCGCGCTGGTGTGGGGCCAGGAAGCGGGCCGCCAGGCAGCGCGGGTCGTGCGCGGCGAGGCAAGCCTCGACGCCGCCCTCGCCGCCTACCGCACCCAAGTGCTGGCCCACCGCTGGCAGTACCGCACGCTCGAGCGGATCCAGGCCGGCCTCCTGCGCGCGCCCCGCGCCGTGCTGCCCACGGCGGTGCGGATCTTCGCCCACGGCCCGATCGCCCGGGTTGCGCAGGCCTACTACTGGGACCTCGCCGACCCCGACCGCCTGCAGGTCGCCCCCGGCGTGTGGAGCGACGTGCACGTCACCGCCGAGCAGTGCGGGGCCGGCCCCGCCGCCACCGCGGTGGAGCAAGAACCCCTCCGCGGCAGCACGTCGCGGTGACCACCGCGTTCGTACTGTCGGGCGGCGACAGCCTGGGTGCCGAGCAGGTGCGGTTCGCCCCTTGACGAGTGGAGGACCTACGAGTCGCCGTCTTCCTGACCGACGTCCTCCTCGCCGGAGTCCCCTTGGCCCGCTTCTACCCGGCATGCCTCGTCGAAGAGCTGTCGCCCCTCCTCCAGCTTTCGGAGATACGCGACGGCGTCGCCGTCACGCAACGCGGCGTCGGCGTCGGCAAACGCTTGAGCGGCCTGCTCCAGAAGCCGCGCCGCTTCGTCGCTGACGCCGGTCCCGTCGACGGGCCCGCCGTCTCCCGGACCCTCCTCGAGGGTTTCGGGGGCATCGCCGAACACCGTCGCCAGCGCGCCCTGAAGGGTGTCGCTGATGGCGATCTGGTTGCCGAACGCGACGATGACCTTCTTCAGCTCCGGCACCGCGTTGGCCCCGGTGGCCTGGACGTAGAGGGGCCGGATGTAGACGAGGGACTGCTCGATCGGGATCACGAGCAGGTTGCCCTGGAGCACCTCGGAGCCCGCCCGACTGAGAAGCGTGATGAGCTGACTGACCTCGGGCTCCTGGTTCATTCGGGCGCTCACGATGGCCGGGCCGTCGACCTGCCGGTCCCGTGGCATCACGAACACCCGGAGACGGCCGTAGTTCTCGGGGTCGGACTTGGCGGTCATGAAGCCGGCCAGCTCGCGTCGGGTGTCGTCGTCCGAGAACGGGACGAAGGGCTGCAGGATCAGGAACTCGGTGGACCGCTCGTCGGGCAGCCGCATCTGCAGGTAGTAGGGGTCCATTCGCTCTCTTGCCGAACTGGTGGTGTCGTCGGTCGCCGCCGAGTCGGGAGCCGCAGCGACCGAGTCGGGATCCTGAGCGATGTTCCATCGGTCGGACTGCGAGTAGAACTCGTCGGCATCGCCGATGTGGTACCGGCCCCACATGTTCGTCTGGACCCGGAAGAGCTCCTCGGGGTACCGGAAGTGGGCCCGCAGCTCGTCCGGGACCTCGTCGCCGTCGGTGAACAGGCGCGGGAAGGCCTTGGCGTAAGCGGCGGCGATCGGATCGGCGTCGTCGACGATGTAGAAGGTCACGTCGCCGTCGTAGGCGTCGACCGCGACCTTGACCGAGTTACGGATGTAGTTGAAGTCGTGCTGGAGCCCACTGTCGGCGGGCAACCGCGACCTGTCCGCCTGCTGGGCGTACGGGTAGTAGGAGCTCGTCGTGTACGCGTCGATCAACCACGTGATCCGGCCGTCGACAACGACGGGGTAGGGATCGGCGTCGTAGTGGAGGAAGGGCGCGATGGCCTCGACCCGGTCCCGGATGTCGCGCATGTACAGGATGCGCGACTCCGACGTCATGAACCCGGAGATGAGCGGGTTGATGTCGCCGAAGCGGAGGGCGAACGCCAGTCGCCGCACGACCGAGCCGATGCCCACGCCGCCCTCGCCGTCGTAGCGGTTGGTGACGGCGGTGCCGTCTTCCTGGAGGTAGTCGATCTCGTCTCGACCGGTGTTGACGATGGCGTAGCCGCCGATCGACTCGCCGTGGTACAGCCGCGGCTCGGTGATCGCCGGCGCGCCTTGCGGAGGGATGTTCTTCACCAGGAAGTCGGGTTGGCCGTCGGAGGTCACGGCATTCGCCGGTGAGAGGACCGCGCCATAGCCGTGCGTGAACGCCAGGCGCCGGTTCTCCCAGGTGTCCGACGGCAGGCTGTCGGGGTTCAGCTCCCGTGCCGACAGCACGATCTGCGTCTGCTCACCGTCGACCAGGTAGCGGTCGATGTCGACGTCGGTGAAGCGGTAGAAGGTGCGCACCTCCTGGAGCCGCTGATACGTCTGGCGGAGGATCAGCGGGTCCCACAGGCGGACGTTGCGGATCGTCTCGGCGTTCTCCTGCAGCTCGCCGGCGGCAAGCTCCTCGTCATAGGCGAACGGGCTGACCTCGACGTCGTCGAGTCCCATCGCCACCCGCGTCGCCTCGATGTTGCGCTCGATGTACTTCGCTTCGCGGGTCGACTCCGCCGGCTCGACACGGAACCGCTGCAACAACACGGGATACACGGTCCCGACGACGAGCGCGACGAAGAACCACAGCCCGACGGCGATCACCGGGAGCACCCACCCTCGACGGCGGATGTTGAACACGAGCAGACCAGCCGCCACGACCGAGATCAGGATGAGGAGGTTGAACGCGGGAAGCTGGGCGGTGACATCGGTGTAGGAGGCGCCGTGGACCACTCCCCGCGTCGAACGGGTGAGGTCGTAGCGGTCGAGGACGTAGTTCCCCGCCTTCACCAACGCCACCGCGGCGAGGAGCAACGACAGATGAGCCTTCGCCCGCCCCGTCATAGTGACGCTCGGCAGCTCGGCGTCGGTCACCACCCGGATGCCGCCCCACAGGTAGTGCGCCGCCGCCGATGCAATGGTGACGACGATGAGCGCCCCGAACAGCCAGTTGGCAAGGAACGCCAGGAACGGGAGCCGGAAGACGTAGAACCCGACGTCAAGATTGAACAGGGGGTCCTCGGTGCCGAAGGGGACGTAGTTGCTGAACAGGATCCACTCGTTCCACGCGCCGATGCCGGCGATGCCGAACGGCAACGCCACCACCAACGCGATGCCCAGATGCACGAGCACCGGCCGGCGGTCGACGACCTCGCGCACCATCACGACCGGGTCATCAGGCTGGCCGGCGCCGTGAGTTCCGCGGCGGGCGAACACGAGGTTCGGGATGACAAGCACGCCGAACACCAAGGCCATGACGACGGCGAGCCCGACCTTGGTGCCAAGCACCTCCGTCCAGACAGGGCGCAGCCTCAATGAGCCGAACCACAGCCAGTCCGTGTAGAGGCCGGCGATCGCCCGTGCCGACACCACCAAGACCAGGAACACGACAACGACGATCCCCACCGCCATGCGGAGTCGTGGGCGACGCTGCCTCGGGTTCGGCGCAGCCGCCAGGTGAACCGCCCCGGGTCTGGTGACTGCTCCTTCTCTTGAGAGGATGGAGCGATGCCGTCACTTCCGAAGGGGCAGCGACACCCGGCTGAGCTGCGCGAGCGCGCGGTGCGCATGGTGTTCGAGCACACCCATGAGTATCCGTCGCAGTGGAAGGCGATCTGCTCGATCGCCGACAAGCTCGACCTCAACCGCGAGACCCTGCGCCAGTGGGTTCGCCGAGCCGAGGTCGACGACGGCCGCCGGCCCGGGATCACGACAGATGAGCGGGCCCGGATGAGAGAGCTCGAGCGTGAGAACAAGGAGCTGCGCCGGGCGAACGAGATCTTGAAGGCGGCGTCGGCTTTCTTCGGGGCGGAGCTCGACCGCCAGTCCAAGCGCTGATCGAGTTCATCGACGCGCACCGCCAACGGTTCGGGGTCGAGCCGATCTGCAGGGTGCTCAGCGAGCACGGCTGTGGGATCGCCCCGAACACCTACTGGGTCGCCAAGAAGCGACCGCCGTCGGCGAGAGCGACCCGCGACCGCGAGCTGACCGAGGAGATCGCCCGGGTGCACGCCGAGAACCTGTCGGTCTACGGGGCCGACAAGATCTGGGCCCAGCTCAACCGTGAGGGCACCCGGGTCGCGCGCTGCACCGTGGAGCGGTTGATGCGCGACATGGGTCTGTCGGGGGCTCGTCGAGGGCGTGCGTTCAAGATCACCACCCGGTCCGATGAGCGCCAGCGGCGACCCGATGATCTCGTCGACCGGAAGTTCAAGGCGCCGGCGCCGAACCGGCTCTGGGTGGCCGACATCACCTACGTGCGGACCTTCGACGGCTGGGTCTACGCCGCGTTCATCATCGACGTGTACTCCCGCATGATCGTCGGCTGGCAGATCTCCAAATCGCTGCGCACCGACCTCGCCCTCGACGCCCTCGAGATGGCCGTCTGGAACCGCACCCGCGACGGCCGCTCCCTCGACGGACTGACCCACCACAGCGACAGGGGCGTGCAATACCTCGCGGTGCGCTACTCCGAACGGCTCGCCGAGAACGACATCGTCGCCTCGGTCGGTTCCAAGGGCGACAGCTACGACAACGCCCTGGCCGAGAGCTTCAACAGCCTCTTCAAGTGGGAGCTCATCTACCCCCAAGGCCCATGGCGCGGCCTCGACGACGTCGAGTTCGCCACCCTCGCCTACATCGACTGGTTCAACCACCGCCGCCTCCACGGCGAGATCACCACCGACAACACCTACCTCACCCCCGCCGAGTTCGAAGCGACCTACTACCGTCAGACCACCCCGGCCCCAGAGCCGGTCACCCAATGACCCGAGCAGTCACGAAACCCGGGGCGGTTCATACATCTAGGCGAACAGGGCGACGATGAACGCGGTGAAGCCCCCCATCGCCTTCCAGTCACGGTGGTTCCCCGGCCGGAAGAAGCTGAGGGCGAAGACGACGAAAGTCGCCGAGTTGACGATGACGGGGGCCCAGAGCCATTAGCCGTAGTCCATGTCGGTCTCCTCCTGCGCGTGCGGTGTCAGTCTCGACCGTATGGACCGGGGCGGCGACAGCGATCGGTGACCACCGCTGATTCCGATTACGGGGTTGCCGCCGCGAGCACACCGCGTAGTCGCCCGCACGCCCGACCCGTACTGAGCCCGGACGCCCGGCAGCGCGTTCGAGGCGACGATGGGGCGAGGCGACGGGATCGTCGCGTGGACAAGGAGGTGGGAGATGACCCGAGCCTGGAAGACGGCTATCGGCGTGACGGTCGTTGTGTTCGTCGCGGTGCTGGCCTTGGTGATGGCCGCGAACGGCGACGACGACAACCCGTCGCAGCCGGCCAGCCGGATCACGGAGATGGAGCAGTCCGGCGAGATGAGCCAGATCTGGGAGCAGCACCGGCAGATGCTCGAGCGAATGCAGGAGGACGCCTCCCCGGCGATGCTCGCGATCATGAACAACGACCCGATGTGGCAGATGATGCGTACGCCCGAATGGGCGCGGATGGACGAGCAGCACCAGGAAGACATCGACCGGATGCTGGGCGAGTAGGGGGCACCCCGGTGACGCGACCAGTCGCATCCCCATCCCGAGGAGCCCACTCCGCTGAACTTGCCACCCGCCCGCCGCCGCGGCGGTGGTGGAAGCGGCCATCGCGGCGAGCTGCACCGGCTGGTCGAGCGCTCCTCGAGGAGACCGGGGACGGCGCTGCCATATGCGAGCCGATCGCTATCGAGACCCCCGCGGACCGTCCGGGCCACGCCCGTCCCCACGTGCTTGCGGACGCCCGAGCACTGCGGGCTCGGGAGGCGGCACCGACGCGCAGCCGAGTCGCAGAGGGGATCCTGGTGCCATGACACGAGGCTCGGCTGCGACCGTCGACGCACCCGCCCAAGGCGCGAACGCACTGATGGAAACGAAGCGCCGGACCCGCCGCCCACGGCCGGCCCGGTACCGCCACCCCGGCGACATCTTCCGGGTGGTCACGGGTCTCGCGGTGTTGGCAGGGCTGTCGGTTCTCGCCGCCGGCGGCGTCCTGACCCGGCCCGAGCGGACGATGTTCCGGCTCCTGAACGACCTCCCGGGATGGCTCGACGGGCCGATGCGCGTCGTGACGCAGGCCGGCTGGGTCGGGGCCGTGCCGATCGCCGGGGCGGTCGCGGTGCTGGCGAGGCGCCGGCGGCTGGCGATCGACCTGGGCCTCGCGGGCGGAGCAGCGTGGGTGCTCGCCAAGATGGTCAAGGATGTCGCACACCGCGGCCGGCCGGGCGTGCTGCTCGAGGAGGTGATCCTCCGGGGCGTCCCCGCCACCGGGCACGGCTTCGTCTCCGGACATGCCGCGGTGGCCGCCGCGCTCGCCACGGTCGCGTCAAGCGAGGTGAGCCGCCGGACCCGCCGAGCGCTGTGGGCGCTGGTGTGGGCCGTCGCCGGGGCGCGCGTCTACTCGGGCGCTCACCTCCCGCTCGACGTGCTCGGTGGCGCCGCCCTCGGCTGGGCGCTCGGTGCCGGCGTGCACCTCGTGCGCGGGACGCCCGGCCACGCCCCGCCGGTCGCCACCGTCCTCGCCGGGCTCACCCGGTCCGGCCTCGACGTCCAGGCCCTGCGCCCCCTGCACGCCGACGCGCGGGGGTCGGTGCCGTTCGTCGGCGACGCCGCTGGGGGCGGCGTGTTCGTCAAGGCCGTTGGGCGAGACCAGCGCGACGCCGACCTGCTCTTCCGCATCGGACGGTGGCTCGCCTTCCGAGAGGTCGGCGACGAGGCGCCGCTGGCGACCGCCAAGCAGCAGATCGAGCACGAGGCCTACCTGCTCCTCGCCGCCGCCCGCGCCGGCGCACGGGTCCCGGACCTCCTCACCACCGCCGAGGCCGACGACGGCATCTGGCTGCTCGCCGAGCGTCGCGTGGCGGGCACCGACGCGTCGCAGGCACCGACGCTCGGCAACGACGTGCTGACCGACATCTGGCGCCAACTGGTGGCGCTGCGAACGGCCCGCATCGCCCATCGCGATCTCCGCCTCGCCAACGTTCTGATCGGCACAGGCGGCGAGGCGTGGTTGGTCGACTTCGGGTTCGCCCAGGCCGGCGCCAGCGACGACCAGCTGGCCCGCGATGTCGCCGAGCTGCTCGCCTCCACCGCGACCGCTGTGGGTGCCGGCCTGGCCGTCGCCGCGGCTTCCGCCGCGGTCGGGCCCGACGCGCTGCGGGAGGCGGCGCCGCTGCTGCAGCCGCTCGCCCTGTCCACCGCCACCCGCCGCCAGCTCGCCGCCCAACCGGGCGCCCTCGAGAGACTGCGCGATGCGATGGCCACCGCCGGCGCACCGGTCGACCCGCGCCGCCTGCTCCGGGTCCGGCTCCGCCCTTCGATGCTCGTCGCCGTCGCCGCCGGCGGCTACGCCACCCATCACCTGCTGATCGGCGCCGCCGGCGCGTCCAGCGTGGCGTCGCTGCTGGCCGACGGCCGCTGGCGCTGGGTGGCCGCCGCCACCGCGGGGGGCCTCCTCCCATTCCTGTTCGCCGCGATCGCTCTGGCCGCCGCTGCGGGGCGGCGACTCGCGCTGGGCAGGACCGTCGCCAGCCAACTCGCCTCGACCCTGGCATCCCGCGGCTCGGCGAGCAGCCACGCCGGCGCCGAGGTGAGCGCGGCATACCTGTGCGCCGCCGGCATGCCTGCCCGCGAGGCCGAGGACGCGGTCGACCTAACCAGGGCCGCCGGTTTCGCCGTGCACACCATCGCCCTCGTCGCCGCCGGTGGACTGGCCCTCGCCGAAGGGATCCGCGTCGCCGAACCCCCGCGGCCCGCCGCGCTGGTTGTCGCCGCGCTCGTTGTCGCCCTCGCGGCCGGCGCGCTCGGATGGCTCCCGGCGAGCCGCCGGGCGCTGGCGCGTGCCGCCGTGCGACGGCTCCGGCTGCTCCGGCGCCTGCGCACGGACGGACAGAGCGCTCGCCTGCTTCTCGCGCAGGTCGCCCTGACGGCGTCGCTGGCCCTGTCGTTGCTGGCCGCCCTGCGGGCGGTGTCGGTGTCGGTCCCCATTGCTGCGGCCGTGACCCTCTACCTGGCGTCGTCGGCGCTCGCCGCGAGCGGGCCACTGCCCGGCGGCCTCGGCGTCGTCGAACCGGCGCTCGCCGCCGGGCTGATGGTGCTCGGCGTGCCCGCCGCGCCGGCGGTCGCCGCCGTGATCGTGTTCCGCGCCGTCACCTACTGGGTGCCGCTGGTGCCGGCAGCGTTGGCGTACCGGCGCCTCCGCCGGCAGGGTTGCTGCTGACATGGACGTCGTCACCGGCGAGGTCGACACGATCCCGCGCCGGGCGCCGCTGTCCACGCGGGCGCTCCGCGCCGCGGTCGCCGTCGCGGTCGCCGTGGCTGTCTTCGGGTTCGCTCTGCCCCGGTTCGCGTCGGCGGCGGACGTGTGGCACGCCCTTGGCCACGTGGGCTGGCGGGGCGCGGCGCTGCTGGCGGTCGCGGCAGGCTGGAACCTGGTCACCTACTGGCTGGTGTGGATGGCGGCGGTGCCCGGCCTCGGTCTGCGGCGGGCTGCGTTGGTGTCGCAGGCGCCGACCGCTGTCGCCAACACCGTCCCAGCCGGCAGCTACGTGGCGGTGGCGCTCACCTACTCGATGCTGCGCTCCTGGGGACAGCGCCGGTCCGCAGCGACGTTGGCGATGGTCGTGACCGGCATCTGGAACAACTTCGCCAAGCTCGCCCTGCCGACTGTCGCGCTCGCCGCGCTGACGATCGGCGACGACGTCGACTTCCCACGGGTGGTCGGTGCGGCCGTCGGTCTCGGCGGGCTGGTCGCCGCGGTCGGGGTCTTCGCCGCTGCGATGCGCACCGATGCAGCGGCCTCACGAGTGGCGCTGATCGCCGCCACGGCCGCCACGCCCGCCCTGCGCCTCGTCCGCCGGCCCGCGCCGAGCGGATGGGACGTTGCCTTGCGCCGCTTCCGCACTCACGCCGGCGCGCTGCTGGCTGCCCGGTGGCACCTGCTCACGGCCGCGACAGCGGTCGGCCAACTGTCGCTGTTCCTCGTGCTCCTCACCTCGCTGCGCACGGCCGGCGTCTCGGCGGAGGAGATCGGTTCGGCCGAAGCGCTCGCCGTGTTCGCGTTCGCCCGGCTCGCCACGGCCGTGCCGTTCAGCCCCGGTGGCCTCGGTGTCGTCGAACTCGCTCTCACCACCGGACTTGTGGCGGCGGGCGGCGGCCGAGCCGCCGTCGTCGCCGCGGTCCTCGTGTACCGCGCACTCACCTACCTGCTCCAGATCCCCCTCGGCGGGCTGGCCTACGTCCTGTGGCGCCGCACCATGCGGCGGGCCGGGGCTCGTCCCACGGACTGGGAAGGGGCCGCCGTCTCCGCGGCGCGCGGGATCGGCAACTCCACGGGTGCGGCGCCGAGCGCCACCGGCTCGTCCTAGCTAGCTAAGCTAGTGGGCGAGGTCGAGGGGCTCGCCCTCGAGCAGCTCATCTGGTCCACCGGTGGCTCCTGTGATGGGCGCGTCCGGCGTCATCGGGCGTGTCCGTCCGGACGGGCGTTACCGCGTCCGTGGCTGCTGGCGCGGCCGCCCCGCCGCCGCGGGGCATGGCGAGCATGGCGGCAATGAGCACGATCCACGGCCAGTTGGCGGCAATGACCCCCCGACGGTCCTCGTGGCGATTGCGCACCGGACGCTGCGCGAGCTCACTGTGGAGCTCCTCGAACGGGATCACGGCTGCTGGCAGGTTCGGGCGCTGGCCCAGGCCGCCGCCCTCGGCCGTGTGCTCGCTGAGGCGCCGCCCGATCTCGTGGTCATCGACGCAGCGGACTTCCCGCGCTGCTGCCGCGACGTTCTCGACGGCTTCCCGCCCGAACGTGTCGTCGTCGTCGGTCCCGAACCGGACGCCGCCTACGAGCGAGCCGCCCGCCGGGCCGGCTCCGGCGCCTGGCTCGCCCGCGATCGCGTGGCGGAAGACCTCAGTGCCGGCATGCGCGCCGCCCTCGGCTGCACCCACGGACGGTGCCCGACCCAGGACCCGCACGAGGTCGCCGGACCTCGACAAGACGCCGTCTCCGCACCAGCACCGCGCCGGTGAGGGTGGCTGCGGACATCAGCCATCCGACCGGCAGCATCGTCGCCTGCAGACCGGGGGGGGGCGCAGCCCCACCGGTGCTAGTGGACCCAGGCAACCATCACGAAAGACGCACGTCGCTTCGTAGGCGGCATATCCGACCAACGCGAGCGGTGCCAGCGCAGCCAGACGCTGCATCGGTGACGTCCCGGTCCGAAACGCCTGCCAGGCGACCACGCCTGCGGCCCCGACGGCGCCGGGCCAGAACTCCACGCCACTGCGGATCACCAAACATGTCCGACAGGCTCCCGATCGAGCTGGGGTCGTCCAGGGCGAGGGTCACCAGCCGACCCACTGCCAGGCCGGCGAGCAGCGGGGCGGTCACGTCGTCCAGGAAGCTGGAGCTCCCGTCGCCGTACGCCCAGAGGGTCGCAAGCAGGGCCGGCGCACCGACGGCCGCGATCACCGACACGACGAGGCCGAAGTCGATCACCGGAGCGCATCCTCGACCAGCCCAGCGAGTCGCTGCTCCGAGATGCCGCCGTCCACGCGGGCGCGAAGTCGCCCATCGGTTCCGAACACGTAGGTCGTCGGGTACGCCGTGAGCCCGAGGGCGACGCGGACCTGACCGGACTCGTCGAAGACGTTGGGGTACGTGATGCCCAGATCGTCGAGGAAGCGTCGGGCTTCGCCGGGATCGTCCTTTGACGCAACGCCGAGGATCGCCACGTCGGAGCCGTACGACCGAGCGGCGTCGTCGAGCAGGGGCATCTCGGTGCGACACGGAGCACACCACGACGCCCAGATGTTCACCACCACCGGCCGACCCCGTTCTCCGACGAGCATCCCTTCGAACAGATCGAGCGACACCGCAGGCAGCTCCCCTGGATCGGGCAGTGCCACGGGCTCACCCGAAGCGACGAAGTCGGGAAGGGCCGGCTGTCGCAGGGCCGTCCACCCCGCCCACGCAGCGGCCAGCGTCACCACGACGGCCACCGCGATCCGTCGCGTCGTCATCGTGCGGAGGCTCGGTGCGGCGGGGGCCATCTGGCGATTGTGGCCTACCCTGACCCCGTGTACTACATCGCGTCGTTTCTCGGTGGCGGAGAGACCTGACGGTGGCCCCCGTCGTGGCGCTGGCGTTCACGGCCGGGATGGTCGCCACCTTCAACCCGTGCGGGTTCTCGCTGCTTCCCGCCTACCTCGGCGCCTTCGTGGCCGGGGACGCGCAGGACCGGCGCCCCGACCAGCGGGTGGCGAGGGCCGTCGGCGTGGCCGCAGCGGTGTCGGTCGGCTTCGTCGGCGTCTTCACCACCGTCGGCCTGGTCATCGACCAGCTCGCAGGCCCCACCCGCCAGCGGCTCCCCTGGGTGAGCATCGCTGCCGGTGCAGCGCTCGCCGTCGCCGGCCTGCTCATGGTCCTCGGCTGGAAGCCCGCGATCGCAGTCCGGAACCTGGACCTGGCCTCGGGGCGACGGGGAGCCGCAGCCATGGTCGGCTACGGCGCCACGTTCGCCATCGCATCGCTGTCGTGCACGATCGGCCCGTTCCTCGCCGTCACCGGCGTTGCGCTGACCCAGTCGACGGCGCAGGGTGTGGTCACCTACGCCGCCTACGCCGCGGGGATGGGCACGATCATCCTCGCTATCAGCGTCCTCGCCGCCGTCGCGCACAGCTCGGTGGTGCGGGCGATGGGCGGCCTGACTCGCCTCATGCCCCGTGTAGGCGGTGGCCTGATGATCGTCGCTGGAGCGTACGCCGCCTGGTACGGCAGGTGGGAGCTCGGCGTCTACGGCGGGGACCTCCGCGGCGACCCGATCATCGACACCGTCGAGGATCTCCGTCTGCGCATCGTCGAGAACGTGCAGCGCCTCGGCGCCGGCCGCATCGCGCTCGCAGTGCTCGCCGTCACCGGCGTCGCCCTCGTGGCTGTCCGGTTGCGCTCCTCGGCGCATGACCGAGGAGCGCTTCCTGCACTGTCGATCCAGGATGCCGGAGATGGGGACCAGCGGGCCGGCTCGTGACCTCGCCGCAGGCGCGCCGGGGAACCCGCTGCCCGTCGGCGGCGATCCGCTGCCGGGCGTCGTCGCCGGAGTCGGTCTCCCGGGTAGCGACAGCATCCGCTGCTAGCCGGTCTGCCACCCGGCACACGGACGATGACGGTCATGACCGGGAACCAGAACCGACCGAGCAACGTCCAAGCATCATGAAGGTCCTCGTGGGTGCCTGGTTGCTCAGTGTCGCCGGTCTCCTCGGTGCGTGCGCCAACACGGCTGACGAGCCCGACGAGGCAGCGCCTGCGGCAGAACTGACTGACGCTTCCGACAATGCGAGTGAGGAACCCGCGGCAGACGAAGCCGTCGGCGCCAGTAGCCTCTGCGTCAGCGAGTACACCCCCGAGACGTTGCGGGAACGAGCGTTCGCGTTCGACGGCACCGTCGTTGACGTGGGCAGCGTTGGCGTCCCGTGAGGTGGTGGAAGTAGCAGAGGTCCCCCTGATGGGGTGGGCCATCGCGTGATCCTTGGTGAGACCTGCGAAAGCACTCACTGGAAGGAACCACGCGATGACCCATGACGATGATGCCCGCGTTGCTGACCTGTTGGCGCGCTTGGGCGACGGTGACAGCAAGGAGCTGTTCCGTCGGCTTCTCGAGGCGGGGATGCAGGAGCTGATCGACGCCGAGCTCACTGCGGCGATCGGGGCGGCGCCGCACGAGCGAACCGACTCCCGTACCAACCAGCGCAACGGCTCTCGGTCCCGGCTGTTGTCCACTCCTGCGGGCGATGTGGAGCTGCGGATCCCCAAGGTGCGGGTCGGGTCGTTCTTCCCGTCGCTGTTGGAGCCCCGCCGGCGGGTCGACAAGGCCCTGTGGGGCGTGATCATGACCGCGTACACGACCGGGACCTCGACCCGGAAGGTCGATGATCTGGTCCAGGCGCTGGGGTGTGAGTCGGGTGTGTCGAAGTCGACGGTGTCGCGGATCTGCGCGGGCATCGACGAAGAGGTCGCCGTGTTCCGGGCCCGGACGCTCGATCACGTCGAGTTCCCCTACTTGTATCTGGACGCCACCTACATCAAGGCCCGCATCAACCACCGGATCGTCTCGAGGGCTGTCGTGGTGGCCACCGGTGTCACCGCGAACGGCGACCGCGAGGTGCTCGGCGTGGATGTCGGCGACAGCGAGGACGAGGTGTTCTGGACCGCGTTCCTCCGGGGTCTCAAGGACCGGCGCCTCGCCGGTGTGCGCCTGGTGATCTCCGACGCGCACGCCGGGCTGAAGGCCTCGATCCCACGCGTGCTCGCCGGCGCCTCGTGGCAGCGCTGCAAGGTGCACCTGATGCGCAACATCTTGGGCACCGTGCCCTCCGCGTCGAAGGACATGGTCGCCGCAACCGTCCGCACGATCTTCGCCCAGCCCTCCGCCGAGGCGTGCCGGTCCCAGCTCCATGAGGTCGTCGGGATCCTCGAAGGCCAGTTCCCCAAGGCCGCCGCGATCTTGGCCGACGCCGAGGTCGACGTGTTGGCCCACACCGGCTTCCCCCGAGCGCACTGGCGCAAGATCGCATCCACGAACCCGCTCGAGCGGATCAACAAGGAGATCAAGCGCCGCAGCAACGTGGTCGGGATCTTCCCCGACGACGCCTCGGCCATCCGCCTCGTCGGCGCCGTCCTGCTCGACCAACACGACGACTGGGCCATCTCCGAACGCCGCTACCTCAGCGAAGAATCCATGGCCCAGATCGACACCCCCACCGAGGAGATGACCACCACCACGACCGCCGCGCTGCCAGCCGCGTAACCTCAGCTGGCCAAGCCAAGGATCACAGACCTACTTCCACCACTCCATGGGGCACGGCCTGGGCAGCCGCATCGACCCGCTTGCACCGGATGACGACATCGTCACCGGAGATGTCCGCTTCGAGGTGCACGAGTGGTTCGCCGGCGGTACCGACGAAACCGTGACCGTCTGGATGCAGCGACCGGTCGAGGAGGGAGACCGCTTGCTCGTCGCAGGCGAGCCGCGATGGGGGGGGTGCTCCACTCGACGACGCCATCGCCTGGGAATGCGGATTCACTTCCGGCTACTCGGACGACCTGCGCCAGCACTGGTCGGCAGCATTCGCGGGCGGGGACGCCGCCAGTGCCTCGCCGCCCGGCGACGCTGGTGATGTCCGTGCCGCGTCGGCGACTACCCGCGGGATGTGAGGGAGGCGTGCGAGCCCGGGTGGTCCGCCAGTGGGACGGCGTACCCGTCGCGGCGTTCACGGACCCGCGGACGACGAACTGGTAACGACATGCCGGTCGAGTCACCTTGAGCGTCTGACTTCCAGATCAGGCGCTCAACGACGTCGAACCGCGACGGGCGGGGTCGTCGCGATGTCTCCGGGTGGTGTCGGCGGATGGGGACCGGG
Organism: Actinomarinicola tropica; assembly: GCF_009650215.1. GTDB lineage: Bacteria > Actinomycetota > Acidimicrobiia > Acidimicrobiales > SKKL01 > Actinomarinicola > Actinomarinicola tropica. Next base: position 587,502 of record NZ_CP045851.1, on the reverse strand, counting down.
TTGCCCTCGGCATCGAAGTCGTCTGGCGGGCGGACCATGAGCCGAGCGAGTTGCCCGCCGAACTGGTGGCTACGGGCTTGGAGTCGTGTCCAGCCGTCGTGGGCGCTGCCGTCGCAGCGTTGGGCCAGCTTGTCGGGTGCCGCGCAGGCCTGCCAGTAGGTCCTGACCCACATCTGCGGCCGGAGCTCATCAGCGGCGGGCGCCGCATCCGAGCTGGACGGGTCGTCGCCGGGAACACTCGGCTTCAGGCCGGGTGGTCGGGGGTAATTGCTACTGCCTGAGCTCTGTACCGATCTACCTCACCTTGCTGCCGAACCAAGGATCTACTGAGAGCGCAGGTTCCTGAGCTGCTACTCGGCTGCCGCACCAAAGTCTGCGAGGAGCTGCTCCATCTCCTCGACCTCGGCCTCCTGATCGGCGACGACATCCTCCGCGAGAGCGAGCACGTCGGGATGGGAGCCGTCGATCTGGACCTCGCGCGCCATCGAAATGGCTCCTCGGTGGTGCTGGATCATCATCTCCAGGAACATGCGGTCGAACTCGGGGCCGCTCGCAGCTTCCAGCTGCCCCATGTCCTCCTCGGACATCATCCCCATGCTGTCGCCGCCGCCCATGTCCATGTCGCCATGGTCCATGTCGCCGCTCGCGCCAGCGGCATCCTCACCCCAGGCTTCCAGCCACTCCTGCATCCGATCGATCTCGGGTTGCTGGGCCTCGCCGATGCGCGTGGCCAGCGACCGCACCTCCTCGGCCTCGGCCCGGTCCTCCGCGAGCGCAGCCATCTCGATGGCCTGCTCGTGATGGACGATCATCGCCTTCGTGAACTCGACGTCGGCCTGGTTCGGCTCGGCTGCGCCGGAGCCGTCGGCCCCGTCCTGCTCTGCAGCCGGAGGCGCCATGGCAGGGTCGTCGCTGCTGTCCGCGCCGCACGCCGCGAGGAAGAAGGCGGCGGCGACCAGGATGAGGAGGGGGCGGCGATGGCGGGGGGTGGTCATGGGGTGAGCCTTCCGGAGCGTTCGTACGACACGTCGTCGTAGGCTCGCACGCCGGGACCCCTGCTCAAGTCGCCGACCGATCGGCGCGACCGTCTGGGTCAGACTGCTGGCGGAGGACGGGCATGCCTGCCGCCTCCCACGCATCCATCCCACCTCGCAGGTGTGCCACGTCGGTGTAGCCGGCGCTGACGAGTGAATCGGAGGCGGTCGCCGACATCCGGCCCGTCTGGCAGTACAGGAGGATCGGGGTGCCCTTGTCAGACGGCAGGCTCGGGTCGCCGGCGATCTCGTCGTAGGGGATGGACGCATCGGTGCCGTCGATCTCGCCGTCGTAGGGCCGGTGCACGTTCACCACGAACGCTCCTTGGGCCATTCGGGACTGGAACTCGTCGACCGAGAGTCCACCGTCAGCCATGGCAGCGTGGTCCATCGAATCCATCGAACCCTGGTTGCCGGACGGACCGTGATCCATGCCCGGCATGCCCAGGACGAGATACGCAAGGAACAGTGCGGCGGCGACGGCGCCGGCGACAACGAGCGTACGTCCGCTGTGTTCGGCCGGGCGGCCGGCGGGGTCGAGATCATCGGACATGGCGGGAACGCTACGACAACAGGTCGTAGCACTTCCGGTCGCCCTCACTCCGTAGTCACCCACGAGCGACCCCGTACTGGCACCGGATGGTGGAGCGTGCGCTCAGAGCGATGATCTGGACAGTTGGACCGAGAAGGGACCCCACATGGTGAATCGATCCTTGCGACGTCTCGCGATCGCGACAGCCTTGCTGTTCACCGCCGCAGCGGTGTGGGCCGGCACGACGCGACCCTGGGACGACGCGGCGCCGGCGACCGAGGCAACCACCCCAGCGTCCGCCGTGCAGCCGATCGGCCCCGAAGACGAGCCCGTCCTCGCCGCTGAGCGCGCTCGCCGCACGAGCGACGGGACGGTGCGTGACGTCGAGTTGACCGCGGCCCCGGCATCGGTCGACCTCGGAGGGCAGACGGTCGAGACCTGGGCGTTCAACGGGGCGGTCCCCGGCCCGGAGATCCGGCTTCGTGAGGGCGAGGTCCTGCGGGCCGTCGTGCGAAACGGCCTTCCCGAGCCACTGACGATGCACTGGCACGGGATCGCGCTCCGCAACGACATGGACGGAGTGCCGGATCTGACCCAGGAGGCGATCTCGCCGGGTGCTTCGTTCACGTACGAGTTCACCGTGCCCGACGCCGGGACCTACTTCTACCACCCCCACACCGGCACGCAGCTCGATCGTGGGCTCTACGGTGCCCTCATCGTCGAGGACGAGCTCGCCCCCGCCGAAGACGGCGCGAATGACGTCACGGTGCTCCTCGATGACTGGCTCGACGGACTCGGACAGGAACCCGACGAGGTCCTGGAAGGCCTCACCGGCGGCGGTGGCGGGCACGACATGGGTGCGATGGACGACATGGACATGGGCGCCGCAGCGATGGACGACATGGAGATGGCTTCCCCCGGCCGCCCGCTCGGCGGCGACACCAGCGACGTGGACTACCCCCTCTACCTGGTCAACGGCAAGTCCGCGCCCGAGCTGCCAGTAGGCGCTGGCCCGCTTCGACTCCGACTGGTCAACGCTGGTTCCGACACCCCGTTCCGGGTGGCGGTCGGCGGCGCCAGGCTGACGGTGGTCGCCACGGACGGCTTCCCGGTCCGGCCCGTCACGGTCGACGCGCTCGTGATCGGCATGGGTGAGCGATACGACGTGATGGTCGACGTCCCTGGAGGTTCCGGGTTGCCGTTGGTGGCCACGGTCGAGGGCGGCGACGGCGGGGCGCGGGCGCTCCTGCGCTCCGGGCCGGAGACGATCCCGACAGCAGGGTCACGTCCAAGCGAGCTGGACGGTGATCTGCTCAGGCTCGAGGATCTCGTCGCCGCCGACGACGTCAGGCTGCGCCCCGAGACGCCCGACCGCACCTTTGAGATCAGCATGCGGGGCGACATGCAGGCATACCAGTGGGCTCTCGACGCCCCGGCGGAGGACGGCACCTCCATGCCGGTTCGCGAGGGCGAACGGATTCGGATGGTCTTCCGCAACGACACCATGATGTGGCACCCGATCCACCTGCACGGCCACACGTTCCAGGTCACTACGGACGGAAAGCCCGGGGCTCGAAAGGATACGGTCATCGTGCCGCCGATGGAGACCGTGGTCGTGGAGTTCGACGCCGACAACCCCGGGGCGTGGGCTCTCCACTGCCACAACATCTACCACGCAGAAGCGGGAATGGTGACCGTGGTGTCCTACGTGCGCTGACTTGGACCCCTCCCGAGCGTGGGACGAAACCATGTAGTAGAACCGGCCCGAGAAAGCCCCCGATTCCGAAGGACGGCACCATGCCCGATGTCAAGGACCCGGTGTGCGGGATGACCATCGCCGAAGCAGACGCGGTGGCCACCGTCGACCACGACGGATCGACGTACTACTTCTGCAGCCAGGATTGCGCAGAGGAGTTCCGCGAGAACCCCGACGACTACACCTAGCGCCATGTCCGTTCTGGGGCCGGTCGGCGCGGCGCTCGCCGTTTTCGTCTTCGCCACGATCGCGTTCGTGGCGATCCGATCGGCCAGCGATGCCATCGCCGGCGTGGGCGAGACGGCCCCGGAGCGGACGCCGTTCCTCGGCGGCCACGAACCGGAGGTCCATGCGTGGAGTCGGTTCCACGCTCGCTACTACGTGATGGCGCTGCTGTTCCTGGCCTTCGACATGGAGATGGTGTTCATGTACCCGTGGGCCGTCGTGTTCGTCCGGGAGGGTGGCATCGCCCTCGCCGAGATGGGCATGTTCATCACGATCCTGCTCGTGGGGGTGCTCTACGCCTGGCGGGAGCGCGCGCTGCGGTGGGCCTGAGGGCCGCCGTCGGGCGTGTGGCGGCCCGAGCCCCCGTGCCGGTGTTCGCCGTGGCAGGCGCCGGTGCCCGGGCCCACGTGGATGGCCTCCTGCTTCAGGATCGGTTGCACCTCGTCGACTCCCCGGCTGCAGCGAACGTCCTGCTGCTTGCCGGTTGGGTGCCCGCTCAGCTCGCCACGGAGGTGGCACGCCTGCACGACGGGCTGTCACGACCACGCGTGAGCCTGTGGTGGTCGCTGGGTTCGCGCAGCGCTCCACCAGCGCCAACGACGGTGGAGGTGCACGAGGACGATCCCACCCGCCTGGTCGACGCCGTACTCGAGACCCACCGTCGGCTGCTCGTCGGCGCGCTCCGTTCCAGTCCTCCGGCGATGCCGGACGAGGAGGCCGCCCCCTGGCGTGGTGTCGGCCCGTACGGGCAGGGCGGGACGGGGATGACGGGTGGGGTGCCCTACGGGCGCCCGATGGCTGGTGTCGCACCGGACCGGGACGGCCTGCGCCTCGACCAGCTCACCGTCCGCATCGGCCCGTTCTTCGCGCGCTTCCCGACCGGTCTCGTGCTCGAGATCCTGCTCCAGGGCGACGTGGTCCAGCAGGCGAACGTCGTCGTGACCACCGATCCGGCGACACTCGAGGCCGATCTCCGGACCCCCTTCCATAACGCTCTCGACACCCCGGTACTGGTGTCGGTCCTGGAGCTGGAGCGTGCCCGGTCGCACCTTCGCTCGATCGCCTCGGCGCTCGTTGCGCAGCAACTGCCTTCGCTCGCGCGACGGGTTCTCCGACTCGCGAAACACGTCCACCCGGACCGAGGCGAGGACGTGCAGCGGTTGCACCATCTCCTGCGCCGGTCACAGATGCTGGGCTGGGCCACCAGGGGGGTCGGCCCGATTCTGGCCGACCAGCTCGAGGGCACGGCCACCGGACCCGTCGCCCGCGCGTCCGGTGTCGACCAGGACGAGCGAGTCGCCGATCCCGCCTACGTCGGAATCGGTTTCGAACCGATCGTCCACGACGGCGGTGACGTCCGCTCCCGCATCGCCCAGCGGCTCGCCGAAGCCCACCAGGCTCTGCAGCTGGCCAGTCGTGCCGGCGATCGCCGCCACGATCCCGAGGCACCCTTGGAGTCGCCGCGGGGCCGGCTCGCCGTCGGCGACACACCGGCGCAGCGGCTACTCCCGCTGCTTCCGGCCGTGCTGGAAGGCATGGAATGGGGCGACGCGGTGTCAACCGTGGTGAGCCTGGACCTCGACACCGACGAGGTCCTGGCCATGCGCTCCCCGGACCGGGAGCTGCCGGTCCCGTGAGGGCCTACCTGGAACCTGGTGCAGCGGTCGGCGCCGTGGCCGTCGCCATGGCGGTCGGCGTCTACGTCGTGGCGGTCATCGACGGCACCGCCGGTCGCCTGGCCGGCGGAACGGGCCGCAGCGACCTCGGCGCGGTCCTCCTCGATCCGCTCCGCACCGTGGCGGTCCTCGCCACCCAGCGGCGACGCCGCACCGAGCGCCCCGATGCGCCTGGATGGGCACTCGCCCCGGGTCTGCTGGGTGGGCTTGCCGCCACCGGGCTCGCCGTCGTCCCTGTCGGCCCCGGCGCTGCGGTGGCGGACCCGAGCACCGGGTTCGTCGTTTTCGCCACCGCCATCGCGTTCGTGATGATCGCCGTGTTCCTCCATGGCTGGTCCCCCAACTCATTGTTTCCGTTGATCGGGGCGTACCGCTACGGCGCCCAGGCACTGTCCCTCCAGATCCCGTTCCTGCTCGCGATGCTGGCCACCGCCCTCCCGGCGGAGTCGTTGGCGGTGATGGACATCGTCCAGGCCCAGGAGGACCTTTGGAACGTGGTCCGACAGCCGCTGGGGCTGCCGATCTACCTCATGGTCGGCATCGGGGTGAGCTTCTGGGGCCCGTTGAACCTGCCCGACGGCGCCGACCTCGTCGGCGGAACGTCGGCGGAGGACGCCGGCACCGACCGGCTCGCCTGGGAGCTGGCCCGGGCCGCCATGCTCTTCGCGATCGCCTCGATGGGAGCAGCGGCGTTCCTCGGTGGCTGGTGGGGTCCGCTGCTGCCTGGACCGGCCTGGATGGCACTCAAGACGCTGTTCCTGCTCGTCGTGATGGTCGGCAGCCGGCACCTCGTGGCACGCGTCCGCATCGAACCGTTCGTGGTCGCGTGCTGGGCCGTGTTCATCCCGCTGGCGTTGGTCAACATCTTCGTGAGCGGAGCGCTCCTGCTGTGAACCGGTCGTTGGTCGTGGACGTGCTGTTCTGGTGCTTCGCCGCCGGAAGTGTGGTCACCGGGTACCTGGTGTTCCGAACCGACTCCATGGTCAGGGCTGCGTTCTGGCTGCTCGCCTCGTTCGTCGGCGTGGGCGCCATCCTCGTGCTGCTGGCTGCGGAGTTCCTCGGTGTGGTGCTGATCCTGATGATGGCCGGCGAGATGCTGATCATGGCGGTCGTGATGGTCATGTTCATGATGAACCCCGCCGGCTTGAACCCGATGTTCATGGTGCACCAGCACCGCTTCGCCGTGGCCGCCGGCGTCGTGTCGTTCGCCGGCTTGTCCGTCGTCGCCCTCACGGCCGACTTCCCCGACCAGCCGGTCGATGCCTCGGTCGATGCGACCGCCGAGCTCGGCTTCGAGCTGCTCGGCGACTCGATGCTGGTGTTCCAGACCGCCGGCGTCGCCCTGCTCGCCACGATGATCGGCGCGATCGCGTTGGCCAGCCGCAACGGCCGGTTCGGCACGTCCGATGAGGGGTCGCGGGAGCCGGCGCTGGAGATCGAGGAGTTGGAGTCGCCGTGACCCTCGAAACCGTGCTCGTTGTCGCCGCGGCGCTGTTCGCCGTCGGCCTCTACGGGGCGATCAGCCAGCAGTCGTTCGTCATGCTGATGATGGGCCTCGAGCTGATGATCAACGGCGCCCTGCTCGCGCTCATCGCGCTCTGGGCACTCAGCACTGGAGGCAACCCGCAGGGGCAGATGCTGGCGATCGTGTTCATGACCGTGATGGCGATCGAGATGGCGCTCGGGTTCGCCCTCATCACCAATGTGTACCGGGTGCGCCGGGCCGACATCACCGAGAAGCTGCGGAAGCTCAAGGGATGACGGTCGCCCTCCTCGTGCTCCTTCCCGTCCTGGGGTCCGCGTCGGTCCTCGGGTTGCGCCGCCGTCCCCACGGCGTCGGTGCCGCTGCGGTCGGCGCAGCGGTCGCAACCCTCGCCGCCGCCATGGTGGCGGCCTGGGCCGAGCCGAGGCTGGCGTGGCGCTGGAGTGACACCCTCGAGCTGAGCGTCGCGGTCGACGGCTTCGCCCGGGTCATGGTGGTCCTGATCCCGGTTGTGGCGGCACCCGTGCTGGCCTACGCGGCCGCCACCGTCGAGGAGGGCCGGACCCGGCTGCTCGCCCTCATGCTCGGTTTCGTGGCTGCCATGGAGCTCCTCGTCGTGGCGTCCGACCTGCTCACCCTGCTGCTGGCGTGGGAGCTGATCGGTGCGTTCTCGTGGGCACTCATCGGGCACGGCTGGCGGGAACGGTCCAACGGTGCCGCTGCGGCCCAGGCGTTCATCACGACCCGGATCGGTGACCTCGGGCTCTACGTGGCCGCTGGCACGACGTTCGCTGCGACGGGCGGGCTCGGATACGACGACCTCGCCGCCGTCGACGGCGCCCGCCAGGATGCCCTCGCCGCAGGCCTGCTGCTCGCCGTCGCAGCCAAATCGGCCCAGCTGCCGTTCTCGCCGTGGTTGTTCTCGGCGATGGCGGGCCCGACACCGGTGTCGGCGCTCCTGCACTCGGCGACCCTGGTCTCGGCGGGCGCCTACCTCCTCATCCGTGTGGCGCCCTCGCTTGAGCCGGTCGGGTGGTTCCTGCCCGCCGTCGCCGGCCTCGGGATGGCGACCGCACTGGCGGGCGGGGTGAGCGCCGCGCTGCAGTCCCAGGCCAAACGGGTCCTGGCCGCCTCCACGTCGGCGCAGTACGGGCTGATGTTCGTGGCCGTCGGCGCCGGTTCGACCGCCGCCGCCGGCGCTCAGCTCGTCACCCACGCCGCGTTCAAGTCCCTGTTGTTCCTCGGCGCCGGGGTGGCGATACATGCGGCGGGCAGCGGCGACCTGGGCGCCATGAGGCTGGGACGGGTGCTGCCCCGCACCGCTGGGCTGTCCCTCGTGGGTGTCGCCGCCCTCGCCGCCATCCCGCCGCTCGGCGGAGCCTGGTCGAAGCAGGAGATCGGTGCGGCCGCGGCGCACAGCAGCGTGTGGCTCCTCCTCGGCGTGCTCGTCGCCGGCGCCCTGAGCGTCGTGTACGCCTTCCGGTACCAGGTCCTCGCCTTCGGGCGCGGTCCCGACAACGACATCGGTCGCCGAGTCGAGGCACAACCGACGACAGCGGAACGTTGGTCGCTCGGCGTCCTCGCCGCCATCACCGTGGCGCTCTCCGTGCTGTGGCTCCCGGGCAGCAGCGAGGTCCTGGAGCGGGTCACGGGCGGCCAGCTGTACGAAGCCCCCCTGTGGGAGCTGACCGTGACCCTCGCCGTCACCGGCACCGCCGCCGCCGGTGTGTTCCGGGCGTGGCGAGCGCACCGCCTGGACCCGTCAGCACGCGAGGGTCGAGCGGCGGTGGTCGCCGACTGGTACGGCCTCGCTCGGCTGAGCCGGGTGGCCGTGGTCGAGCCGACGCTGGCGCTCTCCCGTGGCCTCGCCCGCTTCGACGACCGGGTCGTGGACGCCGGGGTCCGTGGCGCCGAGCAGCTCACCCGGAGGCTGTCCCGGGTGGTCTGGGGACGCGCCGAGTGGAGCCTCGACGCCTTCGTGCACGGCCTGGCTGGGGCGGTGGGCCTCGGGGCCCGCGGGACCCGCACGGCTGACGAGCGCTCCGTCGACGGCGCCGTCCGTGCACTCGCGGCCCTCACGCTGAAGGGCGCCGACGCCTCCGGTGTCGCCGACGACCGCGTCGTCGACGGTGCGGTCGAGGGCTCGGCATGGCTCGTCGGGGTCGGCGGCCATGCGAGCCGCAAGCTGCAGACCGGCCAAGCCCACCACTACTACGCCATCGTGGCGGTGGGCTTCGTCGTCGCCGCCGCAGTCCTGCTGGCCCTGACGAGCTGAACCCGACACCGACGCTCATGGAGCTCCCGTGCTGACCCTCGCCATCTTCCTGCCGATCGCTGCCGCCGCCGTGTTCGCCCTCCTCCCCCGGCGGTTGCGATCCGACGTCGACCCGGCACGCGACGATCCCTGGACGTCCCGGCTCCGTCTGGTCGCCAGCGTCGTCGGCGCCGTGCCACTGCTCATCCTCCTCGGCGCCTGGGCCCGCTTCGACGGCGGTGGCGGCTTCGAGCTCGTCGAGTCCAGCGAGTGGATCCCGACGCTCGGGGTCGGCTACCGGGTCGGCATCGACGGGCTGTCACTCCCACTCGCCCTCATGACCGCCTTCGTGTTCGCTGTCGCCATCGCCTATCCGGTCGACCTGCGGGGCCGGCCGGGCCCCTACTACGCGCTCATGCTCTTCCTCGAGGGCGTGTCGGTCGGCCTCTTCCTGTCACTCGACCTGTTCCTGTTCTTCGTGTTCTGGGACCTGAGCCTGGTCGGCATCTACTTCCTGATCGGCGCCTGGGGGCACGGTGACGCCCGACGCTCGGCCCTGAAGTTCTTCGTCTACACGTTCGCCGGTTCGCTCGCTCTCCTGCTCGCCATCCTCGGCCTGTACCTCGCCACCGAACCACGGACCTTCGACATGGCCGAGATCATCCGCCAGCAACCGCTGCCCGCAGGCGGGGTGTACGCGACCCTCGTCTTCCTCGGGTTCTTCATCGGCTTCGGGGTCAAGACACCGGTCGTCCCCTTCCACACCTGGCTCCCGCCCGCCCACGTCGACGCGCCCGGACCGGCCTCGGCCGTCCTCGCCGGCGTGCTGCTGAAGATGGGCACGTACGGCTTCGTCCGGGTCCTCATGTCCATGCAGCCCGAGACGTTCGCTCGCTTCGCGTTCCCGATCGGCGTGGTCGCCGTCGTCTCCATCGTCTACGGCGCCCTTGTCGCCATGGCCCAGACCAACCTCAAGCGGCTCATCGCCTACACCAGCGTCAACCACATGGGCTACGTGATGCTCGGGTTGGCGGCTGCGGGCGCCAGCATCGCCGGACAGGAGGACGCCCAGGCACTGGCCCTGACCGGCGCGACGCTGGAGATGGTCGCGCACGGTCTCATCACCGGCGCGCTGTTCCTCGTCAGCGGGTCGATCCTCGCCCGAGGCGACACCTACGAGATGGACGCGTACGGCGGCCTCGCCGGCCGAGCCCCGGCGCTCACCGGCATCACCGTCGTCGCGGCCTTCGCCAGCCTCGGCCTCCCCGGGCTTGCCGGGTTCGTCGCCGAGTTCCAGGTCTTCGCCGGCGCCCTCGCCGTCTACCCCTGGCTCGCCGGCATCGGTCTGCTCGGCATCGTCATCACCGCAGCGCTGTTCCTGCGCATGCTCCAGCAGGTCTTCCTCGGCCCACTCCCGGAACGGTGGACCGAGTGGCCGGACCTCGGGTGGATCGAGCGCCTGACCCTCGGCACCCTGATCCTCCTCATCATCGGGATCGGCGTCGCTCCGGCTCTGCTGCTCGACGTCATCGACACCTTCGCCGGCCCCTTCGTCGGCCGGTAGCGCACGGCGGTCGACGAGTTGGACGACACCATGGGCTCGGCAGGCATGGACATGGCGTCCATGCTGGGCGACGTCATCCCCGAGCTGGTGCTCGTCGTCGGCGGTGTTGTCGTCCTGCTCTACGCACTGGCCGTGCCTCGACGCCTCCAGAGCGGCGCAGCCGTCCTGGCCCTGCTGACGGTCGCCGTCGCCGCCGCGACCACGATCCCGATGCTGGACGGGCCCGAGGCCTACACGTTCGCCGAGACCTACGCCCGTGATCTGCCGGCCGTCTGGGCCAAGCTGATCGTCCTGGCGGCGACCGCAGCCGTGATCGCGCTCTCGCTTCCCTGGTTCCGCAGCGATCCCCGCAGCGGCGAGTACTACACCCTGCTGCTGTTCTCCGCCCTCGGCGCCGTGCTCCTCGCCGGTGCGACGGACCTCAAGCAGTTCGTCGTCTCGATGCTGCTGTCGTCTGCGACCGGCTACGTCCTCACCGCCTACCACCGGTTGTCCCGGGCCTCGGCTGAAGCGGGCATCAAGTACTTCCTGCTCGGGGCCCTCACCAGCGCCAGCATGCTGATCGGCGTCGCCTACCTCTTCGGTCTCGGCGGAACGACGACGCTGCCCGGCCTACGCACCGGCCTGACCTCGACGAGTGGACCCGGCTTGGCCGTGGCCGCCGCCCTGGTCGTCGTTGCGGTGGCGTTCAAGCTCGGCGCCGTGCCGGCACACGCGTGGATGCCCGATGTCGCCGAGGGTGCGCCCGCGCCCGTCGCCGCGTTCGTGACGTCCGTGCCCAAGGTCGGCGCGTTCCTGTTCCTCGCCCGGCTGGTGCTGGTCCTGCCGCCGGACGGGCTCGGATGGCGACCGCTCGTCGCCGTGATCGCCGCAACCACGATGACGCTCGGCAACCTGGCGGCGCTGTGGCAGGACGACGTGCGACGCCTCCTGGGCTGGTCCTCGGTCTCCCAGACCGGCTACGGCCTGCTGGCCATCGTCGCCGTACAACGCAGCGAACTCGCGCTCCCGTCGCTGCTGTACTTCCTCCTCGCCTACGTGCTCGCCAACGTCGCAGCCTTCGGCGTCGTCGTACAACTCCGGGGACGCACCGACCGACTCACCTACGCAGGGTTGGCACGCGCCCGTCCGCTCCTGGCCGCCACGCTGACCATCACACTGCTCTCCTTCATCGGCGTGCCCCCACTCGCTGGCTTCGCCGCCAAGCTGAGCCTGTTCGCCGCCGCCATCGACGCAGGCTACGGCTGGCTCGCGGTCCTGGGAGCGATCAACACGGTGGTGTCCATCGCGTACTACGCCCGCGTGATCGCCCCGATGTACTTCGACGACCTCGCCGGTCCGGTGCCGGTTCTCAGCCGTACTGCCGGGTTCGCTGCTGTCATCACTGGCTCACTGGTGGTGCTGGTCGGCGTCGGCGCAGAACTACTCTTCCGTGCATTCGACGGCATCCAGCTACTTCCCAGCTGACGGGACGCAGCTTGGCCGTCTGGGATAGCTCATCACCCGCGACACCTCCGGCTTCTCAGAACGCCGGCTCATGCTGTTCCCGCCTGCGTTCGCCTACCGGGGGCTTCGCCCGGCAGGACGCTGCACGCGTGGTTGCCGGGGCGGCGGCCATGACGGTTCACCTGGGCCCGAGCACGACGCTGCCCGTGTCGCGCGTTCGTCGGAAGCCGTTCCTCAACCGGTGGCGAGGGCGATCAGCTCGTGCCTGGTGGGCAGGGGTTCCACCGTCGACCGGCGAGCGGCGCGGGCTACTCGCCGGAGGAACCCGTCCGCCGCGAACACCTCGGTGCCAGGAGCGATGAGGCCGGCGATGCGGTACCAGCCGCGCAGCAGCTCGACGTCGAGGTGGGCGACGTCCTCGAGCATGCGATAGGCGCGCCAGGCGACGTCGCCGCCCTCGTACGGGACGCCGGCCACCGCTGCATCGATCTCGGCGAGCCGGTGGCGGTCGGCCGTCACGATGGCGTCGTAGTGGGGGCCGAGGTCGCGCTCGGTGACATCGTGCCAGGCGAGCGAGAACCGCGCAGGGTCAGCCAGTCCCACCGCGCGGAGCGTGTCCCGGAGCGCGACGGCGTGAAGGATCGCAAGGGTGGTCCCGCGGCCCAGCGTCGGGTTCGTCGACGCCCATGCGTCCGCCAGCGGGACAACACCGGTGACGAGCGGTCGGCTGTCGCGGCACAGCGTGCGGCGTCGGTCCTCGAGGCGGGTCATGACGTCGACCCCCGTGATCGGCTCCCCCTCGACCCAGCGCACGACCGGCCCGAGGGCGCGCGCCACCGCCATCCACCTGTCGGGGCGGTGGAGCGAACGCAGCTCCTCGTCACGGGAGCTGGTGATGAGCCCCACGCCCCAGGTGCCCGCCTCTGCCGGGAGGAGGAGCACGGACAGCGACCCGAAGTGACGAAGCAACGGCGCGGAAAGGGCGGGCATTGCGCCGTCGCTACTGCGGAAGTGGCGGCTGTGATACACGAAGCCGCTGTCCTCGACGACCTCGGGCACCGGCGGCACACCGATGGCGGCGAGCCACGCCGACAGCGGCGACCTGCGTCCGGTGGCATCGACGACCAGATTGGCGGCAACCTCACCCATCGCCGTGCTCACCCCGGCGACGTCGGGCACCGAACCGGCGGCGGCAGGCGTACGGGTCAAGCCGTTGACGACGACCCCGCGTCGGATCTCGATGCCTGGATGCATGGCTGCCAGCCGCGCGACCACCGCCTCCACGGTCGGCCTCCGCGCCGTCAACGTCACGACGTCGTCGTCGCCTACCCCGGCTCCCGCCATGCCGGCGAGCGGGTCGTGGCGGAGCGCAACCTTCTCGAGCGCGGCACTGAGGGCCGGCAGCTCACGATCGGCGACATGACGGAAGCGGGGCAGCAGGTAGTAGAGCTGCCGGAACTGCGCCACGCCTCGGCGTTCCCACTCGTCCCACGCCCCAGCGGGCTCTCCGGGTGGTTCCGCGCCGTCGCGTTCCAAGACGACGACGCGGTGGCCGTCCTCGGCGAGCAGCAGCGCCGCAAGGAGACCGCCGAGACCGGCGCCTACGACGACGACCTCGCTAGCCACATCGGGCGTTGCAGTTGGGTTCGTGACCAAGACGAAGAGACCTCTCGACGGAGCCATCCCATGACCAAGACCCGATCATCGCCGATGGCGAGCGAGATGCCACTCCGGCGGGTACGCGCGTACCGACGGGCGCACGGTGCCGTGGCGAGGTGTGCTGGTGGCGAGGCGGGGCGGGCCCGGCCGTTACCCTGTCGCGTACTTCTCCGGGTTCGACTCGAACTCCCGCTGGCAGCTCAGTGCGCAGAAGTAGTAGGTGCGGCCCTCGTACTCCGACGTGGCCGATGCGCTGTTCTCGTCGACGTCCATGCCGCAGACCGGATCATTTGCCATGATCGGCTCCTCTCTTCTTCTCGGCTGAGTGTCGCCGGGGACTGACGACAGTGTGTACGACGATCACCGGCGCCGGCTCACCGGCCTGGTCGGGCCAGCATGCGGTCGATGTCGGCCTGGTGCGCCTCGAGGTCGTCGATGAACGCCGGGTCGCTGCTGTGGGTCAGCTGGGCATCGCCGCGGTGGATCTGCGCGTCTGTGTTGGCGTTGGGAGTCGACATGTTTTGGGTCATCTGCGCGTCGCGCTGCAGCTGCTCGTGGTCATAGGTCGAGCTGTAGGTCGACCGGCCCGGGGTGCCGGCGCCACCGTCGGGTTCTGTGACCGCCGCCAGCGTGAACACGCTGCCGAAGAAGAGCACCGCGGTGATAATGAACCTTCGCATTGCCTTGGTCATGATGTTCACCTCCAGCTCGATGCTGCGCTTCTCGCCGGGTGGCCCCATCGGGTCTGGGCCCGGATTCTCGATGCGGGAGAACCCTGAGCGAGACCTGCGGTGAGGTTGCGTCATCGTCCGGCCAGCTGATTCGCGGTCGCGCCGACGTGGGCGGCTAGCCCTGAGGAGGGCGGGCAGTGTTCATGGCGGCATCCGAGGACGGAGCGCATGGTCGGCACGAGCTCCTCGCCGACGTTGTCGCGCGAGACGCACGCCGCGGCACCGCTGGCCAGCGCCGCGGCGCCGTAGCTGGGGTCGGGTTCTGGTCCGATGACGACGACCCGGTCGCGGGGGAAGCTGTCGATGGCGGCCTGACAGCAGGCCGGGAAGTCCCCGGCGTCGACGACGAGGAGGTCGGGTCGGACCCGTTCGATCGCTGCGGGGAGCATCTCACCCGCCGCAACGTCACTCGACGCCCAACAGCAGCACTCGCGGGCCAGCAGCTCCGCGGCGTAGCGTCTCATGACCGGGTGACGGACAGCGACCAGGACCCTCGCGGTGCCGTCGCACACAGGGCAGGGGTCGAAGCTCACCCCGCCATCGTGCGCCGTTCCGCCATCTCCGCCATCAGTTCCCTCTACGGCACCGGCTGCGGATGACTACGTAGTGGACGATCCGTGTCCCGTCCTGATGGCGGCACCGGTCATCGGGCGCACGGTGGGCCCATGTTCGAGCCACGCAGCCTTCGCGCCGGCCTCATCGCCTCGGGAGCGTTCGTCGTCTTCTACGCCGCCGTCGTGGGCGGTGCGTCGCGATCGATCGAGCACCTCGCCGACCAGGCCCGCACCGACTGGTACCTGCTCGTGCCGATCATCGCCGGCTTCGGCGTCCAGGTCGCCCTCATGATCGAGCTTCGCCACCGGCACCGCATGCACGCCCAGGCCATGGCCGCCGGCGGCGCCGGCGCCGGCGCGTCGACGGCCGGGATGGTCGCCTGTTGCGCCCACCACATCGCCGAGCTCGTCCCGCTTCTCGGGGCGACCGGCGCCGCGGCGTTCCTCACCGACTGGCGGATCGCGTTCATGGTGGTCGGCATCGGCATCAACGCGCTCGCCATCGCGATCAGCGCTCGCCGGCTGCGCCAGTTCACCACCGGACCGGAAGGAGAAGTCGCATGCGCCCACGCATGATCCTGACCGTCCTCGCCGTGGTCGCCGCCGCCGCCGTCGGGATCGCCGTCGTCGCCGCGGACGACAGCAACGACGCACCACCCGCCCGTGCGGCCGGCCTCGAGGCGACGACGGTCACCGCGGGCGAGGTCACCGTACGCCTGGAGCCGCACCATCTCGACGCCACCGGCGCCGAGTTCGCCGTCACTCTCGACACCCACTCCGAGGAACTCGACATGGACCTCGTTGCCGGCGCCCGGCTCGTCGTCGGCGACGCCCAGTGGCCCGTGGCGGGGTGGGACGGGGATGGTCCGAGCGGCCACCACCGTGAGGGCCGTCTTCGCTTCGACGCCGCCGGCCCGGCGACCGGGCCCGTCGAGCTGACACTCGATGGCTTCCCCGAGACCGTGACCGCGCAGTGGACGCGGGGCAGGTGACGCCATGGCTGACGAGCTGATCGCCCGACTGCGCCGGGTCGAAGGCCAGGTCCGCGGCATCCAGCGCATGATCGCCAACGCCGCACCGTGCAGCGACGTCCTCACCCAGATCGCGGCGGCACGCGCCGCGCTCGACGCCACCGGGCTCGCTCTCCTCGATGCCCGGCTACACGACTGCCTGGACCACAGCGACGACCACGCCCGCACCGCCGAACTCGTCACCGCCATCGGACGGTTCGTCCGACGATGACCGCCCGACTCCGCGCTGACCTGTTCGTCCAGTTCGCGCGAGCTCACCTGCCCAGCGGCGCCGAACGCGCCGTCTACCGCGTCCTCGCCGGGACGCCCGATCGCGAATGGCTGGCCGGCGAGGTGGCGGCCGCCGCAGGCGCGGACCACCACGAGACCGACCAGGCCCTGCGCCGGTTTGCGTCGGCCGGGATCGTCGCGGACACCCCGAGTCGAGGGCACGGTCACCGCTACCGCTGGCACCCGGCGATGGCCTACCTACGAGGCGGCGAGGTCGACGACACCGCCACCGATCCAGTGTGTGGCATGCCCGTCCCGCCTGGCGTTCCGCACACCGCCAACGACGGCGAGCGGGAGGTCAGGTTCTGCTCGCTGCCGTGCCAGCTCCGATGGACGTCAGACCGCCGCCGGGCCCAGGTGCGGCGCTGATCGAGCCCCGTCCCCGTCGCCGCGGCGGCGTCGTGACACCGAGCCTCGCGGGTCTCCGCTCAACCGATGCCGTCCCGTCGACGAACTCGACCCGGCCATCGAGATTCTCGCCCGCACCCCGCGACTGGGACCGCAGGCCACCGGTTCGCTCACCGCATCTCTCACGGTCGCAGACGAGTAAGAGGCCATTCTCGCAGGCGCATATCCCGACGCATGTCATCGACTCGGACGGCCCGCCCCCGTGTGTCCGTGGCTGAACGACGCTGCACACGCCGACGCTGATCGCCTCCATGCGACCGCGAGCGCCATCGAACCACCGCATGCCGACATCGAGCGGCGGACGCGAGTCCCCTCGCACGGGCGGTGGTCTCCGCGATGAGCGACGTGGCCTCGCCGACCTCCAGGGCGAGCTTCTCGTACTGCTCGAGCTGCGCGTCGCCGGGATCGAACTCACGCCTCGCCGCCTGGTGGAGCTGGTCGGACGCGCCCTGACGTCTGAGACCGACGATCACGTCACCGGGCCTGTGTCCCATCCGTCGCGGGTCGGGGGCATGGCGCTGGTGCCGTCGAGATGTCGTGCGACGCCGAGCACCTGGTGGACGGCGAGGCCGCCGTCTTCGAATCCGACCGCGCAGGCCGCCATGTACAGCCGCCACACCCGCGCCCGGCGCTCGCCGACCAGCGCGATGGCCTCGTCCCAGCGTGCTTCGAGGTTGGCGACCCAGTGGCGCAGCGTGGCGGCGTAGTGCTCCCGCAGCGACTCGACGTCGCGGACCTCGAGCCCGGCCGCTTCCATGGCCAGCACGGTGTCGCCGACATCGAGCAGTTCGCCGTCGGGGAACACGTAGCGGCCCATGAATGTCCGCCGCCCCATTTTGGCGCCGCCGACGGCGGAGATGGCGTGGTTCAGCAGGCGACCGCGGGGCGCGAGGAGCGAGACGAGGCCGGAGAAGTACGCCTCGATGCGGGCGCGGCAGACGTGTTCGGACATGCCGATCGACGAGATGGCGTCGAAGGGCTCGCGAGTGAGGTCGCGGTAGTCCTGGAGGCGGATGTCGACCAGGTCGGCGACCCCTGCCTCGGCCACCCGCTGGCGTGCCGAGTCGCGTTGTTCGCGGCTGATGGTGATGCCGACCACCCGGGCGCGGTAGCGGGTGGCGGCGTGGATGGCCATCGATCCCCAGCCGCAGCCCACGTCGAGGAGGCGGGCGCCGGGCCGCTCGTCGAGACCGAGCTTGCGGCACACCAGGTCGTGCTTGGACGCCTGCGCCTCCTCCAACTTCATCGCCGGGTCGGTGAAGCGGGCGCACGAGTAGGTCATCGACGGGCCAAGGACGATCCGATAGAAGTCGTTGCCGACGTCGTAGTGGTGGCTGACGACACGGGCGTCGCGGGCGATCGAGTGGCGCGGCCCCCGCGGCCGGGCTTCCTCCGGGGGCGGAGGCAGCGGCCGGGCCAGCGCCCCGGCGCGCCGGGCCGCGGTGATGACCGCCGCCACCTGTCGCGGCCCGATCCGCAACTGCGACCCGGCCGGGCGCAGCGCGGCGACCGCGTCGAAGATGTCGCCGTCGATGTCGAGGTCGCCGGCGACGTAGGCGCGGCCGAGGCCGAGCTCGCCCGGCGCCCACAGTAGGCGGCGCAGGGCGTCGACCGACCGGATGCGCACGGTCGGCACGTCGGGAGGGCCGACCGCGGTGCCGTCCCACACCTCGACTCGCAGGGCCAGGTTCGGGGCGAGGGCATCGACGAGCGGCGCCACCAGGTCGGCCGCAGCTGTTGCCGAGGCATGCTTCCCCTCCGGTGCCGCGCTACTCGGTTCGGGCTGGGCGATCATGGTGTCCTCCTTCGAGCGTCACCGACGGCCTTCCTGAACGGGAGACAACTCCCTGTGAAATTCTTCGGACTGCCGGCCGCCGCCGCAGCGGGCGCCCGTGGCTGACATCGTCGTCACCGGTGCCGGGCTCGGCGGGGCTTCTCGCCGCGCTGCTCCTCGCCGGCGACGGCCACCGCGTCACCATCGTCGAGCGCGACGCCGGCAATGCCCCAGCCGATCCGAGCGTCGCCTGGGAGGAGTGGCCGCGCCGGGCCCGCCGCGCCCACCTCCGCGGTGCCGGGCTCGGCGTCCGGCTCCGCTGCCCCCGGCGGCGCATGGCTGCCATGCCCGGTGGAGGAGCCCTGCTCCTGCGAGCCCCGTCCCGTCGCCGCGGCGGCGTCGTGACATCGAGCCTCGCGGGTCTCCGCTCAACCGATGCCGTCCTGATCCAGAAGTCCCGCCTCGCGGGCGAAGCCCACCAGCTCGGCTCGGGTCCTCACGTTGAGCTTCTGGTGGATGTGGGCGCGGTGGGTCTCGACGGTGCGGACCGAGACGTACAACCGCTCGCCGATCTCCGCGTTCGTCAGGCCGAGCGCGATCAGCCTCAGCACATCCAGCTCGCGCTCGGACAGGGCCCCACCCGGGCCCCCCAACTTCGGCTGGGCCGCATCCGGAGCGAGCAACGCCGCCCCGAGGCTCGGGTGCACGTACTGCCCACCGCTGGCGACGACGCGGACCGCTTGGACCAGCTCGGCGTCAGCCGCCTCCTTGACCAGGTACCCCGACGCACCGGCGTCGAACGCCTTGCGGATGTAGCCGACATCGTCATGCACGGTGAGGATCAGCACCGCGGTGGCCGGGCTGGCCGCACGTACCTGTCGGGTCGCCTCTATGCCACCTGTGCCCGGCAGTCCCAAGTCCATCACGAACACATCGGGGCGCTCGGCCTGAGCGATCGCCAAGGCGTCCTCGGCGTTGCCGGCGTCGCCGACCACGACCATGTCGACCTCAGCGTCGAGGATGTGGCGCAGCCCGCTGCGCACCACCCCATGGTCATCGCACAACGCCACCCGGATCGACTCAGCCAACGGGCACCTCCAACCGCACCGTCGTCCCCCGACCCTCGACGCTGTCGATCGTCAACGTCCCACCCACCAGCGCGGCGCGCTCGCGCATCCCCCCGACGCCGAGCGACGGATGGCGCCTGACGCCGACGTCGAAGCCTCGGCCGTCATCCTCGACGACCGCTCGCAGCCAGCCTCCGTCGCGTGCGATCACCACGCTCGCCGACGACGCCTCGGCGTGACGGACCACGTTGGTGAGCGCCTCCTGCACCACGCGATACACGACCGTCTCCATGTCGGGGGCGAGGCGTGTGTCGTCATCCAGCCCGTGCAACGCCAGATCGACCGCGGGCGCGTCGCGCGCCCCGATGTGCTCGACGAGTCGGCGCATCGCCGCCACCAGCCCCACGTCATCAAGCACCGTCGGGCGTAGGTCGAAGGCCAGGGTGCGGGCCTGGCGCAAAGCGTCGGCCACAAGCGCGCGAACCTCCCCCGTGCGTTGCCGACAGTCCGCCACGTCGGGGGCGGGGCCAGACAGCGAGTCCTCTACCAAGCGCAGCCCGAGCAGCACGGAGGTGAGGGACTGGCCGATCTCGTCGTGCAGGTCTCGCGCGACTCGTGCCCGCTCGGCCTCCTGGGCCTCGATCACCCGGCCCAACATCTCGGTGCGGACCCGGTCGCGCTCCCGCGCCGCAGCGAGGTCGCGCTCGGCCTCGACCAGCCGCACGTTCTCGATCGCTGCGGCTGCGAACGCGGCCAGCGTGCCCAGCAGGCGCTCGTCCTCCTCGTCGAAGAGCCGGCCGCCCTCCTTGTCGCCCAGATAGAGGTTTCCGTATGCGTGCCGGCTGCTCGCCACAGGCACACCGAGGAACGTCCGCATCTCGGGGTGATGGGCCGGGAAGCCGCCAAAGCGCGGGTCGGCGCGCACGTCATCGAGCCGGATCGGCCCACCCGCCAAGATCAACTCCCCCAACAGGCCGTGGCCGCGGGGCGGTGCTCCGACCTCGCTGGCGGCTGCGTCGTCCACGCCTTGGTGCACGAAGGCCTCGATCGCCCCGTGCTCGTCATACACCGCGAGCGCGGCGTACCTCGCCCGGGAGAGCGAGCGGGCACTGGTGAGGATCAGGGCCAGGACATCGGCCAGCTCGTGGTGCTCGCTCAGCGCCAGCGCGGCACGCAACAGCGCGGTCGAGCGATCCATCTCCCCCGGGTCCGGGCCCGACACGTCCTCAGCCTCGTGGTACGACACGCTGTCGTTCACGTTAGTGCGGCCGAGCCGATCGTCGCCGCCGTGTGCACGCGGCGCCTCGGCCGACCCCTGCCTCATGCCGATCCCGAGGTGGAAGAGTTCGCGATGCTGACGGCACCGCCAGCCACTCGCGCAGCGGGAGCAGGATTCCCCCGAGCTCCCTCGCACAGCCCCGATCCGCCGACCTGGGGCGTCGCCGTTCGCATGCCATCGAGCAACGCAGCGCACGTTGATCTACCGAGTGTTCCTCCGGGTTCCGACCGTCGGGCCCGCAGTTGAAGGAGGAGGCTCGTGAACGGATACATCGCTAAACGGCGGGGCCGGTTCTACGTGGTGATCTACGAAGGCCGCGACCCGGTGACCGGCAAGGAGCAGCGGCGCTGGCATCCCGCCGGCACCGACCGCACCGCCGCTGAGCGCCTCGCCACCACGCTGGCCGCCGAGGAGACCCGCAGGGTGGAGTCGGTGCGGTCTCTGACCTTCGGCGCCTACCTGGTCAGCCAGTGGCTGCGGCAAAGAAGCTCCACCTCGCCACCAGCACCTACCGGGGATACGAACGCAACGTCGTGCTCCACGTCCTGCCGACGCTGGGTCGGACCGGGCTGCGGCGCCTGCGGTACCAACAGATCGAATCGCTCTACGACTCGCTCCTCCACCCCACCAGCGGAAAGGGCCTCTCCCCCAAGACCGTGTACGAGATCCACCTGCTCATCCGCAACGCTCCCGGCGACGCCCTCCGACGTGGGTTGGTCACCCGCAACGTGGCCCTGGTCTGCCCGCAACCGGCACCGAGGCGCTGCTCGCGCCCGACGCCCGCCGGGCGATCACAGACGCGCTCACCGCCGCAGAGGACATCCCGCCGGTGGTGGTGGCGCACGCCCTCGCCGAGCTACTCGACCAGCGCTATGGCCACGTCTTCACCGACTGGTTCCGCCAGCGCAGCCCCTACCAGCCCGCAGTCGGCGACCCCATCCCCCTGGACAGCCCCGACCTGCGCCGGGTCACGACGCTGCCGCCGACCGCGCCGCCGTGGCGGCTGGCCAACCGCCTCGACGAGACCCGACGAGTCCGGCTCGCCGGGGCGTGGACGACGCAGTTCCGGGTCGTGTTCGACTACTCGGTGTTCGACACCCTCGCCGGGGTCATCGGCGAGGACGCGGTGATCGCCACGTGCCATCCGAACCGGGACCTCAGCGAGCTCTCCCTGCCCGGCGACCGCCGACACCCGGCGTTCCCCGTCGGACCGCTCGACGTGGCAGGCCAACGAACCCGGATCGACCAGCTCCTCACGTTCACCGCTGACGCGGGAGCCCATGTTGTCGTGCTGCCCGAGCTCAGCGTCACCGAGGATCTCGCCGCCGACCTCGCGACGTGGGTCCGTCGACCGGGACCACTTCGGTTGCTCGTCGCCGGCAGCTACCACCACGCCGATCCCGACGATCCGACACGACGCGCCAATCGGGCCATCGCCTGGGTGCGCGGTCACCCCGGCGCGCTCATCCACGACAAACACTCACCCGCCGATCAGCCCGTCACCGAGGACATCACCCCCACCGGCTGGCCCGAGCTGCGCATCTACGTCACCGCCGACGGCTGGCACCTGGTCATCGCCATCTGCCGCGACCTGCTCAACCCCCAGGCCGTCCACGCGCTGGGCGAAGCCGGCGCCAACCTCGTGCTCGCCCCGTCAATGAGCGAAACCCTCGTCGCCTTCGGCGGACCCGTCGCCCAGCTCGTCGGCACCGGGCAGGCACTCGTGGCCGTGGCCAACAACCCCGCCGACTGGTCCGACCCCAACCGGCCCGACCAGCGACGGCAACCGGCACGGTCGCTCTTCGGGCACCCCGGCTTCGCCCAGCAGTCCCGACAGGTCGCCGCGCCCGACCATCGCACCGGCATCGCGCTCCTGCGCGTCCGGCCCGGCCGGCTCAGCTGGCACCCCCACGACGACAGACCCGACACGACCGAGGCCGCGGCGCGCCCCGACACCGACGCCGCCCGACCGCCCTGGGTTGAGGAGCTCCGACGGCGCAGCACCGCCGCCGCCCCTCGCCCCATCGGCGACACCGTCACCCTCCGCCCGGCCGCCGTCCTCGTCGTGCTGACCGACACCGCCGAGGGATCCGAGGTGCTGCTCACCGGCCGGGCCCCGGACCTCACCAACTACGCCGACCAGCTCGTCTTCCCCGGCGGCGCCGTCGACCCCACCGACCGCGGACCAGTGGACACCGCGCTGCGCGAAGCCCACGAAGAGATCGGTCTCGACCCGGCCAGCGTGCAGATCATCGGGACGCTCCCGTCGTTCGCGCTCGCCGACAGCGGCTTCCTCGTCACCCCGGTGCTCGCCTGGTCCCACCAGCCCCGCTTCGTCCACCCCGCCAACCCCGCCGAAGTCACCAACATCCAACGCGTCCCCATCGGCGCGCTCGCCGCCCCGTCCGAGCCCGACGACGCGGGAATCGCCACCGGGGAGGCCGCCACGATCGGCGTCATGACGACCGCGGTGCTCGACCTCCTCGCCGCCCGTCTCGGCGTTCCTGCGCCGGCGGGCCGCCAGCCGTAGCACAAGACCGGGCGCCCACACACCGAATCCGTGAAGTTCCACCGACCGGTTCCGTGGTCGCCTCGGATGGCGCGCAGAACCTCGAGGCGCACCCTCGGAAGCGAAAGGGAACGAGTGAACGGAGCGACCGGTGCTCTGGGTCGTCTGGATCGCCAGCGCGGCTTCCGTGATCGCCGCGATCGCCGCGTCACGGTGGACGGGTTCCGCCCGTCCCCAGCCGGCCGTCGTCGACGATCGCCGCCGGCGCCCCCACCGAGACACCCGATCCGAGGAGGCCACGACCATGGCGACCACCCACCACCCGACCGCCGCCGGCAGCCACTGCTCGGCCCCCGAACCGCGTGCGCCGGGCACGCGCCGGTTCAGCATCAACATCACCCCGGCCGAACGGGCCGGGCGGGTCATCCTGGGCGCAGCCGCGGCCATCGCCGGCATCGTGCTGCTCACCTCCGCCGGCTCCGCGGTCGTTCTCGAGATCCTGCTCGTCGCCGCCGGCCTCGACCTGGTCGTCACCGGCGCCCTCGGGCACTGCCCGCTCTACCAGAAGCTCGGCTACACCCCGGCGTCGCTGCGGCGGCCCGAATGACGGGCCACACCAGGCGAGTCCGACATCACCGGCGCCTGACCACCAGCCCGGATGAGGTCGCGTAGTCGCCCGCAGCGCGAACCCGTTCTCCGCACGGATGGCCACGCCCGGCCCCGTCCGTACCGTCGATGCCAACAGGACAGGCCAGCACGATCAGGAGGTCGCCAGCAATGGACTACGGCTATGGGCTGTGGGCGCTCGTGATCATCAACTCGGTGATCTTCATCGCCTTCGCCGCCAGCTTCTTCCACCCCGCCAACCGCCGGGACTGGAAGGCCATGGGTGCGTTCTCGGCGTTCATCGTCGCCCTGTTCACCGAGATGTACGGCTTCCCGCTGACCATCTACCTGCTCACCGGCGTGTTCGGCAGCCGCTTCGGGGTCGACCTCACCCACAACGGCGGGCACCTGTGGGCCGACCTGATCGGCTGGAAGGGCGACCCGCACTTCAGCCCCTTCCACCTGGCCAGCTACTTCTTCATCGCCGGCGGCCTCTACCTCATCTACAAGGCGTGGAAGGTGCTGTGGGCCGCGGCCGGTCGGCGCGAGCTGGCCGTCACCGGACCCTACGCGTACGTCCGGCACCCGCAGTACGCCGGCTTCCTCGCGGTGATGGTCGGGTTCCTGCTCCAGTGGCCCACCCTGCCGACCCTGGTCATGTTCCCGGTCCTGGTCGTCATCTACCGCCGGCTGTCGATCTCCGAAGAACGTGCTGTCCGCGACACGTTCGGCCCGGCCTGGGACGCCTACGCCGCGGTCACCCCTCGCTTCGTCCCCTCGCGCCACCGGCGGCCGCTCACGCCGCCATCGTCGCCGCCCGCAGCCGTCCAAGACCGCGGTGCCGGCGGATCGTCCAAGACCGCCGCATGATGCCCGCACCGACCACACGAGCGAGACGCGCGTTCGCTCCGAGGTTCCGACACCACTCGACGCCGCAGCGGCGACACCGAGTGACGTCGGAGACGGGAAGCGCCACATGAAGATGAACGCAATCGAGACGGCGCTGATGAACAATCCGGTGCGCGCCGCGATCCAGCGCCACTACGAGGCGCCGCTGCTGGAGCGGCTCGGTGGCCGAACGCCGGGCGAGCGCGTCCTCGAGGTCGGCTGCGGCCGCGGGGTCGGCACCGAGATCATCCTCGAACGCTTCGGCGCCGCCCACGTGACGGCGTTCGACCTCGACCCCGCCATGGTGCAACGAGCCCGGCGCCGGCTCCGCCGTCACCTGCCCGGCCGGGTGGCGCTGTCGGTCGGCGACGTCACCAGCATCGACACCCCCGACGCGGAGTTCGATGCCGTGTTCGACTTCGGGATCATCCACCACGTGCCGGACTGGCGTACCGCACTCGGCGAGATCGCCCGGGTGCTGCGCCCCGGGGGACGGTTCTACTTCGAAGAGGTCACCCGCCACGCCCTCCAGCGCTGGTCCTACCGCACCTTCCTCCTCCACCCCACCCACGACCGGTTCTCCGGCGAAGAGTTCGCCGCCGGCTGCACAGTGGCCGGCCTCGACGTCGACGGCCGCTCCGTCGAGCGGTTCTTCGGTGACTTCATCTTCGGTGTCGCCACCCGCCACTGAGCCGCCACGCCCCAGCGCGACGTCAATCGACAAGCACCGATCGGTGGTTCTCCGCCGGCACCGCGGTGTCTGTGGTCGCCCACCCGTCGCGGGTGGCAGGCATCCCGGATCCCCCTTCGGTGTCGCGGGCCACGCCGAGCACCTGGTGGATGGCGAGGCCGCCGTCTTCGAAACCGACGGCGGACGCGGCCATGTACAGCCGCCACACCCGGGCGCGCCGCTCGCCGACCAGCGCGACGGCCTCGTCCCAGGACTTCTCGAGGTTGGCGACCCAGTGGCGCAGGGTGCGGGCGTAGTGCTCGCGCAGCGACTCGACGTCGCGCACCTCCAGACCGGCCCGTTGCATGGCGGCGACTGTGTCGGCGACGTCGAGGAGCTCGCCGTCGGGGAACACGTAGCGGCCCATGAACGACCGGCGCCCCAGCTTCGAGCCGCCGACGGCGGAGATGGCGTGGTTCAGCAGCCGGCCCCGGGGTGCGAGCAGGCCAGCCAGGCCGGCGAAGTACTCGTCGATGCGGCTCGAGCCCACGTGTTCGGACATGCCGATCGAGGAGATGGCGTCGAAGCGTTCGCCGCGCACGTCGCGGTAGTCCTGCAGGCGGATCTCCCCCAGGTCGGCGACGCCGGCGTCGACTGCCCGTTGCTGGGCGAGGTCGCGCTGCTCGCGGCTGATCGTCACCCCGACGACCCGGGCGCGGTAGCGGGCGGCGGCGTGGATGGCCATCGACCCCCACCCGCAACCGACGTCCAGCAGCCGCATCCCCGGCCGTTCGTGGAGGCCGAGCTTGCGGCACACCAGGTCGTGCTTCGAGGCTTGTGCGTCTGCCAACGTCATGGTTGGGTCGGCGAAGCGGGCGCACGAGTAGGTCATCGACGGGCCGAGCACGATCCGGTAGAAGTCGTTGCCGACGTCGTAGTGGTGGCTGATCACCTGCGCGTCCCGGCGAAGGGAGTGGAGCCCACCCTTCGGCCGGGCCTCTTCTGGTGGCGGCGGGAGCGGCCGCCCGATCGCACCCACTCGCTTCGCCGCGGTGACGACCGCGGCGAGTTGGCGGGGCCCGACTCGCAGTTGCGCCCCGGCCGGGCGCAACGCGGCCACTGCGTCGAAGATGTCGCCGTCGATGTCGACATCACCGGCCACATAGGCGCGACCGACGCCCAGCTCGCCTGGCGCCCACAACAGCCGGCGCAGCGCGTCGACCGAGCGGATCCGCACCGTCGGGCCACTCGAAGCGCCGGCGGTGGTGCCGTCCCACAGCTCGACCCGTACCGCGATGTTGGGGGCGAGTGCGTCGAGGAGCGGCCCGATGGCATCGGCCGCCGACGGGCTCGGAGTGCGTGCGGTCCGGTTCGATGTCGGTTCGGTGATCATGGGTCCTCCTTCCACCTACGCCACATTGTCGTAGCAAGAGGGAACCTACGTCATGTTGTCGTAGAAAGAGGGACATGCACACCCTCGCAGCTGCCAGACGGCATGCCTGAGATCGTCGTTGCCGGTGCCGGCCTCGGAGGCCTGCTCACCGCGCTCGCCCTCGCCGGCGACGGTCACCACGTCACCGTCCTCGAACGCGACGCGGGCGCGCCTCCCGGCGAGCCGCTCGCCGCGTGGGACCACTGGCAGCGGCGGGGTGTCGCCCAGTTCCGTCAGCTGTTCTACCTGTTGCCCGGCTTCCGCCAGCTCGCCGAGCGCGAGCTCCCAGCCGTGACCGACGCGCTCGACGCCGTCGCCCTCCGCCACCACCCGCTGGCCGATGTCACCGGCGAGTCGAGCCAGCCGGACGGCGACATCGTCACCGTGACGGCGCGGCGCCCGACGGTCGAGGCCGCCATCGCCCGCCTCACCGACACGACACCCGGCATCGACGTCCACCGCGGTGCACCCATCCGCGGGCTCGCCACCGGCGATCCGATCGCGGGGGTCCCCCACGTGACCGGCGTGGTCACCGACCACGGCGTTCGACGCGCCGACCTGGTCGTCGACGCCACCGGCCGCCGGTCCCCGGCCAGCGACTGGCTGACGGCCGTCGGTGCCCGCCCCTGGCCGGAGGTCGCGGAGGACAGCGGCTTCGTCTACCACAGCCGCCACTTCCGCGGCCCCGATGGGAGGGTGCCAGCGCTGCGCGGCCCGCTGCTCCAGCACTTCGGGTCGCTGTCGGCGCTCACCCTGCCAGCCGAGGGGGGCACGTGGGGGGTGGGGCTCATCACCAGCTCCCGGGATGACCAGCTCCGCGCCCTCCACCGGGTCGACGCGTGGACTGCGGTCGCCCGGGCCCTGACGCCGATCGCCCACTGGGTCGACGGCGACCCCATCACGGGGGTCGACGTGATGACCCGCCTCGAGGACCGCCACCGCACGCTGTGCCCCGATCGCCGCCCGCTCGTCACCGGGTTCGCGCCGGTGGCCGACTCGTGGGCGTCGACCAACCCGACGCTGGGGCGGGGCACCACGCTCGCCCTCCTGCACGCCCTCGCCCTGCGCGACACCATCCGCGCCGTCGGTCTCCACGACCCCGCGGCCTTCGCCGTCGCCTGGCACGACATCACCGAACGCGACATGCGCCCTCATTACGACGCCGTGGTCACCGCCGACCGGCACCGCATCGGAGAGATCGACGCCGCCATCGACGGTCGCCCCTACGACGATGCCGACGTTGCCTGGCGCGCCTACCGCATGCTCGAAGACACCGCCCATCTCGACCCCGAGCTGCTGCGGGGCTGGTTCCGCATCGCTGGTCTCGTCGCCACCGGCACCGAGGTGTTCAGCGAGGACGGGTTCCTCCGCCGCGTCGCCCGCGCCGCTCGCCGCCACACCCACGCGGCTCCCGTGATCACCCGCGACCGGCTCGTCACGCTCGCCCACACCGCGGGAACCAACGCCGCACCAGCACGCGGCGATGGCCCCGCCACGAGAACCAACGACAGGCTGTCGTAGAGTACGCGGCTCACCGGGAAGAGGAGCGATCGTGAAGAAGCAACCCGGCCGAGACGGCCAGTGCAAGGTGACCTTCGAGCTCGCCTCGGAGATCGGCGCGACGGGCGCCCACGTGTGCGGCGACTTCAACGACTGGTCGCCCTCCGCGACGCCGATGAAGCGGCGCAAGGACGGCACCCTCACCGCCACGGTCACGTTGGAGACCGGACGCCGATACCGGTTCCGGTACCTCCTGGACGACGGCCGCTGGGAGAACGACTGGGCCGCCGACGGCTACGCCCCCAACGACTACGGAGGCGACGACTCGGTCGTCGAGGTGTGAGCCGGCGCCCGCGCCCGCTTCCACCGGGCTCCCCGTTCCCGCTGGGCGCCACCTTCGACGGCGCCGGCACCAACGTGTCGGTGTTCGCGTCGGCCGCGACGCGCGTGAGCCTATGCCTGTTCGATGACCACGACCGGGAGGAGCGTGTCGAGCTCGCCGAGCGCACCGGTCCGTGGTGGCACACCTACCTTCCCGGTGTCGGGCACGGCCAGCGCTACGGGTTGCGGGCGTGGGGCCCGCATGACCCGGGTCGCGGCGAACGGCACAACCCGGCCAAGCTGCTCGTCGACCCCTACACCCGCGCCCTCGACGGCGAGCTGATCTGGGACGACGCGCTCGCCGACACCAACGACGTCGACAGCGCGCCGTTCGTCCCCAAGAGCGTCGTCGTCGACGGCCGATTCGACTGGGGCGACGATCACTCGCCCGACACGCCCTGGCACGACACGCTCATCTACGAAACCCACGTCCGCGGGCTCACCGCGCGCCACCCTGACGTACCCGTTGAGCAGCGCGGCACCTACGCCGGCCTGGCCAGCCCCGTGATCCTCGACCACCTGCGGTCGCTGCACGTCACCGCCATCGAACTGCTGCCCGTGCATGCATTCGTCACCGAACGCCACCTCGCGGCGCGAGGTCTGACGAACTCTGCTCGTGTTCAACACCGACGTCTGCGACGTCGACTTCGCCCTGCCCGACATCGGCGACGGCGCCGTCGTGTGGGACGTCCTGCTCGACACGGCCCGGCCCGACGAGCCGCCCGACAGCCGCGGCCACCACCAGCACGCCACGATTACCGTGTCCGCCCGCACCGTCGTGATCCTCCAGGCCGCCACCGAGCCCACCCGCGACCGCGGCCAGCCCGGCCCTCGACAAGGAGACAAGCGATGATCGCGGTGGAGATCCAAACCACGACACCTCCGTCTGTTCTCCATCCTGGCTCCACGCCCCGGGTCGACCATGCAGGAAGATCCCGACCGAGGAGATGAAGACGATGACCAAGAAGCGGATCCTGGCGGCAGGCGCAGCTGTGGCCCTCAGCCTGGGGTCGGCGCCGGCATCGCTGCGGCACAGACCGACCCGACCACGCTGACCCGGCCGCCCGGGGCCGGAGCCATGCACGACGGCGACATGGGCGCCATGCACGCGCAGATGCCCGAAGACATGCAGGCGCAGTGCGACATGATGCACGCCCAGGGTGGCATGGCGGGCACGTCGATGAACGGCTCGACGATGGGGGCGGGATGATGGGCGCGGGGACGAGTTCCCAGCGCTGAGCGATCCGCAGCGAGAACCCCGCCGGGCCGAACCCGGCGGGGTTCGACGTTCACAACCGTGCACGACACCAGGAGGACACCATGCGAGCAATCGAGGCGACAACCGCGCTGTCCTTGTCCGACGCCGAGACGGCCGTCCGCGCCGCGCTCAGCGAGGAGGGGTTCGGCGTCCTCACCGAGATCGACGTCGCGGCGACGCTGAAAGCAAAGCTCGGGGTCGAGCGCCGGCCGTTGAAGATCCTCGGCGCCTGCAACCCGGCCCTCGCCGACCAGGCCCTCGCGGTCGACCCGTCGGTCAGTCTCGTGCTGCCCTGCAACGTCGTTCTCGAGCCCGTCGCCAACGGCACTCGGGTGGCCGCTGCTGATCCCCGCGATCTGCTCACCGCCGACGGCTTGGTTGAGCTGGCCGGCGACGCGGCGGCGCGTCTCGAACGCGCAATCAGCTCGCTCGCGGCACCGCCCGGCGGCTGAGCGCCGCACCGTGATGGCGATCCGCACGGCCTACGACGAGACGTCGTAGGCTCCCGCCAGAGAATGCTCGCGCTTGCCGCGCGTGCGAGGACAACGAGCAGGGCAACGATCTCATCGGCGATCTTGCGCCCCCGGAGGAGGTCAGGATCGTGGCCGGACACCTGCGACCCCGCACCCGGACGGCGGCAATCGGGCTGGTGACGGCCGTGCTGCTCACGGGCCTGGTCGGGGCGCGGCCAGCAGCGGCCGATGAGCCCGGGGAGAGCACGGTGGCCCGCGAGCTGGTCCGCCAGGCGATCGCTCTCATCGTGAGCACCCCCGGGAACATGGAGGCCATCGACGACAAGGTCGGCGACGCCTTGGAGGTCGAAGACCAAGAGGGCGTCGACATCGCCCTGGTGCGCCGGGCAGCCGAGGCACTCGACGCCGAGGACCTGCACGAGGCGCGGTCGCTGCTGGAGCGCTCCATCGGGGCTCGGCCCCACCTGGGTGCCACCGATGTGGCGCCCATCGGTGAGGTGAGCGAGGACGGCGGTGCCCGCGGTGCGGAACCGGGCGAGGCGCCGATCCTCGACCCGCTCGACACCAGCGGCGTCGACGGTGGAGACCTGCTCGCCATCGTCATCGGCGGAGCGCTGGCCCTGGCCGGCATCTTCCTCGGGCTGCGGTGGCGGCCGGCCCGCACGAAGGAGGCATGATGGCCGCGTCTGTGCAAGCCCCGAACGACGTCGGTGGCGACGGTGCCGGCGTGCTCCGCCGGGCCCTTGACGCCATCGACGACCGCCTGGGTGTCAAGGCGCTGCAGTACCCGGTGCCCGAGCACGCCAACAACCTGGGCTGGAGCCTGGGCGGGCTGACCGCGGTGTCGCTGGTGGTGCTGATCGCCACCGGCGTGGTCCTCACCCAGTTCTTCAACCCGATGCCCGAGGAGGCCAACGCGTCGGTGCGGCGCATCGCCACCGACGTGTGGGCCGGCCAGCTGGTTCGGGGCGTGCACTTCTGGGCGGCCCAGGCCATGTACGTCCTGGCCGGCCTGCACCTGCTGCGGGTGTTCCTTACCGCCTCCTACAAGCGGCCCCGCGAGGCGAACTGGCTGATCGGCGTGGGCATGTTCGCCCTGGTGCTCGGCGCCATCTTCACCGGGACGGTGATCAAGTGGGACCAGGAGGGCTTCGAGGCGCTCGCCCACAACCTCGAGATCGGCGAACTGCTCGGTGGCGCCGGGTTCTGGTTCACCGCCGAGTTCTCCGCCGACCTGCCCCTCATCGTGCGGCTCTACGTCGCCCACGTGGCGATCATCCCCGGGCTCATCCTGGGACTGCTCGCCGTCCACTTCCTGCTGGTGAAGCGCCACGGCATCTCGCCCCACCCCGTCATCGCCGACATCGCGGCCGAGCCTCGGGAGCCGTTCACCCACCACCTGCGCCGGTTGGGCGCGTTCGGCCTGGCGCTGGTCGGCGGGTTGCTCGTGCTCGCCGCGCTGTTCCCGCCCGGCCTCGGGCCGACGCCGGTCGAAGGCATCGAGATCACCCGGCCGCTGTGGATGTTCTGGTGGCTCTTCACGCTGGAGAACTGGTGGGGCCTCAAGGCCATCCTGTGGGGCTCCGTCGCCCTGTTCGTGCTGCTGTTCGCCGTCCCGTTCGTCGACCGCGGCGGCGAACGCCGCTGGCGTAAGCGGCCGGTCGCCATCGGCGCCGCCACCGCCGTGCTGCTGGTGATCATCGTGCTCACCTACGTGACGGCCACCACCAGCGCGGTCGAGCACCTGTGACCCCGCGGGTCCGGCGCACGTTCTGGAGCCTCGTGGTCGTCGCCGTCGCGGCCACCGGAGCGCTGTCCCGGGCGCTCGCAGCCCGACCCGGGCCGGCCACCGGCCTCGCCGTCGCCGGATCCGCCGTGCTCCTCGCCGCGTCTGCGTCCTTGGCGCTGCGGATCCTGGTGGTCGTCGGGCGCCGGGGCACCGGTCGTGAGCGTTCCGGTGGGAGCGGCTGAGGCCACCATGGAGTCGAACCTGAGCCTGCTGCGCATCCGCGGTGTGCCCGTGGGCGTGCACTGGAGCTGGGTGTTCGTCGCCGCGCTGGTTGTGTTGTCGCTGGCCACCGCAATGAGCCCCGCCACCTATCCGGGGCTCGCAGCGTCCAGCTACCTGCTCATGGCGATCGTGGCCGGGCTGCTGTTCTTCGCCTCGATCCTGCTGCACGAGCTCGGGCACACGGTGGAGGCGCTGCGGGAGCTTCCCACCCCGCCGCCGAGTTCCGCATCGCGCTCGCCGGCCCCGGGGTCTCGGCCGCGCTCGCGGGTGGCTTCTGGTTGGCGTCCCAGGCGATGGACGCGGCCGGCGCTGCGCCTGCCGTGCACGGCGTGGCCGACTACCTCGCCCGCATCAACTTCCTGCTCCTGGCGTTCAACCTCGTCCCGGCCCTGCCCCTCGACGGTGGAGGGGCCCTGCACGCCTGGCTGTGGCGCCGCCAAGGCAACCAGCATGCCGCCACCCTGTCGGCGGCAGCGGCGGGGCGCGCCTTTGCGTTCGTGCTCATCGGCATCGGGCTCTTGGGCCTGTTCACCGGCGACGGCGCCGGCAGCATCTGGATCGCGTTCATCGGGTGGTTCCTGCTGCAGGCCGCCCAGAGCGAGGCCGGCGGCGCGACCACCCGCCACGTGCTCGGCGGCCACCGGGTGAGCGAGGCCATGGCCTGGACCCCAGTGACCGTGCCGGCCGACCTGGTCGTGGCCGACTTCGTCGACCGCGGCTTCCCGCCGCCCGCCACAGCACCTACCCGGTGATCGACGGCGGGCACCTCGCCGGGCTGCTGTCCGCCCGCGCCGCCGCCGACATACCAGACCGCAGCGGCGCGCCGTCGTGGTCCGGTTGTCACCGCCACGGACCTCCAGGGCCTGCTCTCGACCCGGCCCACCGGCAGCCGCCTCGCCCTCACCGTCGAACGCAAGCGACGTCGGCTACAGATCGAGATCCAGACCGAGCGTCTCCCTGCGGTCGACGGCGGCACTGGCATCGGCGTCTTCGTGCAGACCCGTGACTGCGCGTGGACTTGCCGTTCGAAGTTCGCTTCCGGGCACGACCCGACGTGGGAGGACCCTCAGCGGGACTCGCCTACGCGCTCGCCATCGCCGACATGCTCGACCCCGCCGACCTCGCCCGCTCACGCGCCATCGCCGCGACCGGCACGGTCGCGCTCGACGGCCAAGTGGGACCCGTCGGTGGCGTGCAGGAGAAGGCCATCGCCGCCGACCAGGCCGGTGCCGACGTGTTTCTCCTGCCCGCAGCCGACCGCGGTCGACCGACCCGGCCTCGACGTGCGGACCCGTCAGCGACCTGGACGCGGCCGTTCGCGTCCTGGAGGCGGCGTGACCGTCACGAACGACGAACCAAAGGAGGACCTCATGGCAGCCAAGGACCCGGTGTGCGGCATGAACGTCGACGAGGCAGCCGCGGCCGCGACCGCAGAGTTCGAGAGCCGCGTGTTCTACTTCTGCAGCCAGGCGTGCACGGAAACCTTCGAAGCCGACCCGGCTGCGTACGCCGGCTGACCCCGCGACCATTCAACCCGGGCGCTCCAGCCCGACGGCGACGACGGGGTGAGCCGGTGCGGCGTGGTCCAGAGGAGTCGAGCACCTGCAGGTAGTTGGCCCAGTCACGCCGCGGGGTTGGGGGTGGTGGCGTGCTCATGCTGCCCCGTAGCTGGTCGACGGAGTCGTAGCCGTGGTCGGCGAGCCACGCCCGCAACCCGGCGATGGTCACGGCGATGTGGTCGGGCCCGCCGCGGCGAGGCAGGTCATCCGCGGTTGCGGGACAGGACGACCTTGAGCGCCCCGGTCTCCCCGGCCCGGGCGAACACGTCGTAGGCGTCCATGAACTCCTCGAGGCCGAAGTGGTGGGTGACGAAGCGGCCGGCGTCGACCCGGTGGCTGGCCACCAGCCGCAGCAGCGTCGGTGTGGAGTAGGTGTCGACCAGTCCGGTGGTGATGGCCACGTTGCGGATCCACAGCTCCTCGAGGTGCAGGGTGGCGGGCTTGCCGTGGACACCGATGTTGGCGACCCGACCGCCCGCTCGGATCAGGCGGGTGCACAGCTCGAAGGTGTCGGGCACGCCGACCGCCTCGATGGCGACGTCGGCGCCGAGGTCGTCGGTGAGGCCCCTCACCGCGGTCAGTGGATCCTCGCGGCTGTTGTTCACCGTCACCGTCGCGCCGAACTGCTTGGCTGCCTCCAGCCGGCTGTCGGCCAGGTCGATCGCCACGATGGCCGACGGTGAGAACAGCTGGGCGCCGACGATGGCCGACAGGCCGATCGGTCCGGCGCCCACCACCGCCACGACGTCGCCCGGCTGGACCTGGCCGTTGAGGATCCCGACCTCGTAGCCGGTGGGCAGGATGTCGGCGAGCATCAGCACCTGCTCGTCGGACACGCCCTCGGGCACCAGGTACGTGGAGGTGTCGGCGAACGGCACCCGCACCTTCTCGGCCTGGGTGCCGTCGATCAGGTGGCCGAGGATCCAGCCGCCACCCCCGATGCACTGCCCGTACTGCGCCTCGCGGCAGTACCGGCAGCGGCCGCACGCCGAGATGCACGACACCAGCACCCGATCACCGGGCTTCACGGTCGTGACCGCCGCACCGACCTCCTCGACGGTGCCGACCGCCTCATGGCCCAGGATGCGGCCGTCGGTCACCGCGGGCACGTCCCCTTTGAGGATGTGCAGGTCGGTGCCGCAGATCGTGGTCGTGTCGACCCGCACGATGGCGTCGGTGGCATCCACCAGCTGCGGGTCCGGAACTTCCTCCCAGGCCTTGTTGTCCGGCCCGTGGTACACGACTGCGCGCATGGCGTGTCCCCTTTCGATCAGTCGTTGATCAGTTCGCCGTCCTCCGGAGAAGGGATGCCGCGAGCCATCACGGGCCCGCGTGCTCGTGGTTTCGCTCGCCAGCGGACCTCGAGCGCAGGTCCACCGCCTCGTCCTCCTCGAGCAGCTCGCCGCGATGCCACGGCGTACCGAGCTTCGGGAGCGCCCACCGGTCGAGCCCATACCAGCCGGCGTTCCGCCACGCCAGGATCAGCAGGCCCGACACCAGGATCATCGCCGGGTTCACGCCCGCCGAGCCGGCGAACACGAACGAGAAGTTCAACAGCGACCCCAGCAACGCCGCGATCCCGGTGAACAGCCCGAGGATCAGCAGCAGGCCGATGGTGAACTCGCCGATCGCCACGAGCGGACCGAGGATCGGATGGGCGGTGTCGCGGATCCACTCCAGGAAGTTCACGTACCACGAGTACGCCACATCCGGATGGGGGCCTTCGGCGCTCTCAATCGCCCCTGTGGCGAACCCGGCCACCGAGTCGCCCACGCCCGTGTCGCCGGAGCTGCGCACCCAGCCGATGTTGGCGTCGCCGGTCAGGCTGTAGGCCTTGTCACCCCAGTCCCAGACCCGCCAGGTGATGTTGCCGCCGAACACCTTCCCCCACCCCGCCTGGAGCCACTCCCAGCCCAACCACAGCCGCGCGACCAGCCAGATCCACGCTGCCTGGCTCGAGCCGAACAACCAGCGGGCGGCCCGCGGCTCCTCGATGTAGACGGTCCGGCCTCGCCCCGGAGGCGAGGCGGCTGCATGTGCCATGCCGTCCTCCTCGCAGTCTGCGCTGCCATCCACCCTACCCGCCGGCGTGGTGGCACGACAGACGACGCCGTATGACGACCTGTTCGGGTAGAAGTGGGCTGTGGCTCCTCGCACCATCTCGTCACGGGAGGATGCGACCCACCAGCGGAGCAACAGCGAGGGCTTCGGTCACGTCCGCCCGGTGACCCTGCTTGCGGGCATCGTGGGGCTCCTCGGTGCCGCGGACAACGCGTACACCACCCGGGCCGCCGCCTCGTTGCCGTCGACACACACCCACTCGCCGGCCATGGCCTCGCCTCGATTCGCCTGCGTAACTCCGAAGATGGCGGCCCGCCGTGTGGCGTT
This sequence comes from Actinomarinicola tropica, assembly GCF_009650215.1. GTDB lineage: Bacteria > Actinomycetota > Acidimicrobiia > Acidimicrobiales > SKKL01 > Actinomarinicola > Actinomarinicola tropica. The sequence goes on along the minus strand of NZ_CP045851.1, from coordinate 551,084 downwards.
GCCAGGCCGTGGTGCCGGGGCGGTCGCCTCACCCTCAGAAGCCGGCGGGGGGCCGTCCGCTTCGCGCCTCGCCGTCATCGGCTGCCAGCGAGGAACGGCAGGATCACCGCCGCGAGCCGAAACGAGGGATCGATCTGAGCGCCGACCCCTTCGCTCATGGCGATGGTCTTGATGAGCAGCGCGAGATCGGCGGGCAAGACCAGCTGGTGGCGCCGGACGACGACGAGGATCTCGCCGAGCAGCGACCCGAAGGACACGTCGCCGAGGGGCCGGTTCAGCTGCTCGGTGGCCAGCGCCAGCAGGTCGCCTCGCAGGCGCGCCCGGTCGACGCTGGCGCCAGCCACGCCGAGGGACAGCACGTTGTCGACCAGCGCGTCGCCGTCGCCTGCGGCGAACCCGGCGAGGAGTGCAGTCAGGCGTTGCCTGGTGGCCTCGTCGACGGCACCGACCATGCCGAAGTCGATGAGGCCGATGGCGCCGTCGGGCTCCACAAAGAAGTTGCCCGGGTGCGGGTCGGCGTGGAAGAAGCCGTGCTCGAACACCATGCGCAGCGAGATCGTCGCGGCCGACCGAGCCAGCTCGGCTCGGTCGAGCCCCGCGGCGTCCAGCGCCGACGCGTCGCTCACCTTGACGCCCCGCAGCCGCTCGAGGGTGAGCACCTGCGATGTCGTGGCCTCCCAGCGCACCGCCGGGATGTGCACCGACGGGTCATCGCCGAAGTTGGCGGCGAACCGCTCGGCGTTGCGCCCCTCCTGCAGGTAGTCGAGCTCGGCTCGCAGCGTGGAGGAGAACTCGGCCACGAGCCCGGGGAGGTCATACCGGCGGGCGAGCTCGGACCGGCGGGCAGCCCGGACCGCCAGGCGGGCCAGGATGGCGAGGTCCTCCTCCACCTGGGCGACGACACCGGGGCGGCGGACCTTGACGACCACCTCGGACCCGTCCAGCAGCGTCGCCGCGTGGGCCTGCCCGATGGACGCGGAGGCGAGCGGCTGGAGATCGAAGGTGGCGAACACCGACCCGGCGTCACACCCGAGCTCGACTGTGACCGTGTCGAGGACCGCGCCGGCCGGCACCGGCGGGGCGGCGTCCTGGAGGCGGGCCAGCTCGGCCTGGTAATCGGGGGGGAGAAGGTCGCCGCGGGTGGACAGGATCTGGCCCAGCTTGACGAACGTGGCGCCCTGCTCCTCCAAGGCGAGCCGGACGTGCTCGGGACGGGTGTAGGGGCTGTCCCGGCGCTCGTGGCCCAGCCAGCCCCGCTGGAACGGCGCCAGCCGTCCCAGCCCCGCCGGACCGGCGAGGTAGCCGAGCCCGTGACGGGCGGCGGCGCTCGCGATCTGGCGGAGCCGGCGACGGTGGGGGAATCGCGGAAGGGCGTGCCGCAGCCGGGACAACAGGCGCCGGAGCGTGGCCAGCCAACCGTCCCGCCGAGCGGAGCGGGTCAACAGCCTCGGTGGCGGTGCGTCCCGCCGCTGCTCGCCTGCTCCGTCGCCGGCTGCGAGCCGTGGTGATCGTGGTTGCCGTGGCCTTCGGAGGCGCGCTGTTCCTGCGGCGCCCTGCTCTCAGCGTGGCCCCCATGGCCCCCATGGCCGCCATGGCCGCCGTGGCCGCCGTGGCCTCGGTGCATGCCGAGATGCATCCACAGCATCCCGCCGATCACGACCAGCCAGATCCAGTTGGCGCTCAACCAGCGCATGGTGTGCTCCTTGGTTCGTCCTGCCCATCATCCTGAGCGCCCAGGCGTACGCGCACATCGGGGTGGGCTACCGATCGTCGGGTGGGTGATGTACGGATCGGCCCGTTCTCCGGCGAGCAGCTCGGCCTCACCGGCGAGCGACCCCTCAGCTTCGGTCGGCCAGCGGGAACTCGACCTCCTCACCGGGCCCGAGGGTGGTCGACTCGCCGCCGACGTCGACGCGGATGTCGGACCCCGTGACACCGGCTGCGGCGGTCAGCCGGAGCCGGGCGTGGTCCAGGGACACGTCGATGCGCTGCCCGCGATGGTGGACGCTGAAGGCGGCGTGGCGGAGCCCGTCGGGCAAGTTGGGGGTGAAGGCGATCCGGTCGGTGTGGGTCTCCATGCCGGCGAACGCCCGGGTGACGATGTCGATGGTGCCCGCCATGGCGCCGAGGTGGACGCCTTCGGCGGTGGTGCCGCCCTGGGTGTCGTCGAGGTCGGCGACCAGCGCGTCGCGGAACAGGTCCCACGCCCGGGCCCGGTCGAGGCGCGACAGCACCGATGCGTGCACGACGCGGCTGAGGGTGGAGCCGTGGGCGGTGCGGGCCAGGTAGTAGTCGACAGTGCGCCGCAGGGATTGCGGGGTGACGGTGTAGCCGAGGCGGTCGAGTTGGGCGAGGAGCGGGTCGGGGTCGAGCAGGTAGAGGAGCATGAGGACGTCGGCCTGCTTGGCCAGCTTGTAGCGGTTGGGGCTGTCGCCCTCGGCCTCCAGGATGAGGTCGAGGCGGCCGATGTTGCCGTACGTGGTGCGGTAGTGTTCCCAGTCGAGCTCCCTGAGGCGGTCGTAGCCGTCGAACTGGCTGATGATGCCCTCGTCGTGGAAGCACACGGCGAGCCGCCGGCTGAGCCGGTCCCAAGCCTCGGGTTCCTCGGGCCCGACGCCGAGCCGGTCGGCCAGCTCGTCGCCCTCGTGGCCGCGCAGCACGCCCAGCGCGGCGACGGCACGCTGGCACACCCAGGCGCCGAGGACGTTGGTGTAGGCGTTGTCGCGCAGGCCCGAGCCGGGCGTGCCGGGGTAGCCGTCGTGGTACTCGTCGGGGCCCATCACGCCGTCGATGTGGAACCGGTCGTCGTCCCCGTCATAGGTGGCGAGCGACGCGACCAGGCGGGCGACCTCGACGAGCAGGTCGGCGCCCCGCTCGGCCAGCCACGCGGTGTCGCCGGTGGCCTGGTAGTGCCGCCAGGCGTTGTAGGCGACCGCGAGTGCGACATGGCGTTGGCGGCGGGAGTTGTCCGGCATCCACCGGCCCGAGCGCAGGTTGAACAGCTGCTCGGGTGTCTCCTCGCGGCCGTCGCTGCCGCTCTGCCACGGAAACAGCGCACCGGTCAGCCCGGCCTGGCGGGCGGCGCGGCGGGCGGCGCCGAGCCGCCGCCACCGGTAGTCGAGCAGGGCCCGGGTCACCGCCGGCACGTGCGCGCCGATCACGGGGAGGACGAACAGCTCGTCCCAAAACACATGGCCCCGGTAACCCTCACCGTGCAGGCCTCGGGCCATGACCCCGGCGTCGAGCTCGGCGGTGTGGGGCGAGACCGCCTGCAGCAGGTGGAAGACGTGCAGGTTCAGGACGAGCTGGACATCGCGGCGCTCGACGTCCAGGCAGATGCCGAACCGATCCCACAGCCGCCGCCATGCTGCCTCGTGCCCGGCGACCAGACCGGCGAACCCGCCGGGGTCGTCGGCGAGCTGGTCGAGCGCGCCCAATGCTGGAGCTGCCATCGCCGGGTCGCGGGAGGTCGTGATGGCGACGGTCTTGTCGACGACGACCGCCCGGCCGTCGGTGAGCTCCAGCTCGAAGTCGTGCACGAACCGGCCGCCGCCGACGTCGATGCCGCCGCGACGCTCGGCGGGGGCGCCCGTGATGGTGGTCCGCGCCGCGGTGGCGATGCGGACGCGACTCTGGGAGGTCTCGGCCACGACCACCAGGACGTCGGGCGCCGCCTCCCACCCCTCGACCTGGGCAAGGTGCCGTTTGGCCAGCGCCGCGTACTCGGCAACGTTGGCGTTGACGACGCCGGCGTCGATCCCGGAGCGCACCGTGACCGTTCCTGCCCAGCCCTCGGCGACCAGCGTCGTCTCCAGGGCCGCGAGGTGCGGGCGTTCCATCGACACCAGCCGCCGCTGGGTCAGCCGCAGGCGCCGCCCGACGCCGTCGGTGAGCACGGCGGTGCGGGTGAGCATCCCTCGGCGCAGGTCGAGCTCGCGGCGCTCGTCGGTGACGACAAGCCCGCCGGCCGACCACCAAGGCCCGTCAGCGACGCGTACGTCGACCAGCAGCCAGTTGGGGACGTTGACGAGGTGCTCGTCTTCCACTTCGCGGCCGGCGACGACGCTGGTGAGCCGGTTGTAGACACCGGCCAGGTACGTGCCCGGGTAGTGGACACCGTCAGCACGCGACTCGGGGGCGGCGCCCCGGGTGCCGACGTAGCCGTTGCCGAGGGTGGTGAGCGCCTCCCGGTGGCCCTCGTGGGCGGGGTCGAGCCCCGCGTAGGCGAGCACCCACGGGTCCGAGCGCAGGGCGCCCAGATCCAGCAGCGAAACGTCATCGAGCACCACGTGGGCGCCGGCCGCCTCGAGCGCGGCGCGATGACCGCCCCGGTCGACGCCCACCACCAGCCCGAACCCGCCATGGCGTGCTGCGCTCACCCCTGAGGTGGCGTCCTCCACCACCACGGTCCGCGACGGGTCGACATTGAGACGGCGGGCAGCCTCCACGAACGTGGCCGGATCGGGCTTGCCGGCCAGGCCCTCCTCGGCGGCGACGGTGCCGTCCACGACGACGTCGAACCGGTCGCCCAGCCCGGCGGAGGCCAGCAAGGCATCGGCGTTGCGGCTCGCCGTGACCAGCCCGACGGGGATCCTGCCGGCCCGGAGCCGGCGCACCAGGTCGACGGTGCCGGCGAACACCCGCACCCCCCGCTCGTCGAGCCGCTGCAGGTACAGGTCGTTCTTGCGGGCGGCCAGGCCGTGCACCGTCCACGCGTCGGGCGGGTCCCCGGGCTCGCCGACGGGGACCGAGACGCCGCGGGCGGCGAGGAAGGCGGTCACCCCGTCCTCGCGGGAACGTCCGTCGACGTAGCGCCGGTAGTCGGCGTCGGTGTCGAACGGCTCGACCGGTGCGGTGAGGCCTGCCCGCGGGTCGTGCAGGACCGCGTCGAACAGCTCCGCCCACGCGGCCGCGTGCACGGCGGCGGTGTCGGTCACGATGCCGTCCATGTCGAAGATGACCGCGTCATAGGGCACCACTGCCCCCGTCGGCGTGACCGTACCGTCAGGGCGGGGCAGGTCCACCCCCGAGCGGCGCTGGCCGGTCACGGCCGTGCCTCGCTCGCCTTGATGGCGGCGAGCAGCTCGCGGGTCTCGCCGGCGACCTCGAGGTCCTCGCGTGCGCTCACCACGACCGTCCTCGTCCGGGCGTCGCGACCGGTGATGTCGCCGTCGGCGCTGGTCGCTGCGTTGGCGTCGGGGTCGACGGCGACGCCGAGGAAGCCGAGGCGAGCAGCGGCGGCGGCGCGGACTTCGGGGGCGTGCTCGCCGACGCCGCCGGTGAAGGCCAGCACGTCGAGCCCGCCGAGCGCGGCGGCCATGGCCGCGACGCCGGCTGCGAGGCGGTGGACGTACACGTCGAAGGCGAGCGCCGCGGCCGGGTCGCGCGCTGCCCGCGCCGCGAGCACGTCGCGCATGTCGCCGATCCCGCCCGCCAGGCCGGCGAGGCCGCTGTGGTGCTCGAGCCCCTCGAGGATCTTCGCGGCGTCGAGGTGCGCGTCGGTGAGCAGCCAGAGGACGAGACCGGGATCGACCGAGCCGGACCGGGTCGCCATCACGAGGCCCTCGAGGAGCGTGAAGCCCATGGTGGTGTCGACGGATCGGCCGTTGAGCACCGCGCAGAGCGACGCTCCCGCACCGAGGTGGCACGTCACCACACGCCGCTTGTCGCCGCCGGCGGCGGCGAGGTCACCCGCTCGGCGCGCCGCCCAGCGGTGGGAGATGCCGTGGAAGCCGAAGCGGCGCAGATCCCACCGGCGCCGCCATGGCTCGGGAAGGGCGTAGGTGCGGGCCGCGGGCGTGAGCGTGCTGGGGAACGCAGTGTCGAAGCAGGCGACGTGGTCGACGTCGGGTAGGGCTCGCCGCGCCGCGTCGAGCGCGGCGAGCGATCTCGCCTGGTGCAGCGGCGCCCGTGGCGCGAGCGCGGCGATGCGGTCGCGGACGGCGTTGTCGACGACCGTCGGGGCGGTGAGATCGGCCCCGCCGTGCACGAACCGGTGGCCGCAGGCGTCGATGGAGCCAACGTCGCGGCACAGGGCTTCCAGCGCCGCGGTCGGGTCGCCGCCGTCCCACGGGTCGACGTCGGCCCCCTCGGCCGTGTCGGCATCGTCGACGAGGCGCAGCTTGAGCGTGGAGGAGCCGGCGTTGACGACGAGAACGGCCATCAGCCCGGCGGTGTGACGGGAGTGCTCACGACGGGCTCGGTTCGGTGAGCGGCTCGTTGTCGCCGCGCACGTCCGGGCCCGGTTCCGCCGACCATTGCCAGTCGCGAATCTCGGGGAGGTCCTGGCCGTGGGTGCGGATGTGCTGGCGGTGCTCGATCAGCTTGTTCTTGAGCGCCTCGCGGACGTGCGCGGAGACATCCCGCAGGCGGGGGACCGCGTCGAGCACCGCGATCGCCAGGTTGTACCGGTCGACGCGGTTGAGCACGCACATGTCGAACGGGGTGGTGGTGGTTCCTTCCTCGACGTAGCCGCGCACATGGAGGTTGGGGTGGTTGGCGCGCCGGTAGGTGAGGCGGTGGATCAGCCACGGGTAGCCGTGGTAGGCGAACAGCACGGGTTTGTCGGTGGTGAACAGCGCGTCGAACTCCCGGTCGGACAGGCCGTGCGGGTGCTCCCGGTCGTCCTGCAGTCGCATGAGATCGACCACGTTGACCACCCGGATGCGCAGGTCGGCGAACCAGCCGCGCAGCAGCTCGACCGCGGCGAGGGTCTCCATGGTGGGCACGTCACCGGCGCAGCCCAACACGATGTCGGGCTCGGCGCCGGCGTCGGTGCTGGCCCACTCCCAGATGCCGATCCCCTTGGTGCAGTGCACGATGGCGTCGTCGACGCTCAGGTACTGCAGCTGGGGCTGCTTGCCGGCGACGATCACGTTCACGTACTGGCGGCTGCGCAGGCAGTGGTCGGTCACCGACAGCAGCGTGTTGGCGTCGGGCGGCAGGTAGACGCGAATGACCTCGGCCTTCTTGTTCACGACGTGGTCGATGAAGCCGGGGTCCTGGTGAGAGAACCCGTTGTGGTCCTGGCGCCACACATGCGAGGTCAGCAGGTAGTTCAGCGACGGGATCGGGTGGCGCCACTCGATGTCGTTCGTGACCTTCAGCCACTTGGCGTGCTGGTTGAACATCGAGTCGACGATGTGGATGAACGCCTCGTAACACGAGAACAGCCCGTGGCGGCCGGTGAGCAGGTAGCCCTCCAGCCATCCCTGGCACAGGTGCTCGGATAGAACCTCCATCACCCGGCCGTCGGCGGCCAGGTGGTCGTCGCCGGGAACGGTGCGGGCGTTCCAGGCGCGGTCGGTGACCTCCAGCACCGCACCAAGCCGGTTGGAGTTGTGCTCGTCCGGGGCGAACATCCGGAAACTGGTCATGTTGGCGGCCATCACGTCGCGCAGGAACGTGCCCAGCACCCGCGTCGACTCCACCGCACCGGTGCCGGGAGCCTCGACCGGCACGGCGTAGTCGCGGAAGTCGGGCAGGCGCAGGTCGCGTGGCATCCGGCCGCCGTTGGCGTGCGGGTTGGCGCTCATGCGCCGCTCGCCGCCCGGGTGCAGGTCACGGATCTCGGGCACCGGTGCGCCGGCGTCAGCGAAGAGCTCCTCCGGGCGGTAGCTGCGCAGCCACGCCTCCAGCACCGCTCGGTGGGCGTCGTCGTCGCGGGCGTCGGCGAAGGGCACCTGGTGTGAGCGCCACGACCCCTCGACGGGGTGGCCGTCGACCTCGGCCGGGCCGGTCCAGCCCTTCGGGGATCGCAGCACCAGCATCGGCCACCGAGGACGCTCGCTGATGCCCTCGCTGCGAGCTCGGTGCTGGATGGCGGCGATCTCGTCCAGACAACGGTCGAGGGCGGCGGCGAACGCCTGGTGCATCTCGGCGTGGCCCTCACCCTCCACGACGTACGGCGTGTGCCCGAAGCCGCGCAGCAGCCCGTCGAGCTCGTCGGCGTCGATGCGGGACAGGACCGTGGGGCTGGCGATCTTGTAGCCGTTGAGGTGCAGGATCGGAAGCACCGCCCCGTCGCGCCGCGGGTCCACGAACTTGGTGGAATGCCAGCTCGTCGCCAGCGGGCCGGTCTCGGCCTCCCCGTCGCCCACCACCGCGGCGACGAGCAGGTCAGGGTTGTCGAACGCGGCGCCGTACGCGTGGGCGAGCGAGTAGCCCAGCTCACCGCCCTCGTGGATCGAACCCGGTGTCTCCGGCGCCACGTGGCTGGGGATGCCGCCCGGGAACGAGAACTGGGTGAACAACCGGCGCATCCCCGTCTCGTCCTGGGACACCTGCGGGTAGACCTCGCTGTAAGTGCCCTCCAGCCACGCCGCCGCCACCGGGCCGGGCCCGCCGTGGCCGGGCCCCATCACGTACATCACGTCGAGGTCTCTGGCCATGGTGGCGCGGTTGAGGTGGGCGTAGATGAAGTTCAGCCCCGGGGTGGTGCCCCAGTGGCCGAGCAGCCGCGGCTTGACGTGCTCGGGTCGCAGCGGTTCCCGCAGCAGCGGGTTGTCCATCAGGTAGATCTGGCCGACCGACAGGTAGTTCGCCGCCCGCCACCAGGCATCGATGCGGGCCACCTCGTCGTCGGCGAGCGGACGACCCTCGGGCGTGCCCGCAGTCGGCTGCTGCGTGTCGGTCACCGTCTCGCTCTCCCTCATGTGCTGGCGTCGTCGGTGGGCTCCTCCGAACCCTTGAACCCGACCTCGGCGAACCGGGCGTGCGCGGCCCGCACCGCCGCGATGCCGGGATGGGCGACGTCGGCGTCGGTGACGTGCGCGATCGGCTGGGTCGTCGCAGGCAGGAACGTCTTGGTGACCCCCAGCGACTGGTCCGTCTTGGCGATCGACGCCGCGCCGTCGACCTCGATGCCGGTCAGCGCCCGGACGCAGTCGACGGTCTCGGGCACCACGATCGCCTCGTTGTGCACCTGGAAGGTGAGGTAGACCTCGCGGTCGTCGGCGGCCAAGGCGTCCTCCCACACCGCCACCTCCCACATGTCGCCCCGCGGGCGGTCCAGGTCCCGCATCAGCTCGACCACCGCGTTCATGGCAACGACGCCGTCGCCGGCCCGGACGAATGCGATGCGGGGCTCGTCCCACAGTGCGTCGCGCAGCTCGTCGACGCTCACCGGGCGGGTGGTCTCGACCATGGCGAAATGGATGTGAGCGAGGTTGAACGGTCCCGCCCCGGCGAGGGTGGTGATGTCCAGGTCGGGGATCACGGTCTGGGCGTCGGGGCCCTGGTGGCTGGGCACCTTGGTCTCGGGCACGACCGTGTTGATCATCCCGGCAGCGTGCGAGTCGACCGGATCGGTACCCCGGCGCAGCAGCACCGCGCGGGCGCGCTTGACCCAGCCCCGGCGGTGCAGGGCGTGCATCGTGCGGCTCAGCGCGGTGGTGTTGCACGACACGACCCGGGCGAAGTCGCGGTTGACCGCGCCTGCGTAGTTGACCTGGGCGCAGAACGAGTAGCCGGTCAGCTCGTGCTTCTCGCCGCCCTGCCAGATGGCCTTGACCCCCGCCGCCTGGTAACGCTGCTTGTTGGCGGCGGCGAGCCGCTTGGGGCCGCAGTCGGCGACCACATCGACCTGGGACAACAAGTCGTCCATGGTGCCCGCCACCGGGATCCCGGCGGCGTCCATCTCTTCGCCCGCCTCGCCCGTGGCGGCGAACACCCGATGGCCACGCTCGACCGCCACCCGCACGCGATAGTCCGACGCCACATCGGCGACGCCGACGAGCTCCATGTCGTGCTGGAGCGAGATCGCGTCGGCGACCCGTTTGCCGATGACCCCGAAGCCGTTCACCGCCACTCGAACTGTGCTGTCCGGCACCAGTCATCCTCCTTGTGGCTCGGACGGCAACGGATCCGGCCGCGCATGGGACTCGACCCGTTGTCCGCGACAGACTGTAGGAGTTTGGTCTACCACCCGCCGACAGGAAGGCGTCCAGCCATGAGCACACCAGCCGGCCACGACCACGCCCACCACGGCGGCCACGGCGCTGCAGAGGCCGACACGCGCGCCACGGCCGTCCTCGAGGTCGGAGGGCTGAACTGGGCCAGCGAGAAGGCGATCGTCGAAGCTGCCCTGGGGCGGCTGACCGGCGTCGAGCGGGTGGAGGCGAACCCCGTCGCCCAGACGGCGACGGTCACCTACGACCCGGCGGTGACCAACGTCGCCGAGCTGCAGCGGTGGGTCGAGGCGTGCGGCTACCACTGCGAGGGCCAGTCCGTGCCCGACCACCTGTGCAACCCGATGGAGGAGCCGACGCCCGAACCCCAAGCGCGCCATCCGGCCAGCCACGAGGGCCACGAGGGCCACGAGGGCCACGCGGGACACGAGGGCCACGGGCCGGCGGCTAGTGCAGAGGCGGCGGCGCGCTCACCGCACGAGGTCATGGGCCACGGCGGCCACGGCGGCGCGTCGATGGCCGAGATGGTGGCCGACATGCGCCGGCGGTTCGTAGTGGCGGCCGTGTTCTCGGTGCCGATCCTGCTGTGGTCACCGATCGGCCGCGACGTCCTCGACTTCGACGTGGCCGCGCCGTTCGGCCTCCGCGACGACGTCTTCGCGCTGCTGCTCAGCCTGCCGGTCATCTTCTGGTCAGGGTGGATCTTCTTCGACGGCGCGTGGCGGGCGCTGCGGGCCCGGACACTGGACATGATGGTGCTCGTCGCCGTGGCGGTCGGCGCCGGGTGGCTGTACTCGCTGTGGGTGACCCTCACCGGCGGGGGCGAGGTGTTCTACGAGGCGGCCACCGTCCTGGCCGCGTTCGTGCTGCTGGGGCACTGGTTCGAGATGCGCGCCCGGGGCGGCGCCAACGACGCCATCCGGGCCCTGCTGGATCTGGCGCCGCCGATGGCCACGGTCATCCGCGGCGGCGAGACCGTCGAGGTGCCCACCGCCGAGGTGCAGGTCGGCGACCTGCTGCTGGTGCGGCCAGGCGCCAAGGTCGCCGTCGACGGGATCGTCGAGGACGGCGAGAGCGAGCTCGACGAGTCGATGGTCACCGGCGAGAGCCTTCCCGTGCACAAGGCGCCCGGCGACGCGGTGATCGGCGCCACGCTCAACACCACCGGCACGCTGCGGGTGCGGGCCACCAAGATCGGCGCCGACACAGCGCTCGCCCAGATCGTCAAGCTCGTCCAGGAGGCCCAGAACTCCAAGGCGCCCGGCCAGCGCCTCGCCGACAAGGCGGCGTTCTGGCTCGTGTTCGTCGCCCTCATCGGCGGCACCGGCACCTTCTTCGTCTGGAGCGTCCTCGTCGACCGGCCGGTGAGCGAGGCGATCCTGTTCGCCATCACCGTGGTGGTCATCACCTGCCCCGACGCCCTCGGCCTCGCCACCCCCACGGCGATCATGGTCGGCACCGGCCTCGGCGCCAAGCGGGGCGTGCTGTTCAAGAACGCCATGGCCCTCGAGACCGCCGCTCGCCTCGACACCGTGGTGATGGACAAGACCGGGACCCTCACCAAGGGCGAGCCCGAGGTGACCGACGTGATCGCCGACGGCATCGACGAGGCACGCCTGCTCGCCCTCACCGCGGCGGTCGAACGCGAGTCCGAGCACCCGCTCGCCCAGGCCATCGTGGCCGAGGCCGACCGTCGGGGCGTCAGCACGTTGCGAGCCGACGGCTTCGACAGCGTGCCCGGACACGGCGCCGTGGCCACGGTCGACGGCCACCGGGTGCTGGTCGGCAACCGACGGCTCATGGCGCGCGAGAACATCCAGCTCGACGGTCTCGCCGCCCGCCGCGAGGAACTCGCCAACGGGGGTCGCACTGCGGTGATCGTCGCGGTCGACGGCCGCGCCTCGGGTCTGGTCGCGATGGCCGACGCCCCCCGCGAGACCGCCGCGGCCGCGGTGGCGGGGCTGCGGCGCCTCGGAGCGGAGGTGGTGATGTTGACCGGCGACAACGAGGCCACCGCCCGCCGCATCGCCTCCCTGCTAGGGGTCACCACCGTCATCGCCGACGTGCTCCCGGGCGACAAGTCCACCAAGGTGGCCGAGCTGCAGGCCGAGGGCCGCAGGGTAGCCATGGTGGGCGACGGCGTGAACGACGCCCCGGCACTGGCACAAGCTGACGTCGGCGTGGCGATCGGGGCCGGCACCGATGTGGCCATCGAGACCGCGGATGTCGTGTTGATGCGCAGCGACCCGCTGGACGTGCCCGCCGCGATCCAGATCGGCCGCGGGACCCTGCGCAAGATGCGCCAGAACCTCGGCTGGGCCGTCGGCTACAACGTCATCGCCCTGCCCATCGCCGCCGGGGTGTTCGAGCCCGCCTTCGGCCTGGTTCTCCGCCCCGAGATCGCGGCGCTGTCGATGTCGGGATCGAGCTTCATCGTGGCCGTGAACGCCGTGATGCTGAAGCGCCTCCGGCTCGCGTCCCCCGACGACGGCGCGGCCCCCCGAACAGCCGCGGCGCCGGCACCCGTCGGCACGGCCCCCTGACCGCAACGGTGCAGCGGTCGGACAGGCCAGCGGCGCGGACGCACATCCAGCCCAACGGCACGGGTCCCCGGCCGGGGCGCATGCTGTGGGTCACGGCCTCATGGGGCGCGTGCTTCGTGGCCATCGACTGGGGCTTGCGCGATGCGCCCGTGCTCTGGTTCGCCGCGCTGCGGTCCCTGATCGCCGGCGCGGCCCTGGCTGTGTTCGCCGCGATCCAGCAGCGTCCCCTGCCGACCGGTGTTCGCTCATGGTGGCTGATCGCGCTGCTGGCGCTCACCAACGCCGGCGTCGCGTTCGCGGCGATGTTCGGGGGTGTGGCGGGGTTGGCGACCGGAACGGCAGCCGTGTTGGCCAACGCGCAACCCCTGCTGATCGTGCTGCCCGCATGGTGGCTCTACGGTGAGCAGGTCACCGTCCGCACCGGCGCGGCCCTGGCCGTCGGGTTCGCCGGGCTCTTGGTCGTGGCCGTGCCCGCCGGCGGCGGCAAAGGGGCGTGGCTGTCGATCCTCGCCGCCGCCGCCATCACCGTTGGGACGCTGCTCGCCCGCCGCCTCGCCGGCACCGACGTCGTCCAGGCCGCCGGCTGGCACTTCATCATCGGTGGTGCCGGCCTCGCCGCGGTCGCCGCTGCGGTCGAAGGCCTCCCGCGCATCACCTGGACGCCACGGTTCGTGTTGGTCCTGGCGTTCCTCGCCCTCGTGGGGACGGCACTCGCCTTCTGGGCGTGGTTCACCGAGACGCTCCGTTCACCCCTCGCGCCCCTGGCGGCGTGGACGTTCCTCACCCCGCTGTTCGGCGTCGCCTTCGCGTTCGTAGCCGGTGCTGACACACCCGCCGGCTGGACCGCCGCCGGACTCGTCCTGGTCCTGGCCGCCTTGTGGGTGGTGCTGCGGCACCCGAACCCCGTCGCGGCCGCCCCCCCGGGCCGGCCGCAGTGAGCCATCGCGGGTCCTCGACGGGTCCAGTCCTGGGTTCCCGGCAGGTACGCCTGGCCGCAGGGGAGGCCCGCACCCGGGACGTGATCGGTCATCTTCGGCATTCCCACCCGCGACTGCTCTCCCAACCCAGGCCGGCCGCCGTGAGCGTCACGGGTCCTGGTAGGTCCAGTCCGGTTGCTTGCGCCAGTAGGTTCGGTCGTAGGTGAAACCCTCCCCGGGCACGTAATCGGTCATCTTCGGCAGTATCCGGTCGTGGCCCAGCTCGCAGCTGCTGCGGAGGTGGGCCTCGAAATCTTCGGGGAAGGCGGCGAGGATGCTGCCGATGACCACGGACTCCGAGGTCGCCAGCGCGCACCGCTGCCCGTTGGGCACCCACGGCACGGTGGCGGCGATGTCATCGAGGTCGCGGCGCTTCCCGGAGCCGTCGAGCAGCCGATCCAGGCGTTCGGTGATCCGCTGCGAGCCGAGCTTGCACGGGGGGCACTGACCGCAGGACTCGACGTGCAGGAAGCGCGAAAACAGCCAGGCCACCTGCACCATGCAGGCGGTGTCGTCATAGACGATGAAGCCCCCCGAGCCGAGCGCGGAGCCGGCTCGGCGCATGGTGTCGAAGCTCAGCGGCGTGTCCAGGCCGTTCCCGGTCACGACGGCGCTGGCGAGCCCGGCGAAGACGGCCTTCACGCGCCGCCCAGGCGGTGGCCCGCCGGCAACGTCGTCGACGAGCTCCCGCAGCGTCAATCCCAGCGGCTGCTCGATCACCAGGGGCCGCTGAACGTCGCCGGAGACCGTGAAGAGCATGGTCCCCGGCGTGTCCGACGTGCCCAAGCCGCGAAACCAGTCGGCCCCGCGGCGGACGATCTGGGGGACGTGGGCGAGCGTCTCCAGGTTGTTCACCACCGTCGGGTTGTGCTGCCCTCCGCTGGGATCGCCGTAGGGCGGGCCGAAGAGGCCGTGGACATGCGGGGGAAACAGACGCGGCAACGGCAGGCCGCCCTCGACCACCGACAGCAGGGCCTTCTCCTCGCCGAAGAGGTACTCGTCCGGCCCGAGCACCAGCTCCATCGCCTCCGCCATGTCTGACCGTGCCGCGAGCTCGTCCAGCGCGCTGCGCACCCTGGCGACCTCGGACGCGAAGAGGCGCTTCACGCAGAGGTACGCGCGCTTGGCCCCGATCACGTGCCGGGCGATGGCAAGCCCCTCGATGACCTGGTAGGGGTTCATCCGCAGCAGATAGCGGTCCTTGAAGGTGCCCGGCTCCCCCTCGGCGCCGTTGGCGCAGACGAACTTCGTCGGTGCCGGATCGGCGCGGACACCGCCCCACTTGATGGCGGTGGGGAAACCGGCGCCACCGCGGCCGCGCAGCCCAGCGCGGCGCAGCTCCTCCACGATTGCGTCGGGGTCACCGGCGCGGGCGCGCTCGAATGCTTCGCCGCCGCCCAGGGCGAGATAGGCGTCGAGGGACTCGACGGGCACACCGTCGCCAGCCAACAGCGCCGAGGGTTGCGTGCTCACCGTTCACCCGGCTGCTCGGGGCGGGCGTCACCGCGGGCCACAGGTTCTGCGCCGACGGCGCCGGTGGCGAACTGATCTGGGGTGAGGACCACTTCGAGGTCGTCGTGGTCCATCCGTAGGACCAGCCCGTCGCTGCAGGTGCCGGTCAGGGTTCCGGTCTGGCCGTTGAGTACCGATGTCTGCTCGCCCGCCGGAGTGGTGGCGCGGTAATCGTTGCCGCGGATCATAAGCCGCTCACCGAGCGCGAGGGAGCCGTTCGAGCCGTCGATAGCCCGCCCGAGGACTCCTCGGTCGATGAGTGCGCGCCGGACGGCAGCGTTGAGGGCGTCGACGGTCTGGTTCGTGCCCGCGAGGAGCACCGGGACGGTACCGGCGTGGTGGGCGGCGACCCACCGGTCGACGGCCTGGTCGATCATGGCCGGGCGATCGCTGGCGACGATGACCCGGCCATGGCTCTGGTAGGCGGCGACGGCGCGGGCAACGTGATCGTCGCGCAGCTCGGCCAGCGCCTGGCGTTCCCAGCTGTGGTGCTGGCGGCGGTTGACAGACAGTTCGGCGACGGTGGCGGTGGGGTCGGTGGCGAGGGCGGCGAAGCCGCCGCCGGCGGTGACCTCGGGAAGCTGGTGGTGGTCGCCGACGAGGAGCACGCGGCCGCCGGCTTCGACCACAGTGGCGGTCAGGCGGTCGAGGTCACGGAGTCCGGCCATGGCGGCTTCGTCGACCACGAGCAGGGTGTGGGCGTCGGGGCGGTCGTAGCCGCGGGTCCAGGCGCCCAGCCGGCGGTGAATGGTGGCGGAGGCGATGTGGGCGTCGGCTTGGAGCTCGTGGGCGGCCTTGGCTGAGGGTGCGGCGCCGATGATCTGGTAGCCGGCGGCGGCGTAGACCTGTCGGACGGCGTCGAGGGTGAAGGTCTTTCCGGTGCCGGCGGGGCCCACCATGACGCTGATGGCGTCGCCGGATGTGGCCAACCGCCGGACAGCGGCCTCTTGGTCGGTGCCCAGGGTCGGGAGCCTCTCGAGCATGCCCGCGATGTGATGGGGGTCGATGGCGGTGCGGGTGTGTCGAGTCGATGCGGCACGGTCGAGGAACCGGCGCTCGACCTCGAGCAGCTCGGTCGTGGTCCATCTTGAGGGTCCGTCCCCGGCGACGGGAACCAGGTGGGTGGAGGCGAGCACGCGGGCGGTCATGCGGTCGACCGTGTGGGCGGTGGCACCGTCCCCGATCCGTGCGGCGACAGCTTGGACGATGTCGGTTCGGGTGAAGGTCGAGTCGTGCTCGGTCAGGGTTCGAGCGACCGCGGCGATCCACTCCTCGGGTTCCACGGCCCGATCGGCGACGGCGCCGGTGTGGGGGTTGCGGGTGGGGAGCCGCCACACCTCGTCGATGCCGGGCGTGTGGCGCTCGGTGGTGGAGGCGATGAGGGCATCGGCGTGCTCGGGTCCCCAGCCGGCGGCGCAAGCCTCGGCCTTCCAGGCGGCGTCGAAGCGCTCGTGTTCGGCTTCGGGCTTGCCGCGGCGGGTGGCGAGCACGGCGGCTTGGCGGCCGGCGGGATCATCAGGGGTCCCGGTGGCGGCCAGCCAGGCGTCGACCTCGGCGGCGCGCTTGGAGAACTGGTCGCACAGGGCCTGGGGAACACCGGCGATCTCGGGGACGTGGCGTCCGGGTCGCCATTCGAGGCCGAGGCTTTCGGTGAGCTCGCCCCGCACCACGGTCTGGAACAGCTCGCCGGCGGCGCGCACAGCCCGGTACAGCTCGGGGTGCACGAACGCCCCCCATCGGCCGTCGGGGCCTTCGACCAGGTTGGCGACCAGGGTGTGCCAGTGCAGCAGCGGGTCACCGGCGCGGGAGGTGCGGTGCCGGAACGTCGCAGCAACGACGCCGCGGCCGGGCAGGACCCGGATGCGGGCGGCGTCAGCGGCGGCGGGGTCGCGGGCGGCGAGGTCGTTGAGGTAGGCGACGTCGCCGGAGCCTCGCCGGACCCGGATCGCTTCGCGCTCCAGCCACGCTACGACCTCACGTACGGCGGTCTCGCCGGCTTCGATGATGGCGCCCTGGACCCGGGGGTCATCGGAGACGGCGTAGAGGACGCTGACTGATTTCGGGGCCTTGAAGGTGAGGTCGAAGCCGGGGACCCGACGGGCATGGGTGCGGACGGTGGAGCCGTCCGGGGTCAGGCCGCCCGATCCGGGCGCAAGGCCGGCGAGCACCGCGCGCAGGTCGTCGGGGTCGACCTCGCCGGCCAGGCCGAGGCGTTCGGCTCCCGCCCCGATCCACAGGCCGGCGGCCTCGCCGGCGCCGGTGTAGTAGTCGTCGAGGGACTGGGCGACGCCGGAGAGCTGGTAGGCCTCCTGGCCGACGCGGAGCTTGGCGATCGACAGCACCCGGACAGCGAACGGGACCGGGGTCCCGGAGTTGGTCCCGGCCCCGCTCCCGGTGCCCGCGAAAATCGCGTGCAGCACCGCCGGTGATTATCTGTGTGCGCGATCCGGTTCAGTCCCGGCTCGGTCCAGATCGACGGCGAGGCCCTACCCGGGCGGGCTTGCGGGCGCGACACTGCGGGGGTGGAGTCGGGGACAGCGCTCGATGCGGGCGGGGTGGACGGTCGGTTCCTCGCGGTGGACGAGCAGGGCGTCGGGTTGCGGGCGACGTGGCGTCCCGAACGCGGGTTCGTGAACCTCAGCCTGTGGCGGGGCGATCAGTGCGTCGAGACGTTCCACCTCACGCCCGGCGAGATCAGCGACCTGGTGGGCTTCCTGGTGTCTCGGCTGGCGACGCTGGCCCCGCCCGCAGTTGGTGCCAGGCTGAGGGTCGTCGAGGACCCGGCCGCTGTCCCGCCCGGCGGGCGGGTCCCGACCGCCAAGCGTCGTGGCACGGTGGCCGCGGTTCGCTCGGGCGTTGCGGAGCATCTCCGGCGGGCAGCGGAGCGCATCGCGCCGTAGACGGCGGGGTCCGGATCCACGGTCTGCGGGGGGCGGGCCAAGCCGGCTGGGGTTGCGGCGGCCTGGGGCGTCCAGGCTGGGGGGGCTACCCGGTGGCGAGGGCTTCGACCTCGGCGACGGGGACGTGGAGGTAGGAGCGGTCGTCGCGGTAGGCGTGGAGCTCGCCTCGGTCGATGAGCCGGCAGAGCTGGGCGAGGGTGAGCTCGAGCCGTTCGGCGGCCTCGGCGGCGGGCATGAGGGGCTGGTCAGTGGCCGTGGCCATGGCGGTCACGGCAGTTGCGGGCTGTGTGACGTCTTACGGGTCAGCGGGGCCGGTGGTGGCGGGGTCGGCGCTGCCGCGGCGTGCGTCGGCAGGGGTTGGGACTTGGGTCGGGTTCGAGGGGCGGGACGTAGCGCTCTACGGCGAGGAGCTGCTGGGCGGCGTCGTGGGCGGCGGCGGGATGGGGGTAGGGGCCTTGGAGGGTGGCCCACCGGTCGACCTCGTAGCTGTCCATGATCCCGTACCAGCGGCGGGGACCGGTGGGGCCGTCGGCGCCGAACTCGACGATGTCGCCGGCGGCGAGCTGGTGCGGGAGCTGCCAGCCTCGACCGGCGGTGGGGTCGGCCGCCCACAGTTGGCGAGCCCATCCTCCGGTGACGGTGGGGTCGGGCCAGGTGGTGGCGACCCACACGGTGTGGGCGGCGTCGACGGGGATGGGGAGCTCGATGATGGCGCCGTCGGGGGCGCGGAGGCGGTGCCGTCCGTACCGGTTCCAGTCGTAGACCGGCTCGCCGGGTCCGTCGGGTTGGCGGGCGGTTGGGGGCGTGGCGTCGGGATGGTGGCGTCGTCTGCGCATGGGTGAGCCTCCTGGTCGGATGGCTCGCGACGGTACGAAGCGGGTTGTCTCGGGTTGTCTGGCCGACGGCACCCGCCCGCAGGGCGGCCACGGCACACCCGCCGGCCGACCGGGATGGCGGAGGCCGCCCGGTGGCCGGTGGCGTTGCGTGCGGCGCACGCTGGCGTTTCCGGGTCTGGCGGTTCAGGCGGCGGCCTCGTCGTCGTCGGCGTTGGTGTCGCTGGTGTGGTGACCGGCGAGGGTGTTGAGGTGGTCGACGGCGGCTTGGGCCCGGCTGGCTACGGTGATCAGGGCTCGGGCGTCGGTGCGGAGGATGCGCAGCCAGCCGGCGAGGTAGGCGGCGTGGTCGGTGCGGGTGACGGCGGACAGGCCGGCCTGGGCGCACCACATGGCGGCGCCGAGCTCGGCGACGAGCTCCTCGGCGGCGTAGCTGTCGGTGCCGAAGCGGCCGGTGAGGTCGCGGGCGAGCCGGCTGTGGTGGCCGGTCCAGTGGACGGTCTCGTGGGCGCGGGTGCCGTAGTAGTGGGCGGCGGTATCGAAGGCTTCGAGGGCGGGCAGGTGGATGGTGTCGGTGGCGGGCTGGTAGCAGGCCCGGTTGCCGCCCTCGATGACGGTGGCGGCGATGGCCGCGAAGTAGTCCTCCGCGTCGGCGATCCGCTCGGGGGTGTCGCGCCGGGCGAGGTCGTGGGTGCGGCGGGCGATGATCTCCTCCGCGCCGTCGCATTGCTCGGCGGCGAACACGGCGTAGGCGCGGGCGAGCAGCTGGGGCCGGGGTGTCCGGTCGCTGGCGGTGTCGTCGTCGTTGGTGTCGGTGGGCTTGGGGGTGACGGGCTTCCAGAGGATGACCTGGGTGGCCTTCTCGCCGCGGCGGACCTGGGCGCCGTGGCGCTGCCAGGCCCGGTAGGTGGCCCAGGTGCCCGAGGTCCAGTTGCGGGCGGTGGCGACCATGGCGAGCCACAGGGCGTTGGCGCCGCGGTAGGGGCGGCCGTCGACGCTGGTGGGGGTGCCGGCATCGGCGAGGGTGTGCCAGGGCATGCGCCACTGGCCGGCGGCGCCGGTCTCGATGTCGGCGATGAGTTGGTCGGTGATCTGGGCGAACAGGTCCTCGGCGTGCATGGCGGTTCCCTTCGGTCTGGTTGGGCGGGCTTCGCCCCTACGGGGCGCTCTGGCCCGCCGCCCTGAGCGCCGCTGTCAACCCGAAGGGCTCGGCCCCGGAGCTTGCGGAGGGGCTTGACAGCGGTGCGGCGGCGGGCGACACGGCACCACCGGCCCACCGGGCCGGTGCCACGGCACACCCCGCCCCGCACAAGGCGAGCTGGTCGGGTCAGTGGCGGGTGGGGAACAGGGCGCGGCCGCGACGCTCGACGACGCCGAGGCGCACGGCACGTTCGAGGGCCTTGTAGGCGGTAGCGGTGGGGAGCCAGCGGTGGTCGAGGAGCTGATCGAGGGCGGCCCGGTCGGGGTCGGCATCGATGAGCAGGTCGTAGAGCTCGTCGTCGCTGATGCGCGGCGCCGGTCCCGGTGCCGGCTCGCGTTGAGGTTGAGGGGCGGGGCGTTCGTCAGCGGCGAGTCCGCCCCAGACGCCGTACTCCTCCCCGGCCGCGATGGCGTGGGCGGCGCAGGCGTCCCGGACCGGGCAGCTGGCGCATACGGTCTTGGCCGCGGCGACCGCGGCCGGGTGGGGGTCATAGAACAGGGCCGGGTCGGTGCCGCGGCAGGCGGCCTGGGCGCGCCAGGCCGCCGGGCCGGCGGTCATGGCGGATCAGCGGGCGTCGTAGGCGGCGGCCAGGTAGGCCGGGAGCCCGCAGCGCTGCCGGTAGGTGAGCGGTGCCAGCCAGAGGCGCACGGCGATGGTGGTGCCGTGGCGGCGGATGATCCCGAAGCGCTCCAGGCGCTCGAGGCTGCGCAGCACCCGGGGGGCGGAGGGGCCGAGGCCGAAGGTGCGGGCGATGTCCTCGATGGTCCAGGTGGAAGGGCCGTCGGCGGCGTGGCGGGCGAAGCGGTGGGCCATGGCCATGCCGATGGTGCCGATCGAGGGCGTGTACCAGACGAGGGCGTCGTCGCTGTCGGTTGCGATGGCGCCGGTTGCGGTGTCGACGATGGGGTCGTGCCAGGCGATCACGGTCACGGTGTCGGCCGCGCTGCGCAGCGGCTCGCGCCCGTCGCGGTCGTCCGTGGGCTCGGTGGCGGTGTGCTCGGTGGTGGGGGTGGTGGTCATCGGGGCTCCTTGGGGGTCGGGTGACCCAGCCCCAGGGGTCCGGCGGCTTCCCCGACCGACCTCGCCCCCGAGGGCTGGATGTCGTGCCCGACCGGGTGGCCGGGCTTCGCCCTACGGGCGCCGGGCCGGCGGCGACGCCGTGTCAACCCGAAGGGCTTGGCCCCGAGCTCGCGAGGGGCTTGACACGAGCGGCGGTGACGGCCCACACGGCACCCCCGCCGCAGGCGGGTCACGGCACCCGCCCGCAAGGCGGCCACGGCACCAGACGCGCCGAATGGTCCGCCCCAGCACAACCCGGTCCCGGAGTTCGTCCCGAGATCACTCCCGACCGCTGAAAGTCGTTCTCAAGGCAGAACGCGGACGGCCCGGCCGTCCCGTCGGGGATGCCCGGGCCGTCGACTACGAGAGTCAGCCGGCGAGGTCGGCGTCCTCGTCGACCGCGTCGTCGCCGTCGCCGAGGGGACCGTCCTCGTCGTCAGGTCCGTGGTCGGCGGGTGCAGCGGCGAGGGCAGCGGCGGTCCAGTCGTCGGGCGTCCAGCCCGATCCGGTGAGCAGCCCGAGGTAGTCGCGGCACTGCTCGCTGGCGGGGGACCAGTACATGCGGGACTCCGCCTGACCGAGGGCGACAGCCCCCGCCACCCTGGCAAGCCCGGCCGGACTGTCGACGCCGTCGAGCAGCGCGGTGGCGGTCACGTCGCGGGGTTCGTCGTGGCCGAGCATCGTGGCCGCGAACACGACGGCGTCGCGTCCGGCCTCGAGGATCAGTCCTCGCAGCGCGACCCGGGTGAGGTCGGTCTGACCGAACCCGCCTCTGGCCTTGGCGAAGGTGTCAGCGGCGTGGGCGAGACGGGCGAGGCGACCGGCGCGCTTGGCGTGGGAGTCGTCGCCGCTGCCGGACCGGTGCCGGGTGGGGATGCGGTCGGTGGCCAGGTCGCTGCCGGTGGCGGTGCCGACCCGGTTGGGGGCGTGGCGGCGGGGGTCGGTGCACACCTCGGCGCGTTCGTAGCCGTCGCCCCAGCCGGTGCGGCGCACGACGACGGCGTGGCACGGCTCGCCGCGATGGGCGGTGCAGCCGTCGGGGTCGAAGAGCTCGCCGAGGCGCTTGGCCTTGTCGGGGGCGGGGTCCTCGCTAGTGAAGACCCGATCGCCGCTCGCCTGGGCCTTGTCGAGGGCACGCTGGTAGGCCTCGGCGCGGCGCAGGTCGTCGCGGTAGTTGGCCACCACTCGGACGGGGTCGCCCCAGCGGCTCTGTGCGAGTTGGTCGCAGACGGCGTCGAGGTGGTCGGGGCCGAGGTCGGCGACGGTGGCGGCGGCTTCGCCGGCGGCGAGGGTGAGGTCGCCGGTGTCGAGCGCGGTGCGCCAGCGGGCCGGGAGGATGGTGACGGCCATGCGGGACCGCACCCAGGCTTGGGAGCGGCCGATGCGCTTGCACAGCTTGGCCGGGGTGAGGCCGTCGTCGAGGGACATGAGCCGCTCGATGGCCCGGACCTCCTCGGCGACGGTGAGGTCGGAGCGGTTGACGTTCTCGCTGAGCATGGCCTCGATCACCTCGGCCGGGCTCATGGGTCGGACCACGGCGGGCACGTCGCTGACCCCGGCCTTGAGGCCCGCCGCGTGGCGGCGGTGCCCGGCGATGATCCGGTAGACGCCGTCGGTGTCTGCGGGGAGCACGACGAGCGGTTCGAGGATGCCGTGGGCGCGGATCGAGCGGACCAGTTCGGTCAGGTCGCCCAGCGAGGTGCGCGGGTTGTCGGGGTGGGCGGCGAGGTCGGCGAGGTTGAGCCAACACAGCTCCGGTTCGCCCGACATCATGTCGTCGCCCGTGTCGATGTTGTGGGTGGGGTCGGTGGTGGTCATGACGGTGCTACCTCCAAGGTCGCAGCAATGGTCTGGATCCACGGGCACGACGGCGTGTCCGTGGCGACCCGGTGCGGGTCGATGTGGGCACAGGTGGCGTCCGACGCACGGATCCACACCTCGCCCTGTTCGGCCAGCACCCGACGCGCGGCCGTGACCGCCACCCCGAGCGACGACGTGCGCACCTGCTCCTGGCCGCGCCGGTCGATCACCACGTAGGTGGGGACACGCCCGGAGGGCAGATGGAACAGAACGGGCTGGGTGCCCGGCGCCACGCACGTCGCCACAGGTTCAGGTCGGTTCACCAACAGATGGGCCTCTCGTTCGGATGCCGGGTGCGGTGGCCACGTTGGCCGGCACCTCGTCGCCGGCCTCGAACACCTCGGTGATGTAGTCCCTGCCCGTCGGCCGGGACTCCGCCCTACGGGCGGGCTGGGCCGCCGGCCCGGCGCCGTGTCAACCCGAAGGGCTCGGCCCCGGAGCTTGCGGAGGGGCTTGACACGGCGACGGCGGCGGCCCACACGGCACCCCGCCGCAGGCGGGACACGGCACCCGCCCGCGGGGCGGCCACGGCACGGCCAGCGAGCGCCTCCGGTGCGGTGGCCGGGCGCGGCCGGCGACAATGACGCCGTGTTGATCGCCCGGGGCCAGATGATCGGCGACCTCGAGGCCGTCGAGGTGCGCGACCTGCTGCGCCGCTTGGCCGGCAAGTTGTTCACCGCTGAGGGGTTCGCCGCGCTGCTCGACGGCACCGATCGCGACCCGGCCGAGGTGTTGGGGATGCTGGCGCACCACGGGCTGGTCGAGTCCGGCGCCGAGCGGCACACCGCGCCGCTGGTCCACGGCGACGGCGAGCTCGTCGACGAAGCCGTGCTGTGGCAGAACACGATCGCCGGAAGCGCCCTGGCCAAGGCCCGGATCGGCACGCCCATGCCACGTGCAAGAGCGGAAGCGCTGCTCGCCGGTGTCATCGAACGAGCCGGGGAGGTGAACGGCGATCCGGGCCAGCTGTTCTGGGTCGAGTCGATCGAGCTGTTCGGCAGTCTCAGCCGGCCCGACACCACGAGGGTCGGCGATGTCGATCTGCGCGTGCTCATCGCGCACCGCTACGCGGGCGATGCGCTCCTCGATGAGCTCGCTCGGCGCTGGCCGGGCAACGCCATCGACGCGCTCAACGCCGCCACCCGCGAGCTGCACCGCTGTCTGACCGGCGGCTCCCGCAAGATCGACCTCCAGCTGGACGAGACGATCAGCCTCCCGCTGCCCGACGGCGCCCAACCGGTCACCGTGTACACCCGCCAGTAGACGGCCAACCGGCCGCGCCGTGGATGCGTGGGTTGTGGCGGCGGGCGGTCGTCGCCGGTGAGTGAGTCGGCATGCAAGCAGCGCGACCGACCGCCGGCCCGCCGCCGACCCGCCCGGAGCCGGGCTCGTGATCCCGGACCCGTCGGCCCGGGCCTGCGTGACCGCCGATGAGGCCTTCGCCGAGCTCGGCATCGACCGCACCACCGGCTACCGGGCCATCAAGGAAGGGACTTTTCCGGTGCCGGTCATCCGCGTCGGTCGACTCATCCGTGTCCCGACCGCCGCGCTGCGGCGACTCCTCGACCCCGGCGCGCAAGATTCTGGACTCGACGACCTCTACGGTGATGACCCCACCGCCGACGGCACCGACGAGAGCCCGACGCTTCGGCTGGTGGCTCGGCCCGAGTTGGCCCACGACAGCAGGCAGGCCGCGTCGCGGCCGAACCGCACCGGGGGCCGATCATGAGCCAACGAGGATCCATTCACCGGCGAGGCGACACATGGACGGTCCGGTGGCGGACCGACACCGCCGAGGGCCGCAAGCACCACTCCAAGGGCGGGTTCCGCACCAAGAAGGAAGCCCAGGACTTCCTCACCGATGTCATGGCCGCCCTCCGAGGCGGCGTGTTCGCCGAGCCGACCAAAGTCACCGTCGGCGACTTCCTCACCGAACGGTGGCTGCCCGCCCGCCAGCTGTCGCTGCGGCCCAGCACCTACGCCAGCTACCAGACCGCGATCAACTGCCACGTCCTACCCGAGCTCGGCCACATCCAGATCCAGCAGCTCTCCCCCGACCGCCTCGACCGCTTCTACGCCGATCTCGTCGCCTCGGGCCTGTCGGCCAAGACGGTCCGCAACATCCACGCCCTGCTCCACAAGGCGCTGCGCGACGCCGTGCGCAAGAACCTCGTGCCCCGCAACGCCGCCGACGCGGCCGACCCGCCCAAGCTGGCCCGGGCCAACGGCGAGGAGATGAAGACCTGGACCCCGGCCCAGCTGCGGGTGTTCTTCGATGGCATCGCCGGGCACCGCCTGGCCCCCGCCTACCTGCTGGCGGCCACCACCGGGATGCGCCGCGGGGAGGTGCTCGGCGTGCGCTGGAGCGACATCAACTTCCCGGCCCGCCGGCTGCACGTCCGCCAGACGATCCTGTCGGTGAACTACCAGGTGACCGTCGGCCAACCCAAGACCCGCCGCGGGGAACGCAAGATCTCCCTCGACGTCGGCACCCTCGAGGTGCTGCGCGCCCACCGGGCCGCGCAGCGACGCGAGCGGCACCTGCTCGGCGACGGCTACCGGGACCAGGACCTCGTGTTCGCCCGCCCCGACGGCAGCCCGATCCATCCCGACTACTTCTCCCAGACCTTCGACCGCACCGTGAAGCGCCTCGAGCTGCCCAAGATCCGCCTGCACGATCTTCGCCACACCCACGCCACGCTGGGTCTCAGCGCCGGGGTGCCGGTCAAGATCATCTCGGACCGGCTCGGTCACGCCACGACCTCGTTCACCATGGACGTCTACATGCACGCCATCCCCGCCGCCGAGGACGACGCCGCCGACCAGATCGCCGACCTCATGTTCGGCCGCGACGACGAGGCAGAGTCGGACAGCTCGGATGCCGACGAGGGACCCGTTGGCCAGGGAGGTGACGCGTGACGCCACGAGCGCCGCGTCGGCGGGTTGCGCGCGGGTCCGCGTCGCGGGTCGGGCCCGGCGCCAGACTGCGGTGAGATGAGCCGCCTTCCCGACCCAAGTCCGGTGTTCGAGTCGTTCTGGCGGTTCGCGGCCGAGCGGCACGCGATGTACCAACGGCGCTTGGCCGGCCTGCCCGCACCATGGACCGACGATCCGGTCCTCGGCGAGTACCGGTTCACGAACGCGTTCCGTGCCTCGGACCGCGTCAGCCAGTACCTCATCCGCGACGTGATCTACGCCGGCGACGCCGACGACGATGTCGCCGAGGTCGTCTTCCGGGTCGTGTTGTTCCGGCTGTTCAACAAGATCGACACCTGGGAGCTGCTCGCCGGTGAGGTGGGGCCACCGTCGCTGGGATCGTTCGATCCCGTCGCCGCCGACCGAGTGTTGGCGCGCGCCCGGTCCGAGGGGCGCCGCATCTACTCCAGCGCCTACATCATCCCGCCGCGACCCGGCTGGCCGGCCCCCAAGCACGCCGGCCACCTCCAGCTCGCCGTCGACCTCGTCGAAGACGGCCTCACCGAGCGGATCGAGTCGACCGCCGATCTCCGGGACCTCTTCGGGGTGTTGCACTGCGTGCCGGGACTAGGTGACTTCCTCGCGTATCAGCTGGCCATCGACCTCTGCTACAGCCCCGTGGTGGATCACGACGAGGACGAGTTCGTCGTCGCCGGTCCCGGTGCGCTCGACGGGTTGTCGAAGGTGTTCCCGGGCATGAACCTGCGCCGGGCGGCCGAGGTGATCCGGGCGCTCACCGAGGACCAGGACCGCTGGTTCGAGCACTTCGGGCTGGCGTTCTCGGGGCTGTTCGGGCGACGTCTGCACCTGATCGATGTGCAGAACCTGTTCTGCGAGATCAGCAAGTACGCCCGGGTCGCCCACCCCGAGGTGGCGGGCGTGGCCGGCCGCACCCGCATCAAGCAGACCTTTCGGCCCCTCGGTGCGCTGCCCGAGCCGTTCTTCCCGCCGAAGTGGGGTCTGCCGACGAACACCATTGCCCCGGCGCTCGAGGCTGTCTAGCGATCCGATCCGCGGGGCGGTGCGTCGTAGGTGAGGGTGCGGCGGTTCAGGTCAGCCGTGAGAGTGCCGCCCCGGTGAGCGACCACGTTGCGGAAGGCGTCGTAGCCGGCGATCACGGCCTGGTGCCAGTCGGCCAGAGAGCGAGCGGAGACCTCGAGGTGGGCGGTCATCTTGGCGCAGGTCTTGATGATGCTGGGCGGGACGTGTTGCAGGTTGGCGAAGTAGGAGTGGGCGTCGGCCATCGTGAACACGTACGCGGTCAAGCCTTCTTCGATGGCGGCGGCGCGGCCGCCGTCTTGGATCCGGTCGACCGACGGTTGGTTCGATCGCTTGCGGTCCAGCAGGCGTCGCATGACCGGCGACCAGCCGAGCACGGCCATGTGCGCGAGGTGGAACACGTCGTGGTAGCGGTAGTCGTCGTCGTGTTCGCTGTTGTCGTCGAGGGGGTCGCCGACGGGCGAGTCGCCCGCGTACATCCGCACCCGTTGGAGGCGTTCGCCGTGCTTGGAGGTCTCCTCCGTCTCGACGAGGGTGACCGTGAGCTGGTCGGGGAATCGCTGCCCATCGGGTAGGCCCGCATCGAAGGGGTCCTGGCCCGGGAGCTCGGTGCCGGAGCGGAACAGGTCGTGAGTCTTGGCCAGGTTGGCGCGGGCGATCTCGCCGAGGTCGAGGCCGTTGTGGCGAGCCAAGGCTGCGGCGTACCAGAGGATGTCGCCGAGCTCTTCGCTGACCTCGTCCTCGAAGGCCCGGTAGCCCTGCCGGTCGCGTTGGCGTTTCTTGTACTCGGCGATGAGCTGGCCGACCTCGCCGGCGAGGCCGAGCAGCGGCATCAGCGGGTCATCGGCGGTGAGGATGTCGGTGCGGGCGGACAGCTCCTGGTAGCTGGTCAGGTCCATGGGTTCGTCCTCGGATTGCGGTTCGAGCGTGGTCATCGGGTTGCGAGGGTGCTGGGGTCGGCGACGCCAGCCTGGACGGCGAAGGCGACGAGGTAGTCGTAGGGCAGCCAGCCGTAGCCGCCGGCTCCCCAGCCCGGTCCCCACGAGTTGCGGATGAGCAGCCGTCGGGTCGTGCCGGCAGGGTTGGTGGCGGCGCCGACAGCGAGCACTGCGTGGTAGTCGCTGACCGGCGCGGTGAGCGGTGGGAGATCGATCTCGCCGTCGGCGGCGGGTTGGTCGAACTGGTCGGTGAGCTCGACGACGAGGACCACTGGGAGTCCGATGGCGAGGGCTGCTTCGATGGGGGCTTCGATGCCGTCGTGGACGAGGGGGACCTCGATCCCGTCGACGGTCATGAAGTTCGCGGTGGCGGCGGTGACGGGGGTCGGTTCGGTGCCGGCGCCGAGCGTGTTGTTGTACGGCCAGACGGCGTCGGTGGGCTGGCCGGTCGAGGAGACGGCGTCGGTGACGGCGTGCAGGGTGGTGCCGCTGTGGCCGGCCACGCCGGCCTGCACGCAGTGCTGCCAGAGCGGCTCGACGGCCAGCATCTCAGCGCCTGCGGCGAGCTGGGCGCGGGCGGCTTCGTGGACGGCCGAGACCGTGAACGGCAGGCACAGCGGTCGCGGGCCCTGGTCGCGCACCCCGGGTGGCAGCAGGTGGCGCAGGTCGATGGGGCCGAGGGCGAGGCTGGTCGCGCGGCGCGTCGAATGGGGGGTCATCGCGGGTTTGCCTCGGTGCTCAGACCGAGCTGTCCTCGTCGCCGGGGGTCTCCCCCTCGTCGGGGACGTCGTCGATGGGGTCCGATGGTCGTTCGAGCTGACGCTGGCGGGCCCGTGCGATCCAGGGTTCGTCGACGTCCTCGGCCAGTTGGTCGATGGAGAACCCGACGTGTCGGGGTTCGACCAGGGCGTGCAGGACATAGTCGCTGGCGGGTTCGGTGTCGCTGTACGGGCTCCGGTATTGCAGCCGCAGCGTTGCCGGTCCGGGCCGGGGGAACCGCACGCTGAGGACCCGCCGACCGGTGCCCGCCACGACCGGCGCGCTGGTGATCTCGTCCGGTGGGGTCGGGGCGTGCCGGGCGAGTCGCTGCCGGCGCGCCCGTCGGGCGGGCAGCCATCCGGTGCGGGCCGGGACGTACCCGTCGCCGACGACATCAGCGCCGGCCGCTGATGGGAGCGGGCGGGGGGCGGGGCCGGCGACGGTACGGAGCCGGTCGAGCACCACTCCGGGAGCGCGGGCCGGACGGTCCGGTGGTGACGCGAGGGCGAACTGGTCGCGCAGGGCCGCGATCTGAGTGGCGTCGGGCGGCTGGATCTGGTGCGTGCGCAGGTTCGGGGGCGGCGTGGTGACTTCTGGCGGCGAGTGCTCGCTAGGGAACATCCAGCGATAGCCGGTGCTGCGGTTCTCGGGTAGCGAGATCACGACCTCGTCCTCGACTCGAACGGAGAGGAGCATGTCGTCCCAGAGCTCGTTCACCGGCCACACGTCGGCGTAGCCGTTGACGGGTCGCCGGCCCAGGGCGAGGTCGGCCTTGATCTGCAAGGGGCGGTGCCGGCGGAGCTCGACGGCGTGGTCGGCGGTGATCACCTCGAGGTGGGTGAGCTGGCGCACGGCAGCCTCGTAGCTGACACCCGCCTCCCGTGCCACGGCATAGGCGTGGTGGGGATCGAGGCTGGTGCCGGTGGCGTCGAGTCGGTCGAGCACCCCGAACACCAGCGGCGGTGGCATGAGGAGGCTGCCGGCGAAGATTTGGGCGAGTTGCTCGCGCTCCACCGCGGTGGCGCCGAGCACGTGTTCCTCGCCGTCAAGGGCGATCCCGTGGCCGTGGTCGAGGCGCCAGTGGCCGATCTCGTGGGCGGCGGTGTAGCGCTGGATCGGGATGGGCCGCTGGGTGGTGACAAGGACGCCGCCGGCGCCCTCGGGGATGAAGGCCCCGAGGAGCTTGTCCATCGGCAGGAACGCCAGCCACAGCCCGAGGTCCTCGCACATCCCGAACACGTCGACCTGGGTTGCCGGGTTCACGTCGAGCTCCGCGAGGAGCCGCCCGGCCGACTCTGCGGCCTGGATACGACGGTTCCACCGTCCTCCGCCGGTTGCCATGGGATCTAGGTCGCTTCCGTTGCGGCGGCTCCGCGGCGGGCCTGTCGCCCCGCGGTGCCGGGCTTACCGGCGGCAGCGAGGAACTCGGCGAAGCGCAGCACCTGCTCCTTGTCCTCCTCCGACAGCGCGGCGGTCGCTCGGAACAGTGGTTCGGCGTCGTTGAGCTCGATCTCCTCCTCGCCGAGCAGCCATCCGACTGGTCGCCGGTAGAGGCGCGCCAGGCGGCGGAGCTCGAGGCCGGTGACCTTGCGCTTGCCTGCCTCGATGGCGTGCACGCTGGTGCGGGGGATGCCGAGCGCGCCGGCGACGTCCTCCTGGAGGAGCCCGACGTACTCCCGTGCCTCCTTGAGTCGTGCGCCGAGCTGTTCCTGCTCGGCGTCGTCGGTGTCGCGTTCTCGGGTCGGGTCGCGGCTGTCGCCGGCTTGGGCCTGGTCAGTCATGGTCGGTCCCTTCGGGTCTCTGTCCGGGTTCGGGGAGGGTGCGCCCGGCGATGGCGATGGCGACGGCCCAGCCCTGTTCGTGGCACATGGAGATGTGCCAGCTGTGCAGTCCGCGTGTTGATGCTGCGTGTCGGGCGTTGCCGTGGAGGACGATGTCGGGTGCACCGTCGGTGCCGGTGTGGATCTCGATGTCGAGTGGTTCGAGGTCGCCGAGTCCGCATCGCAGTGCCTTCATGACCGCTTCCTTGGCTGCCCACCGGGTGGCGAGCCGTTCGATGCTTCCCTCGGCGTCGTGCTGTTCAGTTGTGGACCACGCCGAGTCGACGAACGCCTGGCCGCCGGCCGCGATCAGTTCCTCGAGCGTCTTGGTCTCGACGAGATCGATGCCGACGCCGCCGGTCATCCCGTCGTCGCCGGCGACGGCGCTCCAGGCGGACCGGATGGCGGCCAGCGGCGAACTGGTCATGTCGATTTCGCGTGCGGGTCGTGAGGTGCAGACGAGTTGTCGAGGGCGGAACGGGCGGCCTCGGCGAGCTGCCCACCGGCCGGGAAGTCGCGGCGTTGGGCGTCGGCCATGGTGGCGTGCACCACCAGCTCGCCGGGTGCGTAGCCGGTCTGTTGACACAAGAAGCCGAGCAGCCGGGACAGGCCCACCATGTTCCCGTACGCCTTGTCGATCAGGTACTGGTGGCGGTAGACGGCGAGCAGGTTGAGCTGGCCGTCGTGCAGGGTGAGGTCGACGTGGGTGAGGCAGGGGAAGCCGCGTCGGCGGTTGTCGGTGGCTGCATAGACCTGCAGACCACGCGGTTCGGCATCGTCGTCGGAGACCGCGTCGGCGGCGACATCGATGTCGATGGTGTTGTTGCGCCGCCGGCCGGCGTTGTGCTCGCTGCGCAGCGCAACGACCCGCGAGGCGAGCTGGTTGACGCCGCCGGCGGTCTTGCCCGGCCAGGTGACCATGCGGGCGAAGTAGGTGCCGCGGCTGTTCCCTGAGGCGGTGAGCAGCACGGGCAGCATGTCGATGTAGCTGGCGTAGAGCGTGTCGGCGGCCGCGTTGAGCTCGGCCTCCTTGTCCTCGGAGATCCCCGGCAACCAGTCGTAGCCGGGGTCGGGGTACAGCGACGTGGGGAAGATGGTCTCCGCGACCGTGTCGACGCTCTGTGAGCCCGCCGCTTCGAGCGCGTCGTCGAGCACATGCCGAATCGCGGGAATCTCGGCGCCCGCGTCGGTGACCGTGGCCGCGAGATGCACGAGCCGACCGCCGGGTTCGCCGACGACTCGTTCGAGGGCCAGCACCCAGGCCTCGCTGAGCGACGCGACGGTAGGCAACGCGATCACGAGGCCTTCGCCTCCGATGGCACCGGGTGCAACGCCCGGTGAACGACGCGAGCGACACCACCGAGGCTCCGCAGATCGTCGCGCCGCACCTTGGACAGGTTGACGAGCTTCGGTCGGCCGACCGCCTTGCCCACCTGGCTGATCAACCAGACCGAGATCAGACTCGGCACGCGTGGGCTCCCGTCCGGGGCCTTCTCCTGAAGGGGGCAGGATGGCTGCGCCGATCGCAGCAGGCTGCCTAGGTCGGCCTCGAGCTCAGATACCGAGTGGCTGCGCACCGCAGCGAGCGGATCGACGGCCGGCGCCGCAGCACCGGCCGGCTTCGGCGGTGCGATCGCACCCGGCGCAGCGATGTCACTCTTCACGACATCTAGTGTCGGATATTCCGACATCCCTGTCAAGGGAATGCTCCCGGTGCAGGGTGGGAATGGCCGACCAGGCGTGAGACCACCTGGTCCGCTACCCACGTGCACATCAAGTGCGCACAATGGGGGGCGTGGAGATCAGTTGCGCGGAATGCCGGTGTGTCGTCAACCGTGGTCACGTCGTCCGGCCTTGCAGGCTCTTCCCCGGATGCTGCTGCCGACACGTCCCGCTCGACTCAGGACACGCCGGCGAAGCCGACGCCTGACCAGGATTCCGCGCGGCTCGCAAGCGCGCCTGGCAACGCCGTGTTCGTTCGCACAGAGGGCTTGTTCGCGTTTTTGCTTGTTCGCATTTGCTTGTTCGCGTTCTGTTCGCGCTCAGGCGCCTCGACAACGAGAGAGGCCCTCCCCGGTCTCCCGGAAAGGGCCTCTGAGCTGGACTTTCGTTGGTGGCGGGGGCGGGATTTGAACCCGCGACCTTCGGGTTATGAGCCAGATGGTCAGGCCCCTCTCCCGTACCTTCCTGTGCCTTCCAGTAGCTCTGAGCTGGGATTTCGCGCATCG
Source organism: Actinomarinicola tropica (assembly GCF_009650215.1). Lineage (GTDB taxonomy): Bacteria > Actinomycetota > Acidimicrobiia > Acidimicrobiales > SKKL01 > Actinomarinicola > Actinomarinicola tropica. The sequence goes on along the minus strand of NZ_CP045851.1, from coordinate 518,571 downwards.
GCAGTACCGGTCCGTCCCCTGTTGTACCACCGGGTACCAGCCCGCGGTGTAGAAGAAGGTGTAGAAGCGACGGCTGCGATTCACCGCACGTCGCGGGGCGGTTGGTGACCTTGGACTGGCCGTGACGAGGTGAAGCGTCACGGGACCGCTCCTGGAGTCGACCCGAGTTCGAACCAGACGACCTTCCCGGTGCTGGTGGCGCGGGAACCCAAGCTGCGGGCGAGCGCCTCGAGGGTGAGCAGTCCGCGACCGTTCGCTCGGCTCGGATCGAGGGCGAGCGGTTGGGGCAGTCGGCTCATGGTCGTCGATCTCGATGCGGGTGTCGTCGGCCAGGACGACGCTGATGGTGAACACAGGGGCGAGCGTGGAGGACGGCGTTCGAGGCGACCGCGGACACGAGCAGTTCGAGGTCTCGTGTATCGCAGGACTGCGAAGCTTGGCGGCGGGACCGGCGCTCGGCGCGGGCTCGAAGGTCGTGGTCTGTCCCGGCAACGGTGTGCCCTGCATGTCGCAACCGCAGATCAGGATCGCGTCAGGTTCCGAGCTCGCTGCGAAGGTTGTGGTGGCCGATGCGAACGACGTGGAGCAGGAAGCCGACGACAGCTTGAGGTGTCCGTCTGGGCAAGTCGACGTGGGTCCATACTTCGGTGCCGTGTCCGATCCGAGCTCGCATCGATCCGGAAGCAGTCACTTGGCAGGCGATCGTCCGTAGCGATACGTAGCCACGCAGCTGGCCGGTCGCGGTGACCCCGGTGAGGGTGTGGCACCGGGCTTGGTCGATGAGCTCGGTGTTGACCGCGGCGATCACGAGGTCGTTGGGTGCTCTCGAGATCGTGAGTGTGTGGTGTTCGGTGTCGAGGGTGGCGCCGAACCAGCCGGCGAGCTTGTGGGGATCGTCGAGGTGGGCGCTGATCTCGACGAGGGGCGTGTTCGGGATGATGACGGCTTCGTCGATGGTCGGCCCGGTGCCTTCGACCTTGTAATGGGCCCATGGCCAGTCGAAGCGCCCGGACGTCATGGTTACCCGCTGGTGTCGGCTGGTTCGGGTGTGTGCAGCCGCGGTTCGGCTTCGGCGGCGGTCTTGGGTCCGCGTACCGCCGTGAAGATCGCGGCGGCGACGCTGATCCCGGCGGCGAGGAGCAGGGCGGGGGTCATGCCGTCGACGAACGCCTGCCGGGCCGACTCGACGAGTACTCCGCCACCGTCTCCCATCTGTCCGGCGACCGCGAGCGCGCCGCCGATGCCTTCGCTGACGGGATGTGCGACGTCGGGGGGAAGGGCTGCGGTGGCGGGTTCGATGTTGGCCCTGTAGGCGGAGTTGAGGACTGAGCCGATGAGGGCGATGCCGACGGCGCCGCCCATCTCGCGGACGGTGTCGTTGAGCGAGGAGGCGACGCCTTGCTTCTCCTCGGGGAGCGAGGAGGTGATGGCAGCGGTGGAGGGGCTCATCGCGAGGCCGACGCCGGCACCGAGGATGATCGCGCCCGGAAGGACGGTGAGGTAGCCGCCGTCGGGGTCGGCTTGGAGGGCGAAGACGACGAGACCGGTGGCCATGGCGAGCATGCCGGTGACGAGGGTGCGCCGGAACCCGAAGCGGTCCGCGATGGTGGGGGCGATCGTGGACAACGGCATCATCATGACCGCCATGGGCAGGAGCCCCGATGCGGCTTTGAGGGCGCTGTAGCCGAGGATGGCTTGGAGGTACTGCACGAGCACGAGGAACAGGGAGAACATCACGGCGAAGACGACGAACAGGTTGACGGATCCGGACGCAAGGCCGCGGAGCGCGAAGATGCGAACGTCGAGGAGCGGGTGGTCGCGGCGCAGTTCGACGACGACGAACGCGATCGACGCGGCGATGCCGGCGGTGATCGCGGCGATGGTGACGGGCGCGGTCCAGCCCTGTTCGGGGCCCTCGTGGAAGGCGAGCACCAGCCCGCCGACAGCGACGACCGAGAGCAGCGAGCCGACGACATCGAAGCCGGCCTCGGTGTGCTCGACGGAGTGCGGCACGAACGCGGCGGTGAGGGCGAAGGAGATCGCAGCGAGGGCGATGGGGAGGGCGAACACCCACGGCCAGGTCGCGTTGTCGATGATGGCGGCGGACACGAACAGGCCGATGATGCCGCCGGCGCCTGCGAACCCGGCCCAGGTACCGATGGCCTTGGCCTGCTCTTCGCGGGGGAAGCTGGTCGTGATGACCGACAGGGTGACCGGCATGACCATGGCTGCGGCGACGCCGGCGAGGACTCGGAGCCCGATGAGCATCCCGGGATCGGTCGCGAACGCAGACGCGAGGTTCGTGGCGCAGAACGCGACGAGTCCGATCATGAGGATCGGTTTGCGTCCCCACCGATCACCGATGGCCCCGACGGGCAGGAGGAGCGCGGCGAGCGCAAGGGTGTAGCCGTTGATGATCCACAGCAGCTGGCTCTGGGTGCCGCCGAGGTCCTCGGCGAGGGCCTGCTGGGCGACGTTGAGCCCCGACACCGAGGCGACGACGGCGACGAGGGCGACACACATCGCAGCGAGGATGAGCCGCCGTCGCCCGCTGCTCTCCACGATGATCTCGTGCTCGACGATGTCGAGGTCGGAGACATGGCCGACGTCCTCGGTCGGATCCGGCTTGGCGATCGTCAACGGGCTCTCCTCGTCGCAGGGCGGATCCTGTCCGGCCCAATCTACGACACCCTGTTCCTTACAGGACAACTCGTCCTGTACCGAGCGTCGGCGGTAGGTTCTCGGCATGGTGCCCGATGTCGATGTGGATCCCCGGGTGGTGCGCACACGGCGCGATGTGCTCGCCGCCGCCCGCGAGGTGTTGCTCGAGGAAGGGTGGGAGCGGGTGACCGTCAGCCGGGTCGCAGACCGCAGTGGGTACGCGCGCACGACGCTCTACCGGCATTGGCCTCAGCGGCTGGACCTGCTGCGGGACCTGATCGGTGAGGAGGCGCGGCTGGTGCACACGACACCTGCGGGCGATCTGCGGTCCGATCTGATCGCGGAGCTGGAGGCGTTCCGGGTTGCGGTGACGTCATCGGGGCTGGGCCGGGTGATGATCGCGATCGGTCAGCAGGCCCGCGACGACGCCGAGCTCGCGGACCTGAACCGGGCGATGAGGGCCGACGGGGCCGGTGTGCTCGAGGAGATCGTGGCGGCAGGGGTCGAGCGGGGCGAGCTCGGCGGGCGGGTGGAATCCGGCGTGGCGGTCGCGCGGCTGGTGGGGCCGGTGCTGTTCGGGTACCTCTTCGAGGGCGACGCCGGGCTGGACCGGCGGTTCGTGGAGTCGGTGGTCGACTGGTTTCTCCTCGCCGCTGCCGCGCCAGCGGGCCAGCCCCGCCACTAGCGGTCCCCGTCGGGCTGACGGGGTTGGGCGATCAGCACGGTGCCTTGGGCGAGGCCGCAGAGTCGGCCGTCGTTGTCGACTTCGACCTGGACGACGGCGGTGCGGCGGGTGAGCGACACGATGGTGGAGCGGGCGGTAAGGGTGCCGTCGCGGACCGCGGCGAGGAGGTTGAGCTTGAACTCGGTGGTGGCGGCCCATCGGCCGCGTTCGATGACGGGGTACAGCACGGCGCCGAGGACGTGGTCGACGAGGGCGGAGAGGACGCCGCCGTGGAGGGTCCCGAAGGGGTTGAGGAGGTCGGGGCGGACGTCCAGCTCGGCGGTCATGACGGCCGGACCGACGTGGGTGGTGCGGATGCCGAGGTAGGTCGGCAGGCCGTCCAGCTGACCGGCCATGGCGGTCATCGCGGCCGCGGTCTCGGTGTCGTAGCGGTCGGGGGTGACGGGCTCGGGCATGGTGGGCTCGTTCAGTCGGCGGGGTCGTTGGCGAACTTGGTGAGGTCGACGGCGAGGAAGAGGGCTTCCGCTCGGACGAACGTGCCTTGGTCGGATTCGCCGTGGGCTTCGATCCAGAGCTTGCGGTCGGCTCGGTCGCGCAGCGAGGCGGTGACCCGCAGCTCTTGGTGGAGGGGCGCGGGGGCGACGTAGTCGATGTTGAGGTTGGCGGTGTAGGCCAGCTCACCGATGATCGGGAGCACGTAGCCCATGGTCTCGTCGAGGATGGCGGCGACGACGCCGCCATGGGCTCGGCCGGGGGCGCCTTCGAACGCCGGGCCGAGGGTGGTGGTGGCGGTGACGGCGTCGCCGTGGCGGCGGACCTCGAGGCCGATGCCCATCGGGTTGGTGCGCCCGGACACGATCGAGTCGCGGAACATGTCCATGGGGTTGCCGTCAGCGCCGATCGGTTCGAGCCGGCCGCCGTTGAGCAGGGCGGCGAATCGGGGGTTGGCGGCCATCTCCGCGGTGCGGTCGCGGGCGGGCCGGGCTTCGGCCTCGGCGGCGAGCGAGTCGGCGGTCGCTGCGACGCGGTTGGCGAGGTCGATGTCGATGCGGTGGCCGAGGAGTCTGTGGCCGAGGCGTTGGAGGGCGGTGGCCATGCGGGTGCGGGCGTCGAGCTCTTCGGTGGTCTCGTCGAGGTTCATGGGATGGGTTCCTTGTGGAGGAGCTGGTCGGTGTCGTCGCCGGGCAGCCGGTGGGGTGGAGCGGTTGGTGGCAGGGCGGTATCGCCTTCGATGTCGAAGTGGGGTAGGGCGCGGTCGAGCCACCCGGGGAGCCACCAGTTGCGGGACCCGAGCAGGGTCATGGTGGCGGGGACGACGACCATGCGGATGATCGTGGCATCGAGGGCGACGGCGATGGCGAGCCCGAAGCCGAACATCTTGATCTCGGGCGTGTCGCCGAGGACGAAGGACGCGAAGACGCTGATCATGATGAGCGCGGCGGCGGTGATGACCCGGGCGGACACGGCGATGCCGTGGACGACGCTGCCGGTGGCGTCGCCGGTGGCGACCCAGTCCTCGCGGACGCGGGAGAGGATGAACACCTCGTAGTCCATCCACAGCGGGAGTGTCGGATCAACGGTGCAACTGTCCTGGCCTGACATGCTGGGCTCCGGGTGGAGTCTGGCCAGGAAGGACAGACCATGACCGATGCCGATGAGGTGACCGTACCTGCGGTCGCCGACGACATCGACGAAGCGGCCGGCGCGGAGCCTGCCGAAGGCCGGGACGGGTTCGTGTTGCCCGAACCGGTCGACGTCGTCGGTGACGCTCGTCGAGCGTTCGCGGAACAGCTGGTCGAGGAGGCCAAGGCGAAGGGCCAGCAGCTCGTTGGCCCCGACGGTGTGCTCGCCGAGATCACCAAGCTGGTGCTCGAGACCGGGGTGGAGGTCGAGCTGTCGGAGCATCTCGGCTATGACAAGCACGACCCGGCCGGGCGCAATGGCGGCAACTCTCGGAACGGGACCCGGTCCAAGACGGTGATCACCGACATCGGCCCGGTGACGATCGACGTGCCTCGCGATCGTGACGGCACGTTCGAGCCTGCGACGGTCCGCAAGCGCCAGCGCCGACTCGAAGGGGTCGACGCGATGGTGTTGTCGTTGTGGGCGAAGGGCCTCACGACCGGAGAGATCTCCGCGCATCTGGCCGAGGTCTACGGGACGCAGGTGTCCAAGACGATCTCGAAGATCACCGACGCGGTGATCGAGGAGATGAGCGACTGGCTGCTGCGGCCGCTCGAGGCGGTGTATCCGGTGATCTTCATCGACGCGATCCACGTGAAGGTCCGCGATGGCCAGGTCGCCAACCGGGCCTTCGACGTGGCGATCGGCGTGACCGTCGACGGCAAGCGCGACATCCTCGGCATCCGGCCCTCCAACGGCGCCGAGGGCGCGAAGTTCTGGCTCGGTGTCTTGACCGAGATCAAGAACCGCGGCGTCGGCGACGTGTGCATCGTGGTGTGCGACGGCCTGAAGGGTCTGCCCGACGCGATCACCACGACCTGGCCCCGAGCGGTCGTGCAGACCTGTGTGCTGCACCTGCTGCGCAACACGTTCCGGCTCACGTCGCGGGCCGACTGGGACCGCCTCGCCAAGGACCTCCGGCCGATCTACACCGCGGTCAACGAGGACGAGGCGCGGGGCCGGCTCGAGGAGTGCTGCGACAAGTGGGGGAAGTATCCGGCGATCCGCACGATGTGGGAGTCGGCGTGGCCCGAGTTCGTGCCGTTCCTCGACTACGAGACCGAGATCCGCCGGGTGATCTACTCCACGAACGCCATCGAGAGCCTGCACGCCCGCATGCGACGAGCGACCCGGGCCCGCGGGCACTTCCCGAACGAGCAGGCCGCGATGAAGTGCCTCTACCTTGTCGTCCGATCCCTCGACCCGACCGGCAAAGGCGCCCACCGCTGGATGAACCGATGGAAGCCCGCACTCAACGCCTTCGCCATCACCTTCGAAGGCCGGCTCTTCCCTACCGATCAATGACAACCGCCAGTGCCAGTTACACCATTATCCGGACAGTCCCTTCGTGACTGCTCGGGTTATTACGGCGGGCTGTTGGCGTTGATCGGCGAGATGGCGTTCACCGGTGAGCTGTCCCTGCGTTACGAAGGGCCGTGCCCCATGGGCGTCCCCCTCCAGTTCCGCGCCTGGCTCGATCGACGAGAGGGACGCAAGCTCCATCTGCGTTGCACCGGCACCGCGCAAGGGGAGGTGTTCGTTCGCTCGGCCGCGGTCTTCATCGCCGTCGACCTGGAGCGGTTCCGGGCGCAGTGAACTCCGAGGAGCTCAGGCGCTGGTTTCCGCTGCCTCCTCGGCGAAGCGGAGTACGACGTCGGCGTACTCCTCGACCATGTCGAGGACGACCTGACCGGCCTTCTTGGAGACGTTCATCTGGCCCACGACCTGACCGACGAAGTAGGTGGCCAGCTCCTGTGCACCAGAACCGGGCGTGTTGGCCGCCCGGTTGATCCGCGCCTGCGCCTCCGAGACGAGCAGCGGCTGCAGGGGCATGCCGAGCGGGCCCGGCCCATCGGGACGCTCCCACTCCTCGGTCCACTTGGTCTTGAGCATGCGCGCCGGCTTGCCGGTGATGGAGCGTGAACGCACCGTGTCCTTGGACCGGGCGGCCAGGTACTTCTCCTTGATGACCGGTTGCGTCTCGGCCTCCTCGGTGGTGAGCCACACCGAGCCGCACCAGATCCCCTGGGCCCCGAGGGCCATGGCGGCGGCCACCTGGCGTCCGTTGCCGATCCCGCCGGCAGCGAGCACCGGGGTGGGAGCCACGGCGTCGACGACCTCGGGCACCAGCACCATGGTCGCGACCTCACCGGTGTGACCGCCGCCCTCGGTGCCCTGGGCGACGATGATGTCGACGCCGATCTCCTGGTGCCGTAGGGCGTGCTCCTTGGTGCCGGCCAGGGCGGCCACGACGACGCCGGCGGCGTGAGCGCGCTCGATCAGGGCGGCGGGAGGGGGCCCGAGGGCACTGGCGATCAGCTTGATGGGATGATCGAAGGCGACGTCGAGGAGGGGCTCGTAGCCCTTCGGGGACACGTTCATGCCGCCGAGCCGCGACACCGCCTCCCGCTGCTCGTCGTCGAGCTGGGGCACCTGGTACCGGGCCATGATGTCGTCGACGAAGGCCTGCTGCTCGGCGGGGAGCAGCTGTCGCAAGGCGTCCCGGTCGAGGCCTCCCTGGTCCGCGCCCTCGTACTTCTGGGGCAGCAGCAGGTCGACCCCGTAGGGCTTGCCGCCGACGTGCTCGTCGATCCAGGTGAGGTCGATCTCGAGCTGCTCGGGTGTGTGGGCGACGGCGCCCAGCACTCCGAAGCCCCCGGCGTTGGTCACCGCCGCGACCACGTCGCGGCAGTGACTGAACGCGAGGATCGGGTACTCGATGCCGAGCATGTCGGCGACTGCGGTCTTCATGGGCTCGTCCTCCCGGTTGGCGATGTCGCTCAGAAGGTAATCGGCACGCAGCGCGGGCCGCGCACTTGACCGCCCGTCCAGGTGACCGCATCGGGATCGGAGAGACGCTGAAGTGCTCGTCGATGAGCGAGTGGGCCAGGGCCCGGGTGATGGGCGTCATCTTGTCGATGGCCGACGGGCCGAACGCCGGCAGCAGGAGCCGCCGGGCCAGGTGTGGAAGGGCGGGTCCGAGCTGATCGGCGGCACGGGGATGACGTCGTTCATGGGCACGTCGAAAGGGCGAGACCACGGCGATGTCCCGGGAGGCGAACCGCTCGACGTCGTGGGCGATGGCGGCCAGGTCCTCGTACCGGACCGGCAGCCACGTGCGCTGGCGCCGCTCGGTGAACGCGATGGGGCAGCGCTCGCGCTGCTCGGCCAGCGGGACGCGGGGTCGACCACGTAGCCGGGCTCGAAGATGTCGAAGTCCGTCGCCCAGTCGGTGACCGGGCCGAGGGAGTCCTCGACGCTCTCGCGCAGGTGCAGGTCGGTGTCGGCGGCGTCGGTCATGTCAGGCGTCCCCCTTGCAGGTGCATCAAAGGGACATAGTAGACAGGCGACAGGCATGAGACAAGCCATGTCGCGTGTCGCGATATGAGGGCACGGAACCCGGACCGAGCGCGACGCAGCCTGGGCACGGAGCCCAGGCTGCTCGAGGTCTTCCGACAGGCGGCCGAGGGCCGCTCGGATCAGTCGTCGGTGAAGGTGATGGCGTACTCGGGGCAGTTGTCGACCGCGAGCTGCGCGGCCTCCTCCTGCCCGGGCGGCACGACGCCGTCGTTCTTGGTCCACGCGGTGCCGTACTTGTCGACCTCGAACAGGTCGGGGGCGAGGACGACGCACCGGTTGTGTCCCTGGCACTTCTCCTGGTCAACGTGAACGCGCATGTCCGGACCCTAGCCCTCCTCGTGGTACATGGTGCGAATCCTGCCCAATGTCGCGTTGGTCACGACCCGCTCCCCCGTCGACGTGAGAACGAGGGGGTCCGCTTCTCGAGGAAGGCGGTCATCCCCTCACGCGCCTCGTCGGTGGTGAACAGCCGGGCCGACATCTCCGACGTCCAGGCGAACGCCTCGTCGGTGGGCAGCTGCGGGACCCGAGCCAGCAGCTCCTTGGCCGCGGCCAGGCCGGCCGGGGACGCGGCCAGCAGGTCGTCGACCACCGCGTCGACCTCGGCGTCGAGGCGCTCCGGAGGCACGGCGGCGTTGATCAGGCCCATCTCCGCCGCCTCCTTGCCGCTGAAGCGGTTGCCGCGCAGGAACGTGGCCCGGGCGTCCGCGGTGCGCAGTTTGGGCAGGCACACCACGGAGATCACCGCCGGAGCGACGCCGATGCGCACCTCGGTGAAGCCGAACTTGGCCTCCTCATGGGCGATGGAGATGTCCATGGCCGCCGCCAGCCCCATGCCTCCCGCCACGCAGTGGCCGGCGATGCGACCCACGTAGGGCTTGGGCGAGCGGGCGAAGCGCCCGAACAGGTGCGTGGGGCTGGACACCGCGGCCGGGGCGGGCTCGTCGGAGCCGGACCCGGAGGAGCGCTCCGACAGGTTGGCGCCGGCGCAGAACGCCGACCCCTCGTTGGTGAGGACGATGACGCGGACGTCGTCGTCGGCCTCGGCCGCCTCGAAGGCCTGGATCATCTCGGTGATGAGCTGGCGGCCGAGGGCGTTGCGGTGCTGCTCGTCGCAGAGGGTGACGGTGCAGACGCCGTCGCGGGTCTCGGATCGGACGACGGCCATCAGCGGGCCCTCCTCGGGGCCGGGCCCTCGGTGGGCGGGCCGGCGTAGGCCTGGGCCTTGCGCAGCCAGTCGAGGGCGATGTCGCCCTCGACGACGAGGTCGGTGTCGTCGAGGTGGCGGCGCTGGGTCACCACCTGGCAGAAGTGCTCGGCCGGGCCGCGCACCGTGGCCTCGGCACCCTCGGGGCCGAACGTCCACGGCTCGCCGCCGCCGGGCGGGTCGAGCTCGACCCGGACGTCGCCGGGTGGCACCTCCTCGCCCCGGTTGGCGTAGGTCCAGCCACGGGTGATGAACCCGATCTGGGCCACGTGGCGGAGACGGTCGGTGGGCGGGCGGTCGCCGCCCACCGCGTCGACCACGTCGGTGCCGTGGGCCCAGCACTCCATGAGCCGGGCGGTGAGGAACGACTTGGCGCTCATCGACGGCCCGTACCACGGCACCCGCTGGCCGTCCTGCAGGGTGGTGGCCGCCTCGAGCAGCTCAGCCCGTCCGGCGCGCCACCGCTCGAGCAGCTCCGCGGGCGTCAGGTCGCGGAACAGGGTGAGCCGCTCCATGTCGCCGCCCGAGGCCATGAGCTCCTCCAGCGCGGCCTGGAAGGCGTCGGCGTCGGTGATGGCCAGCTTGGCCGTGCCGTCGAAGTAGGTGAGGTGGCCGATCTGGTCGCGCACCGACCAGCCGGGGCTGGCGGTGGGCGTGTCCCATCGCTCGGGCGGCAGGTCGGCGACCACGGCGTCGAGCGAGTCCTGCTCGGCGCGCAGGTCGGCGGTGATGGAGGCGAGGTCGGTCATCGGGTCTCCTCCCGATCGGGGGCGGCGCTCATCGGTCGACCCGCGGCTCGCGGGGCAGGCCGAGCACGAGCTCGCCGATGATGTTCCGCTGGATGGCGAACGTGCCGCCGCCGATGGTGAGCGCCGGCGAGAACAGGAACCCGTAGTGCCACACCGGGTGCACGTCGGGGAACTGCTTACTGTCGAGGTTGATCTCGGTGGCGCCGGTGCGGGCGTCCTCGGGCACCGGCCCGGGCGGCCCGGAGCCCTCGAGCACGCCGGCGGTGCCGGCCAGGTCCTTGGCCAGCTCCATGACGTGCTGGCCGTGCTCGTCGGCCATGGCCTTCTGGATGGACGCCTCCGGCCCCGGGGTCTGGCCCTTCAGCCGGGCCGACAGGGTGCGGAGCCGGTTGAGGCGCAGCACCTCGGCCTCGCAGTGCAGGGCGGCGAGGCGCTGGCGCAGCAGCGGGTCGTCGACGCCGCCCTGGGCCCGGACCAGGTCGATGAGGTCGGCGGCCGACGGGCCGGCACCCCACAGCGAGCCGGCCGAGGACAGCATCACCCGCTCGTTGGAGAGGGTGACCTTGGTGAGGCGCCACCCGTCGTTCTCCTGGCCGACCAGGTTCTCGGCGGGCAGGCGCACGTCCTCGAAGAACACCTGGTTGAACGAATGGGCCGTCGTCATGTCGATGATCGGCTCGAGCGTCATGCCCGGCAGGTCCATGGGGCAGATGAAGTAGCTGATGCCGCGGTGCGTGGGGGCCTCGGTGTCGGTGCGGGCGATGAGGATCCCGTAGCGGCTGTGGTGGCCGCCGCTGGTCCAGATCTTGGAGCCGTTGACGATGTAGCTGTCGCCGTCGCGCACCGCCCGGGTGCGCAGCGACGCCAGGTCGGAGCCGGCGTCGGGCTCGGAGAACAGCTGGCACCACTGGTCCTCGCCGCTGAGGATGCGGGGCAGGTAGGTCTGCTTCTGCTCCTCGGTGCCGGCCAGCAGGATGGTGGGCGCGGCCCAGCCGATGCCGATGCCGGCCGGCCGCCGGACGCCGGCCCGGTGCAGCTCCTCGTCGATGATGAGCTGGTGCATGGGGTCGGCCTCGAAGCCCCACGGCGCCGGCCAGTGCGGCACCACGTAGCCGGCCTCGGCCAGCTCGGCGCCGGACGCGTTCGGGTGCTCGTCCAGCCAGCGCCGGACCTCGATGCGGCGGGGGTCGTCGTCGGGGGGCAGGTCGAAGTCCATGGTCAGCGTCCTTCCAGGAGTGCGGTGGGAATGTCGACGTGGCGGGCGCGCAGCCATTCGCCTAGGCTCTTGGCCTGCGGGTCCTTGCGGGTCGACGCGGCCACGCCCTCCTCGAGCAGGCCGTGGATCACGAAGTTGAGGGAGCGGAACGACGCCAGCCGGTGCCGGTCGATGCGCAGTGGGGCCGCCTCGGGCAGCAGCTCGGCCAGCTTCTCGGCGGTGAGGAACTGATCGAGCCACGCCCACGCCTCGTCGGTGCGGGCGAACACGCCGAGGTTGGCGTTGCCGCCCTTGTCGCCGGAGCGGGCGCCGAGGATCGTCCCGATCGGGGCCCGGACGGTGTCGCCGCTCGGCGCCTCGGCCGACGGGCCGGGGCGGGCCTCGACCGTGACGTCGCCAGCGGGTGCGGTGGACTCGACCACGGTGCGGCTCCCGCCGCCGAGCACGACGACGTGCTGGGGCACGAGGTCGGCGGGCACCACGGCGGGGCGGTACACCCCGTAGGGGCGGGCGTGCTGATCGCCGCCGCCGAGGCCGGTGAAGCCGGGGATGGTGGACAGCCCGAGCTCGACCGTGGCGTCGAAGACGGCCCGGCCGACCTTGCGCTCGTCGGGGTCCTTGAGCGACAGCCGCCACTGGGCCATCGCCTCCTCGTTGGTCTCCGGGTCCTCCTTGTCGGTGCGCACCAGGCGGGTGCTCACCGACGCGTAGTCCTCGGGCGAGTACGGCAGAACCTCCCAGAACGCGGCCTCGATCAGCGCCGCCTTCGCCTCGATGTCGAGGCCGACCAGGGCGACGCCGACCTCGTTGCGGAAGCCGCCGAGCTCGTTCATCGCCACCTTGAGCGTGGGGGGCGGGGGCTCGCCCTTGGTCCCGCTGATGCGCACCCGGTCGGGGCCGGTCTGCTCCAGCTCGATGGTGTCGAAGCGGGCGGTGACGTCGGGGCCGAGGTAGGCCGGCGACGCGATCTCGTACAGCAGCTGCGACGTCACGGTGCCCACCGAGACCTCGCCGCCGGTGCCGTCGTGCTTGCCGATCACCGTCGAGCCGTCGGCCGCGATCTCCGCCCACGGGAACCCGGTGCGGGTCAGCCCCTGCACCTCGGTGAAGAACGAGTAGTTGCCGCCCGTGGCCTGGGTGCCGCACTCGATGACGTGGCCGGCGACCACGGCGCCGGCGAGGGCGTCCCAGTCGTCGCGGGCCCAGCCGTGGTGCCACGCCGCCGGCCCGCACACGACCGCGGCGTCGGTGGTGCGGCCGGTGACGACGATGTCGGCTCCGGCGTTCAGCGCCTCGACGATACCCCAGCACCCCAGGTAGGCGTTGGCGGTGATGAACCGCGAGATGTCGCCGATGGGCTCGCCGGTGTCGAAGTGGGCGAGGTCGATGCCCGCGGCCACCAGCTCGTCGAGGCGGCCGAGGATGTCGTCGCCGCTCACGTAGGCGATGGTGGGCGACAGGCCGAGCTTGTCGGCCACCTCGGCCACCGCGTCGGCGCAGCCGTCGGGATCGAGGCCACCGGCGTTGGAGACCACCTTGATGCCCTGGTCGAGGCAGGTGCCCATGACCTGCTCCATCTGGGCGACGAAGCTGCGGGCGTAGCCGCCGTTCGGGCGCTTGGCCCGGGTGCGCTGGAGGATCAGCATGGTGAGCTCGGCCAGCCAGTCGCCGGTGAGCACGTCGATCGGGCCGCCCTCGACCATCTCGCGGGCCGCCGACAGGCGGTCGCCGTAGAAGCCGGAGCAGTTGGCGATGCGGATCGGGTCGGCCATCAGGCGTCCCCTCCTTCCTCGTCGGCGTCGATCACGAGCAGCGTCGCGCCGTTGTCGACCTGGTCGCCGGCGGCGACCCGGATCTCGGACACCACGCCGGCGACGGGCGCGCGGACGTGGTGCTCCATCTTCATGGCCTCGAGCACCACCAGCACCTGGCCGGCCTCGACCCGGTCGCCGACGGCGCAGCGCACGTCGAGCACCGCGCCCGGCATCGGGGCGTGGAGGCCGCCGCCGGTGAGATCGGCGCCCGGGGGCACGAACCGCGGGACGACCTGGAACGAGACCGTCCCCGTCGGGACCTGCACGTGGACGGCGTCGGCGACGGCGGTGACCCGGGCGTGGCGCCGGCGGCCGTCGACCTCGACGTCGATCCCGGTGGGCGACCAGGCGTGGATCCGGGCCGTGCCCTCCCCCACCGCGAACGAGCCGTCGCGGCGGGACTGGTAGGTGACCTCGACGTCGTGGTCGCCGTGGCGGAGCACGACCCGCTCGGGCGGCATGGGCGAGTTGCGCCAGCCGCTCGGCAGGCTGGCGAGCACGCCCGCCTCGACGCGGTTGCGGCCCTGGATCCACAGGGCGGCGGCCACGGCGGCGCTCCGGACGCCCTCCTCGTCGAGGACGAGGGCGCGCAGCGGCTCGACCCGCTCGATGAAGTCGGTGGTGGTGTCGCCGGCCAGGAATTCGGGCGTGCGCAGCGTCTCGGCGAGGAAGGCCCGGTTGGTGACCACGCCGCCGAGGTGCAGCCGCTCGAGGGCCAGCGCCAGCCGGCCGGCGGCCTCGGCCCGGGTCGGGCCGTGGGCGACGACCTTGGCCAGCATCGGGTCGAAGTCGACGCCGACGACCGAGCCCTGGGTGACGCCGCTGTCCCAGCGGACGGCCGGGTCGACGGGCTCCTCGTAGGCGACGAGGGCACCGGTGGCCGGCAGGAAGCCCGCCGCCGGGTCCTCGGCGTAGAGGCGGGCCTCGATGGCGTGGCCCGCGAAGGTGACCGCGTCCTGGTCGTGGTCGAGGGTCTCGCCGGCGGCGATGCGCAGCTGCTCGCGCACCAGGTCGATGCCGGTGACCTCCTCGGTGACCGGGTGCTCGACCTGCAGGCGGGTGTTGACCTCGAGGAAGGAGAACTCCCGGCGGTCCTCGTCGTAGAGGAACTCGACCGTGCCCGCCGAGCGGTAGCCGAGGGTGCGGGCCAGCTTCAGCGCCGACTCCCCCATGGCCGCCCGCTGCTCGGCGTCGATGACCGGGGACGGCGACTCCTCGATCACCTTCTGGTGGCGGCGCTGGATGGAGCACTCGCGCTCGCCCAGGTGGATGAGGTTGCCGTGCTCGTCGCCGAGGATCTGGATCTCGATGTGGCGGGCCCGCGGCACGTAGCGCTCGAGGAAGACGCGGTCGTCGCCGAAGGCGCCCTTGGCCTCGCGTTGGGCGGCGGCCACGGCCTCGGCCAGGTCGGCCTCGGACTCCACGATGCGCATGCCCTTGCCGCCACCGCCCGCCGCCGCCTTGACCAGCAGCGGGAACCCGACGTCGCCCACCGTGGCGGGGTCGTCGGAGGAGGGCAGGGTGGGCACCCCGGCCTCGATGGCGATGTTCTTGGCCGCCAGCTTGTCGCCCATCGACTCGATGACCTCGGGCGTCGGACCGACCCAGGCGATGCCGGCGTCGATGACGGCCCGGGCGAACCCGGCGTTCTCCGACAGGAAGCCGTAGCCGGGGTGGATGGCGTCGGCGCCCGCAGCCCGGGCGGCGGCCACGACCGCCGCCGGGTCGAGGTAGCCGCCGTCGGGGAGGCGGACGGCCTCGTCGGCCTCGGTGACGAAGGGCGCGCCCGCATCGGCGTCGACGTAGACGGCGATGCAGCGCATGCCCATGGCCCGGGCCGTACGGAACACCCGCCGGGCGATCTCGCCGCGGTTGGCGACGAGGACGGAGGAGAGGGAGCGGGTCACAGGCGGAACACCCCGTAGCTGGCGGCGCCCTCGATGGGGCGGTTGCGGACGGCGGACAGGGTGAGGCCAAGCACCGTGCGGGTGTCGCGCGGATCGATGATCCCGTCGTCGCTGATGGCCCCGGTGGCGACCAGGGCGAGCGATCCCTTCTCCTGGGCGTCCTCGACCATGGCCACGATGGCGGCGTCCTGCTCCTCGTCGAAGGGCTCCCCCTTGCGAGCGGCCTGGCCCCGGCGGACGATCGACATGACGCCGGCGATCTGCTTCGGGCCCATGACGGCGATCTTGGCCGTGGGCCACAGGAACGTGAACCGGTTGCCGAAGGCGCGGCCCGACATCCCGTACGTGCCGGCCCCGTAGCTCGAGCCGATGATGACCGTGAGGTGCGGCACCGTGGAGTTGGTGACCGCGTTGATCATCTGCGAGCCCTTCTTCACGATGCCCGCGGCCTCGAAGTCCTTGCCGACCATGAAGCCGGTGATGTTCTGGAGGAACACCAGCGGCGTGTCGATCTGGTTGCACAGCTGGATGAAGTGCGCGGCCTTCTGGGCGGAGTCCGGGTAGATCACGCCGTTGTTCCCGAGGATGCCCACCGGGTAGCCGTGGATCTCGGCCCAGCCGCAGATCATCGACGGCCCCCACCGGGGCTTGAACTCCTCGAACCGGGAGCCGTCCACGCTGCGGGCGATCACGTCACGCACGTCCACCGGCTGGCGCAGGTCCCGGCTGACCAGCCCGAGCAGCTCCTCGGGGTCGTGGATCGGCGGGTCGCCGGGACCGGTCGACTCGGGTCCGGGCTTGGCGACATCGAGATGGGACACGACCTCGCGGCACAGGCGCAGGGCGTCCATCTCGTCCTCGGCGAAGTAGTCGCCGAGGCCGGACACCTCGGCGTGCAGCGCGGCACCGCCCAGGGTTTCGTCGTCGGACTCCTCGCCCGTGGCCATCTTCACCAGCGGCGGGCCGGCGAGGAAGACCTTCGACTGCTCCTTGATGACGATGACGTAGTCGGAGAGGCCGGGCTGGTAGGCGCCGCCGGCCGTCGAGGAGCCGAACACGACGCATACCGACGGGATGCCGAGCTTCGACAGCTCGATCATCTCGTAGAACGGCCGGCCGGACTCGGCGAAGTGGGTGGTCTGGGTCTTCGGCCCGCTGCTGCCCGCCCCGCCCATGCGCAGGTCGGCGCCGGCCGACTCCACGAAGCTGATGTAGGGCATGTGGTTGTCGCGGGCGATCTCGATGGCCCGCGACCACTTCTTGCCCGCGTAGGGGGTCAGGGCCCCGCCGAGCACGGAGGGGTCGTTGCCCATGATCACGCACTCGACGCCGGCGATGACGCCGATGCCGACGACCATGCCGCCGCCGACGGTGTAGTCCGAGCCGTAGCCGGCGAGCGCCGAGATCTCGAGAAAGGGCGTGTCGGGGTCGAGCACGTTGGCGATTCGCTCGCGGATCGGCATCTTGCCGCGCGAGCGCATCCGGGCGATCGACGCCTCGCCGCCGCCGGCCTCGGCCTCGGCCAGGAGCTGATCGATGACCTCGAGCTGCTCGAGGACGTCGGCTCGGTTCTTGGCGAACTGCTCGCTGGTGGTGTCGACGCCGGACGGCAGCGGCGGCGCCAGCAACGGTGATCTCATGTTCGGTGCACCTCGGGGGCGGGTTCGGGGGTGGTTCGGTCAGGCCCGCAGCGGGCTCGGGTGGCGGGCCTCGACGACGTCGTCGAGGCGGGTGCGCACGAGCGTGCGGGTGGTGTCGGGGTGGGTGAGGACGTAGAAGCGGTCGGTGCGCACGGCGTCGACGACGACGGCCCCGACCTCGTCGGGCGAGAGCACCTGGCCGAAGGACCCGATGGCGTCCTCGGTGGCCCGGCTCTCGCCGGCGCCCTCCAGCAGGGCCGACAGGCCGGTGGCCCGGCCGTCGTCGGTGAGGTCGGCCGGCCGGTTGCGCTGGGACTCGAAGATGTTGGTGGCCACGAGGCCCGGGCACAGGACCGACACGCCGATCTCGCTGCCGGCCAGCCGCAGGTCGCGGTGGAGGGTCTCGCTGAGCGTGACGACACCGTGCTTGGAGACGTTGTAGGCGCCGAGGTAGGGCACCGAGATCAGCCCGGCCATCGACGCCGTGTTGACCACGTGGGCCGGGCCGCCCTGCTCGAGCATGATCGGCACGAACACGCGGATGCCGTGGATGACCCCCCAGAGGTTGACGCCGAGCACCCACTCCCAGTCGCGCTCGGTGTGGGTCCAGATCGGCCCGCCCACGCCGACGCCGGCGTTGTTGTGGACCACGTGCACGGCACCGAACTCGGCGATCGCCGCGTCGGCCAGGGCCTGCACCGACTCGCCGTCGGAGACGTCGGTGCGCACGCCGATGGCCCGGTGCCCTGCCCCGACGAGCGCGGCGACCGTGGCGTCGAGCGCGTCCTCCTGCACGTCGGCGACCACGACGTGCATGCCCGCGTCGGCGAGCTGCGTGGCCACGGCACGGCCGATGCCGCTGCCCCCGCCGGTGACGACGGCGACCTTCCCCTCGAGCTGGTCCATCCTCTTCCCCCTGGCACTGCCTGGTCGTGACCGGTGCCCTACCGGCCCTGGAACTGCGGCGGGCGCCGCTCGGCGTAGGCGGCGATGCCCTCGCGGGCGTCGTCGGTGGCGAGCAGCCGGACCTGCTCGGCCAGCTCGTGGTCGGTGGCGGCCCGCAGCCGGTCGATCCGATCGCCGGCGAGGGTGCGCTTCACCGCCTGCACCACCAGCGGCGCCGAGCCGGCGATCTCGGTGGCCAGCTCGACGGCCCGCGGACGGACGGCGTCGACGGAGTCGACGCACTCGTTGGCGAGCCCGATGGCGGCGGCCTCCCGACCGTCGATCCGGGCGCCGGTGAAGAAGAGGCGGCGGGCGTGCTGCCCGCCGACCAGCTCCGGCAACGTCACGGTGAGGGCGAACCCGGGATGGAACCCGAGCCTGGCGAAGTTCGCCGACCACCTGGCCTCGGGACAGGTGATGCGGAAGTCGGCGACCAATGCGAGGCCCAGCCCGCCGCCGATGGCGGGACCGTGGACCGCGGCCACGATCGGGGTGGCGATGGCGAAGAGGCGCAGCGCCTCGTGGTACAGCGAGCCCGCACCGACGGAACCAGCACCGCTGCCGCCGGATGCGAACGACCCTGCCGCAGGCGCCTGGCCGGAGAAGTCGGCCCCGGCACAGAACGAGCGGCCTTCGGCGGCGAGCACGATCGCCCGGCAGTGCGGGTCTGCGTCCAGCTCCTCGGCGGCGGTGGCGAGCTCGGAGATCAACGTCGCATCGAAGAAGTTGTGCGGTGGTCGACGCAGCTCGACCAGCGCCACGGCTCCCTCACGCTCGACCTGTACGCCTGTCATCCCGTATCCCCCGTGCGCACGGCGGCGATCCTAACGGGTTCCGACCTCCCCCGGCACAGCGGACGATCCGCGTTGCATGTCGTGGCCAGGGCGTCACGGGCGAGGAGCCGGGAGTACTGTGCGGTCCGCACTCTCCCACACGAGACAGGACCGTGGATGCCACAGGACCCGCTGGAGGCTGGGGCGGTCGATCCCGCCTCCCCACCAGAGCCGCGCGACCTCGCCGCCACCGACTTCCTCGACCACGGCGACGCCGCCGTTCGCCAGTTCGTCGAGGAGGTGACCGCCGGCACCGACTCCGATGCCGGGCGGGCGGCCGCGATCTTCGCTGCGGTTCGCGACCGCATCTGGTACGACCCCCACCACATCACCCGGGACCGGAGCGACTACCGGGCCTCCGCGGTCCTGGCCGGGAGCCAGCGGTGGTGCGTACCCAAGGCCGTCCTCCTCGTGGCTGGGGCCCGCGCCGCGGGCATCCCGTCCCGGCTCGGCTTCGCCGACGTCCGCAACCACCTCCAGTCGAGGGTGCTGGCCGAGCGCATGGGCACCGACGTCTTCCACTGGCACGGGTACGGGGTCCTCTGGATCGACGGACGGTGGCGCAAGGCGTCGCCGGCGTTCAACGCCGAGCTGTGCGCACGCTTCGGGACCGAACCGCTCGAGTTCGACGGCCAGAGCGACGCGCTGCTGCACGCGTTCGCCGGAGACGGTCGCCGGTACATGGAGTACACGCTCGACCGGGGCGTGTACGCCGACCTGCCCCTCGACACGATCTTCGCCGACTTCGATCACCTCTACGGCGGGACGGCGCTCGGTTCCGGTCCGATCGACGATCCTGCGTTCGCTCCCGCTCCTGGCCGGAGCTGATCGCGGTACCCGCCTACCCGACGCCGAGAAGCGAACAGCCGCGGCCGCGAGACGATGAGACGGTTGCGTATCATGCATGCATGACGATCATCGCGGCCGAGCAGCGCACGGCACCCCGGGACGAGATGGCCTCGATCGCCGAGGCGATCACGAACAAGCCGCCACGCCTGCAGCCGACGCGAGATCGTGCTCCCGGACGGCCATCGGGTCGGGAGCCGCATCGTCACCGACGTGGCTGCCGCCGAACCCGACCGGGTGCTGGCGGTGATCCCGGCCAACGCCGCCATCGGGGGCGGGTTCGACCGCTTCACCCGGCTCGGGCGCTCCGTGCCCCGGCTGCTCCCGCTCGGCATCGGCCTGCTCGGCGTGGACATCGCCTCCACCCTGGTGCGGACGCGTCGTGACGCCGGCGCCTTCGCCCGCCTGGCCGCCGCCCTCCCTCGGCGACCGACTCCGCTCGCTGCCGTCGTTGCCCGCCGCCTTCGTCGCCACCATCGGCGACCAGGGATCCGACCAGCGGCTGCGGGCGCTGCGAGAGGCCGGCGTCCCGGTCATCGTGGGGCACAGCAACCGGGACCTGGCCATCTGGTACCCGTTCGCCCGTGGCGCCGCCGCCGCAGCGGGGGCCACCCTCGTCACCGTGGACGGCGCCGGGCACTCATGGATGATCGAGGACCCCGACAGCCTCCCGGCGATGCTCGCCGAACTGCTCGACGGCCCCCTGGGCGACGCCGTCGACGCCCGAGCCCGCGGCGGCATCGACGACATGCTCGCCCCGGATGCCCTCGCTCGGGTGCTGGACCGGCCCCGCTCCCGGCCCTACCGGCTGCAGCCCCACCATCGCTGGACCGTGGAGGTCGCCGAAGGCGGGCCGGTGGCTCAGCCCTGACGGCGGCCGGCCGCCAGCAGCGGGCGCAGGACGGAGCGGAGGAACTCCTCGGGGGGCACCGCCGGAGGGGCGACCACCATGGTCAGCACCACCCGAGCCACCCACTCGGCCAGCACCGGCACGTCGAGGTCCCGGGCGCCCGCGACCACCTCCAGGCGCCGGACGACGGGCTCGGCGAGGAGGAGCAGCCGGTCGAGGACGGTGCTGAACTCGCTCATGACGAACGCACCGACGAGATCGGTCTCGTCCTGCAGCACCTTGCGCATCACCGGGTGGTTCACGGCGAAGTCGACCGCCGACGCGATGACGGTGACGATCCCGTCGGCGTCCTCAACCGCGACGAGCGTCGGGAGAACCGAGTTCACCAGCCGGTCGAGCTCACGGGCCAGCAGCAGGCGGGCGGCGTCCTCCGTCGTGCCGACCTGGCGGTAGACGGTCACCCGGGAGACGCCGACCTCTTCGGCGATGTCGGTCACGCGCGTGCGGCGCAACCCGTGGCGGGCGAAGCAGGTGGCCGCCGCGTCGAGGTACGGGTCGAGGACCTTCGAGGGGACGGGCGGGAGACCGAGCGCCGTGAGGCACGAGGTTTCGGTCATGGGCACCAGTTTCGCGCGCGCCCGAGCGCGGACGGGCTCTCGTCGTGAGAGGTCACGACGACGGGATGGCCCCGATCGCCACGAGGCGATCGCGCAGCTTCTCGTCCATCAACCCGACCTTCGTGAGGTTCGGGGTGATCTTGGCGAAGAGGAGGTGCTGGAACATCTGCATCATCGGCGAGCGGCTGGCATCGAGCAGGCCATCGGACGGCGCGATGCCGAGACGCTCCCACACCTCGGTGGCCAGGAACCGGTCGCGCATCAGCCACGACGCCTCGAGGACGAAGGCCTGGCGCTCCCTCCGCTCCGCCGAGGTGAGCTCGTCGTAGTAGCCGGACAGGGCCAGGGCACCGAAGGCGACGTGGCGGGCTTCATCGGCCATCACGTAGCGCGTGATCTGCTTGATGAGCGGCTCGGTCGAGAACTGGTGGATCAGCCCGAACGCAGCCAGGGCCAGACCCTCGACGATGATCTGCATGCCGAGGTAGGTGACGTCCCAACGCGGGTCGGCCACGATGATCTCGAGGAGCTGCTGGAGGTTCGGGTTGATCGGGTGGATCTCGCCCAGCTTCTCGTTCAGGTACCGCCCGTAGGCCTCGACGTGGCGGGCCTCGTCCATTACCTGGGTGGCACCGTAGAACTTGGCGTCGACGTCAGGGACCTGGGCGACCAGCTTGGAGGTGGCGAGCAGCGCGCCCTGCTCACCGTGCAGGAACTGCGACGTCAGCCAGGTGTTGAACACGTGACCGGCCTCGCGCTTCTGGGCATCGGTGAAGGAGTCGAAGGCGTCGGCCGCCATCACCGGCAGGTACTCCGACAGCCCGCCGGGGTCCTCGCGATCGACCTCGATGGACCAGTCGATGTCGACACTGGCGTTCCACTGCTTGTGCTTGGCCTTCGCGTAGAGCTTGCGCAGCTCGGGACGCTTCGGATCGTACTCCCAGCCGAAGCGGTCGTCGCGGACCGCCTCGACGAGGAGGCCGGCACCGGGATCGCCGTCCAGCGGGCGGGTGCGGGGTCGGGTGGTGAGCACCGGCCGCGGCACCGGCACCTCGTACTGGGGCAGGAGGAACGTGAGCAGGCGAGGATCGGACAGGATCTGGTAGCCGGGGGCCGGGAGCTTGGCGTAGCGCTCGAAGTAGAGGTTCTGCTTGATCACGAGCACCAGCTCCCGGGGGAGACGGACCCGGTGGCGACCGGCCACCTGCAACACGTCGGACAGCAGCTCGCCGTAGCTGATCTCCGAGAGCGGCTTCTCCGACAGCGGCGCGACCAGCCGGCGCACGTCCTCGGCCGCACGTTCGATGTCGATCAGCCCGGTGACGGCACCGAGGGCGAAGAACGCCTCCACCACGCTCCGCGGGTCGTCGGCGAGCAGCAGACCGGGGAGGGCGTCGCGCAGCGCCCCCCGGATCGCCGGCTCCAGGTGGCCCACAATACCGAAGTCCAGGAGTGCGACCTTGCCATCGGGGGTGAGGAACAGGTTGTCCGCGTGCACGTCGCCGTGGAACAAGCCGTGCTCGAAGGCCGACTCGAGCCAGGCGCGCACGCCGAGGCGCAGCAGCTCCTCGAAGTCGTGGCCGGACTCGGCCAGCAGGTCCAGGCGGTCGACCGGGTGCCCGTCCACGTAGGTCATCACCAGCACGCGCTGGGTGCACATGCCCTCGATCGGCATGGGCGTCGTCACGTGGCGGTTGTCGTCGAAGGTCTCGAGGTTGGACCGGAACTGCGCCATCCAGCGGGCCTCGTTCCGGAAGTCCAGCTCGTAGCGCAAGGTGGCGGTGAAGTCGTCGACGATGGCGACCAGGTTCATGATCTGACCGCGGCCACCGGCGCGTCCCAGCACCGTCGCCAGCATCCGCAGGATCCGGGTGTCCCGGGCGACCCGGTTGCGGAGCCCCGGGCGGCGGACCTTGACGACCACGTCGGTGCCGTCGGCGAGCCGGGCCCGATGGACCTGGGCGATCGATGCGGCGGCGAGCGGTACGTCGTCGAACGCGGCGAAGGCCACGCCGACGGGACGGCCGAGCGCCCGCTCGACGATGCGATGGACGTCGCGGGCCGCGATGGTGGGGACCTCGTCGAGGAGGCTGCGGATTTCGTTGGCGGCCACGTCGGGGAACAGCCCGGGGCTCGAGGCGACGAGCTGCCCGAACTTCACGAACGTGGGCCCGAGGTCGGCGAAGCTGCGCCGCAGCGCCACGGGGAGGGCGCGGGGGCCCGTCGGCGCAGCCGCAGCACGATGAAGGGACCGCGCCGGACGGCGACCACGGCGCCGTGGCGCACCAGGGTGGAGGCGATCTCCAGCAGTCGAGCTGCGTCACCGGGGCCGCTGCCCCCGAGGTCGAGCTGCACCTCCCACGGGTCGGCGTCGCCGGGGGCCCGTGGTGGCGGCACCTTCGGGCTCGCTTCGGTCACGGTCATCCTGGACCCCCAGTGCTCCCGATGCGGCACCGGGAGACGCCGCATGCAACGATGAGACGGCACTGTATCAGCATCAGGAGGTTGCCGTGCGGATCGAACGTCTGGTTCCGAGCGAGATCGAGCGCCTGCGACTCCGCGAGGTGGGGCGCGCCGCCTCCACCGCTCGCCTCCTCGGCCGGGCCGCCGCGCGCACCCTGTGCCCGGGGCCGCGGCCCCGCGCCGAACGCGGCGCGGTGGCGCTCCGCCAGTCCTTCGAGGAGCTCGGCCCCACCTACGTGAAGCTCGCGCAGCTGGTCGCCTCGAGCCCTGGCCTGTTCCCCGACGTCCTGGCCGACGAGCTGCGCGCGTGCCTCGACAGCGTGCCCCCGGTGGCCTACGCCACATCGTGGAGGTGATCGAGGCCGAGCTCGGCGGCCACCACGACGAGCTGTTCGCCTCGTTCGACCGCACGCCGATGGCGTCGGCGTCGATCGCCCAGGTCCACGCCGCCGCCCTGCACGACGGGTCCGACGTGGTGGTGAAGGTCCAGCGCCCGGGGATCGGCAAGATCCTGTCGTCGGACCTGCGGATCCTGCTCAAGCTCGCCCGCGTCCTCGACAAGGTCTCGGCCAAGGGGCGCATGGCCAATCCGGTGGCGGTGGTGGAGGACTTCGCCACCACGCTGAGCGAGGAGCTCAACTTCATCGTCGAGGCCCGCTCCATGGAGCGCTTCGGTCGGATCGTCGCCGCCGGCCACGCACCGGGCGGGTGCGGGTCCCGACGGTGCACTGGGAGCTGACCAGCCCGCGCGTGCTGACCATGGAGCGCATGCACGGGTACAAGATCGACGACCTGGTCGAGCTGGCAGGCCACCGGATGGGACCTGGGAGCCGCGCTCAAGCGCGAGGTGCGGGCGTGGCTGGAGGCGGCGCTCGTGCACGGCTTCTTCCATGGTGACGTGCACGCCGGCAACCTGATGCTCGACACCGACGGCGAGGTGGTCTTCCTCGACTTCGGGATCTGCGGGTCCTTCGACGACGAGACGCGCGAGATCGTGCGGCGCGGCCTGCCGGCCCTGCTCGTGTCCGGCGACTTCGAGGCGGTGGCCCAAGCGATCTTCGACATGGGGCCGTGCTCAACCCGACGAGCCTGGAGCAGTCCGCTGCCGACATCGCCGAGATCGTCGAGCCGATCCTCGGCCAGCCGCTGTCGGAGATCAGCTACGGGCAGGTGCTGATCGACATCGTTCGCATCGGCACCCGCTACGAGGTCCGCCTGCCGCAGGAGCTGGTGCTCGTGGCGAAGCAGCTCCTGTACTTCGAGCGGTACGCGAAGCTCATGGCGCCGGACTGGGCGATCCTGGCCGACCCCGAGCTGCTCGCGTTCCTGTTCGGCGACATGGCCAGCGCCGAGATCGCCTCCACGGACGAGGCCTCCACCGCCTGATCCGGCGGGGCAGGCGCCGCTGCGGCGGGAGCTCAGCCGGCCACGACGAGGTGGTCGATGCGGTGCTCGAGCCCGTCGCAGGTCCGGATGCCGTCGGTCGTGATGCGAGCGATCGGCCAGCTCACCAGCTGTGCCCGCCCGCTCGCCAGCGCCCGGTAGTAGCCGTCGGAGCGGAGCGGGGGGCGGTGGTCGTGGCGTGAGGGCGTGAGCTGACGGCGCATCCACGGATCGGGCACGAGCCGGCGGCGCTGGTGCGACCCGGCGAGGCGGTGGGCCCGGACGGGCGCGCCAGCGAGGCCGCGACGGACCAGGGGCAGCGTCGGGATCCGGGCGCTGCAGGCGGCGGCCACGCGCCGAGGTCCGGCTGCGGCCGCGAGGAGCTCGGCCCGCCCGGGCACCCGACGACCCTCGGGGAGCACGAGGCGGGGTCGGTCCTCGAAGACCTTCACTCGACGACCGGCGGCAGCCAGGGCGACCACAGCGTCGAGCGTCGCGGTCGGAGCCCACACAGGCCACGACGGCGTCGGGATCCCCGCCGGCCACCACCAGGGTGCTCGCAGGGGTCACGGGCCCGGCGAAGTCCACGATGCCCGGCAGCTGGGACCGGTTGAGGCGAGGGATGGCATCGACGGCCACGTCAGACCACGGGCTCGTAGGTGAGCTGGTCGATCCACGACGGCGGTCGGCGCAGCAACCTCCGGGGGTAGTGGGCCATCGCCCGCGTGACCCGGTCGCTCAGCAGGTGGTACGGATGACTGCGGTCGACCACCATCTTGCCGAACTCCTTGAGTGCGAGGTACGACGGGTTCCGGCGCACGTCGGGCTGGCGGTCCCCCACCTTCTCGAACCGACCGAGCGCCTCGGCCAGCTTGGCCTCGTCCAGACCCATGCCCACGATGTTGTCTCGGGCGTGGGAGAACAGGGGCACGGCCGCCGGCAGCGAGGCGAGCACCGCGGGCGACAGCAGCACCCGCGCCGCGGTGATGGCATGGACGTGGAGGGGATCGCGACCGAGCACCTCGAGCACGTGGTAGCCCACCGCGAGGTGCCGGGACTCGTCGTTGTTGACCAGCTCGAACACCTGCTGGCAGACCGGGTCGGCCACTTCGTCGGTGAGGAACTTGAGCAGGGCACCGTCGAGGGCGACCTCGAGCATCGGGATCGCCGCGCCGAGCACCGCGAGGGGCAGCGAGTCCGCGTAGCGGTCCAACCAGTCCATCGCCAGGCGGATGCTGATGTCGGGCTCGGGAGGGCCGTCGCCGTCGAGCATGTCCCAGCGCCGCATCAGCGCGAGCTCGGCGTTGGCGTGGCGCCGCTCCTCCGCGTGGAAGTAGCGGTACAGGTCGGCCAGCACCGAGTCGTCGTGGTCGCGCCTCGGTTCCCCACCATGCCACCCGCTGCGTGGCGATGCAACAACGAGGTATCGCCGTGACATCGTTTCGGTTACGGTGTCCTGGACACCTCCGGTGACCGACGTCGACCAAGGAGCCAACATGACCACCCTCACCCACCCTGAACGGTCCGTGACGACCCGGCGCATGTCGATCGAGCGCCAGGAGGGGATGCCCCGCCACTTCCTCGACGGGCCCGCTCGAGCTCGATGGCGGCGCCGATGCCGCCGAAGCCGGCGCCGATGATGACCACGTGGTGGTCCGGCACCTCCGCGGCATCGGTGGCGGGCGGCAGGTCGGTGACCGTCATCGGTCCTCCCGGTGGCACGCGAGGTGCTGCACGATGCAACATCCGCGTACCACTGGTATCACCGTCCGGGCCGGCTGGCCGGCCCGGCTGGGCAGCGGCCCCCGGTCAGGGGTTGCCGGTGGCGTCGGTCTGGCGGTCGAAAGCCTGAACCCCGCTCTCGGTGAGATCCGGGACGTCAGCGTTGTCGTCGACGAACGAGGTCTCGAAAGCGGCGCTGACCGCTTCGCCGTCGGTGACCACCGGTTCCTGGTCCCGAACCGAGGTGCGCAGCGGGAGCTCAGGCAGGAACAGGACGACGACGAAGCCGACCAACGCGATGGGGATGGCGATGGTGTAGATGTCGGACAGGCTGTCGGCGAAGCCGCCGAGCACGGCGTCCCGCACGGGGCCGGGCAGCGCAGCGATCGCATCCGGTGTCCCGAGCAGGTCCCCGCCGCCGGCTCGGTCTTCGACCCCGGCAGCGGCGAGTCGCTCGGGGATGTACCGGCCCAACCGGTTCGACAGCAGCGCCCCGAAGACGGCCACGCCGAGGGCCCCGCCCATCGAGCGGAAGAAGGTCGCCGCCGACGTCGCCGTGCCGAGGTCGCGGTGCTCGACCGCGTTCTGGACGGCGAGCACGAGCACCTGCATGACCATGCCGAGACCTGCTCCGAGGACGAGCATGTAGGCGCCGGCGACCGGAAGCGGGGTGTCGACGCCGAGCAGGGAGAACAGCGACAAGCCGATGGCCACCACGATCAGGCCCACCACCGGGAACACCTTGTAGCGACCGGTGCGGGTGATGACCCGACCCGACCCGATCGACATCCCCATGAGGCCGATCATCAGCGGGATGGTGAGCAGACCCGATCGGGTGGGGCTCTGACCCTTGACGATCTGGAGGTACTGGGGCAGGTAGACGATGGCCCCGAACATGGCCACACCGACGATGAAGCCCGCCAGGCTGGTGATCCGGAACGTCGGGATACGGAACAGGCGAGGCGGGATGATCGGCTCGGCCGCCCGTCGCTCCTGCACCACGGCCAGCGTGAGCAGCACCGCGCTGCCGACCGCCATGCCCGCGATCTCGGTCGAGCCCCACTCGAACTCGCTGCCCCCGAGGGAGAGCAAGAGCAGCAGGAGGGAGACGCCACCGACGATGAGCGCGGCCCCGAGGTAGTCGATTTGGTGGTCGCGACGGGCGAACGGCATGGTGAGCACCCGGTTGGTCACCACGTAGGCGGCGATGCCGATGGGCACGCCGACGTAGAAGCACCAGCGCCAGCCCGGGCCATCGACGAGGAAGCCGCCGATGAGCGGTCCGCCGACGCTCGACACGCCGAACACCGAGCCGATGTAGCCCTGGTAGCGGCCCCGCTCGCGGGGCGAGACGATGTCGCCGATGATGGCCTGCGACAGGGCCATCAGGCCTCCGATCCCGAGGCCCTGCACAGCGCGGAAGCCGATGAGCTGGCCCATGGTCTGCGAGAGCCCGCACAGCACCGACCCGACGAGGAAGACCACGATGGCGGCCTGGAACAGCGGCCGCCGGCCGTACAGGTCGCTCATCTTGCCCCACAGCGGCGTCGAGGCGGTGGAGGTGAGCAGCGTTGCGCTCACCACCCACGCCAGCTGGTCCTGGCCGCCGAGCTCGCCCACGATCGTCGGCAAGGCGGTGGCGACGACGGTCTGACCGAGTGCGGCCACGAGCATGCCGAGCATGAGCCCGCTCATCACCACCAGGACCTCCCGGTGGGTGAGCTGCGCGTCAGGTGCCGCTGCGGCATCGTTCATGTTCAAGGCCCTCCAGGACATCGGATGCGGGCGCATCGTTGTATCGCCCAGAAGGTGCACGATACAACTTCCGCAGCTCCGCACAGTAACCTGACCGAGATGGAACCGATCGCCCCGAACGTCGTCGACCTGACCGACTCGCTGAGCCGGGTCGTGCGCTGGGCGACGCTGCCCCGCTTCACCGAGAGGGTGGCCGACGAGGCCGGCGTCCGCCTCGACCGTTCGGCCTACGTCCTGCTCGTCCGCCTCGGCGAGCGGTCGTGGCGGGTGGGTGAGCTGGCCGACCACCTCTGTCTGGACGTGTCGACGGTGAGCCGGCAGGTCCAGGCGCTCGAGGAGGCCGGCCTGGCCCGCCGGGAGCCGCACCCGACCGACCGCCGAGGATGGGTCGTGGTCATCGACGAGGGTGGGCGGTTGGCCCTGGAGGCGCATCGCCGCGCCCGGCGGCAGATCTTCGCCGAGCTGCTCGCTGACGCAACGGTCGACGAGCTCGACACCGTGGCCTCGGTGCTGCACCGGCTGGCCGAGCGCATCGAGACCTACGTCGGCGGCTAGTTCGTCCGGGACCGCCCACGCTCACCCGGACGACGCAGGTCCTGTCGGGAGGAAGGCCACGACCAACGCGGCACCGCCGATGATGGCGGCCACGATGGCCGCCAGGCCGCTGCTGGCCAGGAACGGGAGCTGGTCGGCGACGACGTTGCGGCTCGCCACCTGGTCCCAGGTGATCCACACGAGCACGAACGCCCCGATTCAGGAGACGAGTGCAATGGTCAGCGCCACCGAACGACGCCGGCGCGCATGCTCTCCGGCATCGTCGCTGACCAGCTCGCGCAGCGCCCGCCAGTCGACCACCGGGTCGCATCCTCGGTGGTGTCGATCTCGGTCTCACTCATTTCAGGTCCCTCCGGTTCCGAAGTAAGCCGCCTTGGCGGCCTCGTGCAATCCGCTGCCGACCTCGTCGGCCTCGAGCCGGTCGGTGACGGTCCCCTGCTCGAGCACCACGATCTGTGTGGCCACCGCGCTGATGCGGATGTTCTGCTCCACGGCCATGACCGCGGTGCCTGATGCGTGGATGGCGCCGAGGATCTCGAAGACCCAGTCGACCATGACGGGTGCCAGACCGAGCGAGGCCTCGTCGACGAGCAGGACCGTGGTCCCGCTCATGAGCGCCCGCCCCAGCGCCAGCTGCTGCTGCTCGCCCCCAGACATGGTGCCGGCGGCCTGGCTCCGGCGCTCCCCGAGCCGGGGCAGGAGCTCGTACACCCGGCCGAGCGCATCGGCCCGCCCGGTCCAGTCGTCGCCGGCGATGGCGCCGGTGAGCAGGTTCTCCTCCACGGTGAGGCTGGGGAAGACCTCCCGACCCTCCGGGCACAGCGCGAGGCCGGCCCGGACCCGATCGCTGGTCCGCGCTCCCACCAGCGATTCGCCGCCCAGCTCGACGGTGCCGCCGAAGATGTCTGCCAGCCCCATGATCGCCCGCAGGGTGGTCGTCTTCCCGGCACCGTTGACGCCGACCACGGCCACGAAGGCGTCAGTGTCCACGTCGAGGTCGACGTCATGGATGACCGTCACGCCGCCGTAGCCGGCGGACAGACCCCGCACCGAGAGCGTAGCGGTCACCTGGCCACCGCCCCGCCGAGTCGGGGCTCCGCCCCTTGACCGAGGTACGCCTCGATGACCTCGGGCAGGGCGAGCACCTCATCAGGCCGACCCTCGGTGAGCAGGCGACCGAAGTCGAGAACGTAGATGCGGTCCGACACCTCCCGCACGAGCGCGACGTCGTGCTCGATCACCACGACGGTGATGCCGAGCTCGCGCCGGAGGGCGGTGATGGCCTGCGCGACCCACTCGCTCTGGGCGCCGTGCAGGCCGGCGGCCGGCTCGTCGAGCAGGATCACCACCGGGCGGGTGGCCACTGCGCAGCCGATCTCCAGGATCTTCCGGTGCCCGTAGGGCAGGGTGCCCACGGGGCGCCTCGCCGCATAGCCGAGGCCCAGCACCTCCAGCACCTCGTCGGCCACCGCGGCGCGGCGGCGGTCGATGCGGGCCTGGACCGGCGCCACGCTCACCACGTCGCCGAAGCTGACACCGGTCCCGCTGGCGTACTGGGCCATCAGCAGGTTGCTGTGTGCGGTCTCGGACAGCCAGAGGCCACCCTGTTGGAAGGACCGTCCGAGGCCGGCCCTGGCCCGCTCGGACGGGCTGAGCGCCGACACGGCCCGACCCCGGAACCACACCTCGCCGCGTGAGAGTGGGACGAACCCGCTCACGACGTTGAAGGTGGTGGTCTTGCCGGCGCCGTTGGGTCCGAGGATGCCGACGACCTCGCCGGGGTGGACGTCGAAGGACAGGGAGTCGATGGCGACGTTCCCGCCGAATCGCACGGTGATCTCACGAGCGGCGAGGAGCACGGGTCGCACGAGGGTGTCGTCAGGGAGCCGGACCGCCACCGGAGCGGACGGCCGCGCCGGCACCGGAGCATCGGAGACCGCGGCCACACCGCCGCCATCGGCGACCACGGGCCGCGAACCTCGCCGCCGCTCGACGAGCGACCGCAGTGCACCACCGGCGCCGAGCGGGTATCGGCCGATCATGAGCACCACGCCCAGCGCGGCGACCAGGGTGACCAGCTGGTTGCTGCCGCTGGCGTAGAGGTCGACGAGCGTGAAGGCAGCGGTCACCGCCACCACCCCCCACCGGGAGCCGAGCCCGCCAAGCACCACCCAGATGACCAGGGTGAGGGACAACTGGACGGGAAAGACGGAGGCGACGACGATGCCCTGGCGGAAGGCGAAGGTGGCGCCGGCGAGCCCGGCCAGCACGCCCGAGATGGCGAAGCCGACGATGCCCAGGCGGGTGGCGTCGATGCCCCGGGCCGCGGCGGCGGTCTGGTTCTCCCGGATGGCCACCATCCCCCGCAGCAGCGGCACGCGCTCCAACCGGCGGAGCACGACCCACACCAGGATGGCGAGCATCAGACACGCTGCCAGGAAGGTGCCGTCGTCGGCCAGGTCGAAGGGACCCAGCTCGGGGCGGGCGACGGTGAGGCCGGCGCCACCCTGGGAGAACGCCTCGGTGGGGAACACGAACGCCTGCAGGACGACGCCGAACGCGAGCTTGAGCACGGCCAGGTACAGGCCACGCACCCGCAGCGCCGCGGCGCCGAGCACGGCCGCCGCGCCACCGGCCAGCACCGGCCCGGCGGCGAAGCCGAGTAGCGGTGGGAGCCCCCAGCTGGTCGTGGCGATGGCGGCGCCGAATGCCCCGAGGCCGAACAGGCCAGCATGTCCCAGGGACAGCTGGCCGGTGGCCGATGCGAGGAAGTTCACGCTCAGCGCGAGCACGGCGTGCAGCGGCACCGCCGAGAGCCTGAACGCATCGGGGCCCGCCACCGCTCCGGCCAGCACCACGGCGGCGACCAGGGCGAGCAGCGGCGTGGCCGGGGACGCGACGGTGGTGGATGCCCGCCCTGGTCGAGGGTCGCCCAGCATGGGCAGGAGCCGAACCAGCGACTCCGATCCCTCGACCGCCAGCCCACGGCGCGCCCGCGTGAACAGCCCCTCGGGACGAAGGAGCAGCACCGTACCGAGCACGAGGAACACCACCAGCTCGGGCGAGCCGGGGGCATCGCCCCAATAGAGCCGGGTGAGGCTCTCGGCCACGCCGATCACCAACCCCCCGAGGATCGCTCCGGGAAGGCTGACCATCCCACCGAGCATGGCGCCGGCGAAGGCCTGGGGGAGCACCCCGGTGAGGAACCCGGGTGTGATCGTCTGCGTCATCCAACCCGACAGCACACCGGCCAGCGCGCCGAGGACCCCGGCCGCGCTCCACGCCGCCACCTCGAGGCGGCGTGGGTCGAGCCCGACGATGCGAGCGCCGGCGCGGTTGTCCGGACCTGCCCGCACGGCCAGCCCGATGCGCGTGCGCTGCGGGGCGAGCCACAGCACCAGACCGGCCGCGGCCGCCACCGCGACCACGAGGATTCGGGTCGGGGTGATCACGACGCCGGCGAGCTCGACTCCCCTGCCGTGCACCGGCGTGGGAAAGTCACGGGTTCCACCCAGCCAGCGGGCCTCGACGAGCGTGATCGCCGAGAGCAGGCCGACCGTGCCGACCAGTGGGGGCAAGATCCCGCCGTCACGTCCGAGCAGCACCCAGGCCGTGGCAGCCCCAACAGCTGCACCGACCACGACCGCAGCCACCACCGCCAGGGGCCACGGCAGGTCGTGACCGATGGCGATGCTGGCGGCGACGAAGGCCGCCAGGGTGCCGAACGCTCCCTGGGCGAAGTTGAGGACCCGCGACACGCTGTGGACCAGCACCAGGCCGAGCGCGAGCAGAGCGTACGTGGATCCCCCGCGATCCCGACCACCACGAAGGTGAGTGCCTCTTCCATCTGCGCGAGCCGACCGGCTCAGGTCCTCAGCCGAAGCTGGATGTCCACTCGGACACCAGCTCCCGCTCCCAGGGTGCCTCCCCGGTGGCCTCGATGACGATGATGCTGTCGGCCCCGATCCTGTCCCCGCCGAAGTCGATGGGGTTGGCCAGGCCGTTGTCGTACTGCATCGAGTCCAGCGTCTCGAGGAACTTGACCCGGCTCAGCTCCGGCCCGGCCTGGTCGAGGGCGTCGCGGTACACGTCGAAGAGCCCCCAGAAGGTCACGAGGTCGTCCGGGGGCTCACGGTCGGGGAAGGCGGTCCGCCCACGCCTGCTGGGCCTCGTCGGCGAGCGTGTTGCCGGTGGTGTCGACCCGGACGGCGGAGAACGACCGGCAGCCCACGAGCTCGGGCACGCCGATCGGAGGCTCGCTGGCGCAGGACAAGGTGTTGGAGACGGTCACGTACTGGGGCGTGAAGCCCTGCTCGGCGCACAGGCGGGCGAGCTGGGTTGACGCCGTGGGCACGAGGATCATGAACACGACCTCGACACCGAGGTTCGCCAGCTTCACGCACTCGGCCGTGAGCTCGTTCGCATTCCCCTGCTTGTCGACCGCGTCGGCGGCGACCACGTTGCTGCCGAGCTCGTCCATCGTCGCCGTGAACGCGTCCTGGGCAACCTCTGAGCTGGGGCTGTTGTAGCGGACCATGGCCACCGGGGCTTGCGGATCCTCGACCACCTCGCCCAGCACGTACTCGGCCATGAGCTCCGACATGGCGTCGTAGGTCATCGTCATGGCCCGGTAGCCCGGCTTGTCGACGAGGCCGTCCTCGGCGACGCCCAGGCTCATGTAGGGCATCTGGGCATCGGTGGCCAGGTTCGCGCACGTGATGATCTGGTCGGCCCCGAAGGTGCCCGACGCGAAGAACAGGTCGTCGGCGATGAGGTCCCGGCAGGCTTGCTGGGCGGCGTTGGCGTCGTAGCCGTCGTCGGCCAGGGTCACCTCCACGCTGCGCCCGTGGATGCCCCCCTTCTCGTTCACCGTGTCCCAGTAGAGCTGCGTGAGGTCGCCGAGGCCGAGTAGATCCCCGATGTCGATGCCACCGATGGTCTCCGGCGCGTGGATGCCGATCTTGATCGCGGAGTCCGTGACCCCGGTCGTGCTGTCCTCGATCTCGGCTCCTCGGCCGGCGCCTCCGCCGGATCCTCGGAACCGCCATCCACCGTGCTGTCCTCGTCGGCCGCCGTGGACTCGTCCTCGGCACCGCGCGCACCCGCCAGCAGCGCCCCGACGAGCAGCACGCTCATCCATCGTCTCGTGGTCTTCACCGTTCCCCCTTCGACCCGGACCGACCGGGTGATCCACGCGGCCGTAGTCGTCTCATGTCCTGACCGCGAGCACCGAGCCGCACTTCTGCTTACGCTGCCACCGATGCTGACTGACCACGACGGCGGACCCGATCGCATCGACGTCGGCGTCGCTCCAGGGATACGGCTCCGAGTGCTGGATTGGGGCGGGCCGGGTCCGGCCGTCGTGCTGTTGCACCCGAACGGGTTCTGCGCCGGCCTCTACCAGCCCATCGCGGATCGCCTCCGTCAGTTCGCCCGACCGATCGCCATCGACCTACCCGGCCACGGCGCGTCGACGGCACCGACCGGTGCGGACAGCTACGCGTTCGAGCAGCTCGCCGCCGACGTGGTGGCGGTGCTGGACGCGCTCGGCCTGCACGGGGTCATCGGGGTGGGTGGATCTCTGGGTGGGGCCGTGGCGGTGCTCGTCGACCGGCTGGATCCGGGACGGTGGTCGCGCCTGTTGCTGGCCGAGCCGGTGGCGTTCCCCATCTCGGGCGAGTCGGCGCCGGCCGAGGCTGAGAACCTCATGGTGGCCGGTGCTCGCCGGCGCCGGGATCGGTTCCCCGACCGTGCCGCCGTGATCCGAGCGTATCGAGACCGCCCGCCGTTGTCGCAGCTCGCCCCCGAGGCACTCGAGGCCTACGTCCGCTGGGGGACCGTCGAGGACGGGGACGGTGTGCGCCTCGCCTGCGCTCCCGAGGTGGAGGCCAAGGTGTTCGAGGTGTCCGCCGGGCCGGCCGGCGCCGCCGCGGCCTGGGAGCACCTGCCCCAGCTCTGTGCGCCCACCACGATCCTCGCCGGCGCTGACACCTTCCTGCCCGACGTGTTCGGGGAGCAGGCGACCCGGGCCGGAGCCGAGCTCGTCACCGTCTCGGGCGGCCACTTCGTCCTCCACGAGAGCACCGTTCGAGGGGTGGAGCTCATCGAACGGTACGCCCTCGGTTGATCTCCACGAGCGACCGCAGCGGTTCTGTGGGCGCCCGCCGGGCACGCCCATGGCGACCCACCCCCCGGCCTGGTTCACCAGCGCCATCGCGACCGATGCCCGCACGACCCACATCGACGCCGACGGTTGCGCCATCCACGCCCTGTCATGGGGCGACACGGCCAAGCCCGGGCTCGTGCTGTGCACGGCGGCGCCGCCCACGCCCGCTGGTGGGACTTCATCGCCCCACAGCTCACCCACCACTACCACGTCGCGGCGCTCGACCTGAGCGGCCACGGCGACAGCGGCCACCGGTCGACCTACGCCATGGAGCAGTGGGCCCGCGAGGTGCTGGCCGTGGCCGGTGCGCTCGGCATGCACCGCCCGATCACCGTCGGCCACAGCATGGGTGGCTTCGTGACCATGCTCACCGCCGCCCTCCACGGCGAGGAAATCGCCGGCACGATCATCATCGACTCGCCGGTGCGCCGCCCGGACCCGGAGACCGAAGAGGCGAGCCGGGGGCGGGCGTTCTCGAACCCGAAGACGTACCCGTCGCTGGAGGAGGCGATGGAGCACTTCCACCTGGTGCCCCCACAGCCGTGTGAGAACCGCTACATCGTGGACCACATCGCACGGCACTCACTGCGCGAGACCCCCGCTGGCTGGACCTGGAAGTTCGACCGCAGCGTCTTCGACCGGTTCGCCGACCACGATCTGCACGACTACCTGGCCATGGTGAGAACCCGCATCGCCGTGCTCCACGGCCAGTTCAGCGCCATCGTCACGCCGGACGTGACTGACCACATGTCCGAGGTGCTCGGGCGCAACGCCCCGTTCGTCGAGATCCCCCAAGCCCACCACCACGTACCACTCGATCAGCCGCTCGCGCTCATCGCGGCGCTGCGGGCGCTGCTGGCCGACTGGGAGCACTCGGTCCCCGTCCGGAGCTGAACCAAGTACGCGAGACGGTTCTTGCTCGATGTCACACCGTCGCTACTATCGCTTGCCGACGACACGAAGGACAGGAGCGCGCACATGGACTTCGACCTGCCGGGCGACGACCACCCCGACCGCAAGGCGGTACGCGACTGGCTCACGGAACACCCCCAGCCGAGCGGCCGCCAGCTGGCCGAAGCCGGCTATGTGGCACCGCACTGGCCGGCGCCATGGGGGCAGGACGCCGACCCCATCCAGCAGCTGGTGATCGACGACGAGCTGAAGCGGGCGGGCGTGAGCCGGCCGATGAACCCGATCGGCATCGGCTGGGCCGGCCCGACGATTCTCCACGCCGGCACCCAGGAGCAGAAGGACCGGTACCTCATGCCGCTGCTCGCCGGCGAGGAGGTGTGGTGCCAGCTGTTCTCCGAGCCACAGGCCGGCTCCGACCTGGCCAACCTCGGCACTCGGGCGGTGCGCGACGGCGACGAGTACGTCATCAACGGTCAGAAGATCTGGACGTCGCTGGCCCAGTTCTCGGCCTACGGCATCCTCATCGCCCGCACCGACCCCGACCAGCCCAAGCAGCAGGGCGTGTCGTACTTCATCTGCCCGATGGACGCGCCGGGCATCGAGATCCGGCCGATCATCGAGATGACCGGCGGGCACACGTTCAACGAGGTGTTCCTCACCGACGTGCGCATCCCGGCCGAGAACCTGGTGGGAGAGGAGAACCGGGGCTGGTCGCTGGCCAAGGTCACGCTCGGCAACGAGCGGGTGTCGCTGTCCTCGGGCGGCGCGCTGTGGGGCATGGGCCCCACCGCCGAGGACCTGCTCGACGTGGTCCGGGCCCACGGCGGTGCCGACGACCCGCTGCTGCGCCAGCGCCTGGCCCAGCTGCACATCGAGTCCCAGCTGCTGCGGCTCATCCGGCTCCGCACGGTCACCGCCGCCATCAAGGGCGAGCCCCCCGGCCCGGAGGCCTCCATCCGCAAGATCATGGCCGACGAGCACGGCCAGCACGTCTTCGAGCTGGCCAAGGACCTGGCCGGCACCGCCGGCGTACGCGACGACGTCGGCCCCTACGGCGGCGACCCGGCGATGTGGGGGCACGGCTTCCTGTTCGCCCCCGCCCTCACCATCGGCGGCGGAACCGGCGTCGTCCAGCGCAACATCATCGGCGAGCGGGTGCTCGGCCTCCCCCACGACGTCGACGTCGAGCAGGGCCTGTCCTGGGCCGAGGCGAGGCGACGGTGAGCGAGCCCGACCACGACGTCGTCATCGTCGGCGCCGGCTTCGCCGGCCTCTACCAGCTCCACCACCTGCGGCAGCTGGGGCTGCGGGTGACCTTGATCGAGGCCGGCACCGGGCTCGGCGGCATCTGGTACTGGAACTGCTACCCCGGGGCCCGGGTCGACTCGCACGTGCCGCTGTACGAGTACTCCGACGAGGCGATCTGGCGGGACTGGTACTGGGACGAGCGCTTCCCCGACTGGCAGGCGCTGCGGCGCTACTTCGACCATGTCGACTCGGTGTGGGGCCTGCGCGACGACATCCGCTTCCAGACCCGGGTCAGCGGCGGCACCTGGCACGAGGACGAGCGGTGCTGGGAGCTGCGCACCGACGGCGGCGACGTGCTGCGCACCCGGTTCGTGGTGCTGTGCACCGGCTTCGCGGCGAAGGCCTACGTCCCCGACTTCCCCGGCCTGGACACCTTCGCCGGCGAGTGGTCCCACACCGCCCACTGGCCCCAGGGCGGCGTCGACCTCACCGGCCGCAACGTCGCCGTGGTGGGCACGGGGGCCAGCGGCGTGCAGGTGATCCAGGAGGCGGCCCGGGTGGCCGAGCACGTCACCGTGTTCCAGCGCACGCCCATCCTCGCCCTGGCCATGCAGCAGCGCCGGCTCACCCGGGAGGGGCAGGACGAGGCCAAGGCCCACTACCCGGAGATCTTCGAGCGCCGCACCCAGACCAACAGCGGCTTCGCCTACCCCGAGCGCGGGGTGAACACCTTCGACGTCTCCGAGGCCGAGCGGCTGGAGACCTACGAGCGGCTCTGGCAGGAAGGCGGCTTCGCCTTCTGGGCCGGCGGCTACTCCGACCTGCTCATCGACGAGGCGGCCAACCGCACCGCATACGACTTCTGGCGGTCCAAGGTCCACGAGCGGGTGCACGACCCGGCCGTCGCCGAGATCCTCGCCCCCACCGAGCCACCCCACCCCTTCGGCGTGAAGCGCCCCTCGCTCGAGCAGTGGTACTTCGACGCCTTCAACCAGGACAACGTCGACCTGGTCGACCTGCGGGCCACGCCGATCGAGGCGATCACCACCACCGGGGTGCGCACCACCGACGGCGAGCACCCCTGTGACCTCCTGGTGATGGCCACGGGGTTCGATGCGGTCACCGGCGGGCTGGTCAGCATCGACCTGCGCGGATCCGACGGCGAGAGCCTCCGGGACCACTGGGCCGGCGGCGTGCGCACCCACCTCGGCCTGGCCAGCCACGGCTTCCCCAACCTCGTCTACCTGTACGGCCCGCAGAGCCCCTCCGGGTTCTGCAACGGCCCGACGTGCGCCGAGGTCCAGGGCGACTGGGTGGTCGAGCTGATGACCCACCTGCGCGACACGGGCACGACCCGCATCGAGCCCACGGCCGATGCCGAGGAGGAGTGGCGGGCCATGGTGCACGGCATCGCCGAGATGACCCTGTTCCCCCGGGCCGACTCGTGGTACATGGGCGCCAACATCCCGGGCAAGCCCCGCGAGATGCTCAACTGGCCGGGCGGGCTGCAGCTGTACCTGGCGTCGTGCCGGGACGCAGCCGCCGCCGGCTACCGGGGCTTCGAGCTGTCCGCCAGCGCCTAACCCGCTCAGGCCATCTCGAGGCCGGCGAAGTCGCCGGAGGTGCGGCCAGCCCTCGATGTTCTGGAAGAAGGCGAGCGGGCCGCCGGGGAAGCCGAGGACGTTCGCCCGCTGCGCCGTCGTGGCCGGCTGGCCCTCGTTGTTGTAGTAGCCGGGCGTGCACTCCGGTGATCCCGGCACGTAGAGCGAACGCCGGCTGCCCTCGTCGTCGCCGTCCCCGGCGCCGAGCATGCGGCCGGGGGCCCCGGCCCGCAGGCACAGCTGCCCGTACCACGCCTTAAGCGCCTCGGCGGTGGCCGGGTCGTCGACGACGGCGTCGACCCGGGCCCGGATCTCCTCCATCTTCTCGAAGTCGGCGTCCTCGAACGCGTCGAGGAGGGCGTCGGCGTCGAAAGCTCCCCCCTCGGCCATCCGGGCCATGACCTTGGCCTTGACCCGGCGGGAGATGTCGGTCCAGCCGTCGGCGACGAGGTCCTCGTCGGCGCCGCCGAAGCCGCCCATGGTGTTGGCGGTGAAGTTCTCCAGCCAGCGCTTCTGCCAGCCGGGCGTGGCGATGCTGGCGAACCACTCCGGGTCGGTGGGTGCGTTGCCGCGGACATCGACCGACGAGGGCGTGCGCTGGAACACGTACAGCTCGGCGGCGTCGCGGGCGACCTGGGGCACGCACTGCACGGCTGTGGCGCCGGTGCCGATGATGGCGACCCGCTTGTCGGCCAGGCCCGTCATGGGCGAGCCGTCGGGGCCGCCCCCGCTGTAGGCGTAGTCCCAGCGGCTGGTGTGGAACGAGTGCCCCCGGAAGGTCTCGATGCCGGGGATGTCCGGGAGCTTGGCCACGTGGAGCGGGCCGGTGCCGACGCCGAGGAACTGGGTGGTGAACCGGTCGCCCCGGTCGGTGGAGACGACCCAGACCTGCGCCGTGTCGTCCCAGCGCAGCTCGGTGACCTCGGTGTGGAACAGGGCGTTATCGTACAGCCCGTACTGGCGGCCGATCCGGCGGCAGTGCTCGAGGATCTCGGGGGCGTGGGCGTACTTCTCGGTGGGCATGTGCCCGGTCTCCTCCAGCAGCGGGAGGTAGACGAAGGAGGCGGTGTCGCACTGGGCGCCCGGGTAGCGGTTCCAGTACCAGGTGCCGCCGAAGTCGCCGGCCTTGTCGAGGATGCGCACGTCGCCCACGCCGGCCTCCGCGAGGCGAGCGCCGGTGACGAGCCCGGCGAACCCGCCGCCCACGAAGGTGAACGTGACGTGGTCGGTCACCGGCTCCCGCGGTTGCACGGGCAGGTACGGGTCGCGCACCAGCTCGCCGGCCAGGCGCCGGTACTGCGCCCTGCCCTCCCGGCGGAGGCGCTTGTCGCGCTCGGCCCGATAGCGGCGGCGCAGCGCGTCCTTGTCGATCGCCGGCGGCGTCAGGGTCACGCGCCGGCTCCGGCGATCTCGAGGTGGTGGAACTCGGCGAGCAGGTCGGCGCCCTTCGGGTGCGAGGCGAGGGTGTGCTCGAGCTCGGCAACCGTGGCGGCCCGGTTCTGGTCCTCGAGCAGGCCGAGCGACTCCTCCAGCGATGCGTCCCACATCGGCCCGATGATGTCGGTGCCGGGGTACTTGCGACCGGACTCGCCGATGAAGGTGCGGTCGCGCATCTCGGTGAGCGCGGTGCGCAGGTACTCCACGTGCGGGGTCTCGTCGGCCCGGATGTACGACACGATGCGGGCGGCCTCGCCCTCGCCGGCGACGAGCTCGGTGTCGGAGAGCAGCTCCTCGGCCCAGGCGAACGTGTGGAACGCCTTGATCTCCACGAACAGCACCCGCAGCATCGTGGAGATCAGCAGCTCCAGGCCCAGGTCGAGGTCCTCGAAGGCCCGCTTGCCCATGAACCGCTGGCGGGCACCGTCGGGATCGGGCTGGGCGCCGAAGGAGATGCCCATGCGCTGCATCATCAGCGCCGTCTCGTCGTGGGTGACCGGGTTCTCGAAGGCGATGTCGCGGGTGGCGTACCACATGCGGTCGTGCCCGGCCTCGTCGCCGTAGCCGGCCTCGTCGCGGGCGTGCGCCTCGACCAGGCCCTTGGCCAGGTGGTCCATCGCCGTGCCGCGGATGTCGTCGTCGAAGAACCTCTGCATGTCGGCCGGGGCGAGGAACCGGATCATGGCGCCGAAGCCCTCGACGGTCCCGATGCGGGACAACGTCGCGATGATCGGCTCGCGCACGCCGTTGCGGAGCAGGAACCGCGCCTGCTCGACGCTCGGGTAGCCGGGCGGCCAGGTCTCCACCGGGGCGTGCAGGATCTCGGTGCCGAATGTCGTGCGGTGCTGCTCCTGCCAGGCGGCGATCGCCGGGCCGCGCACCGCGGTGCGGGGCGAGACGTAGGTGCCGTCGGCGAGGAACCCCCCGTGGCAGCGGACGCCGCCAGCGATCAGCGGCTCCTCGATCGGATGGGTGGCCAACAGGTCGTCGGCGGCGAACTCGAGCGTGTGGGCCATCAGGTCCTCCTCGAACGTGACGGGACCCCCCGGCCCCCGGACGCGGCAAGTGTAGACGCTCGTCTACACAGCCCGCAAGGCCACCGCCTCCCGCGTCTCCGCGGTCCTCGCCGCCGGCGAGCGGACAGACGGCGGGGTCGGCGCCGGGCGCGTCAGTGGGCTGGCCGGCCCTGGCGCTCGAGCAGGGTGGCCATGGCCGCGAACCACTGCTCGGGCACGTCGTCACCGGCGCCCGTGGCGGCCTGGATGAAATCGCGCAGCAGCAGCCAGCCGAAGGAGAAGGCGAACGCCATGGCCATGAGATCGCTGGCGTCCACCGGCGCCTCGTCGCCGAGGGCGTCCCGCAGGGTCTCCACCATCCGGTGGCCGCCGGCGAGGTCGGAGCCGAGGACGTCGGCCAGCTCGCCGTCGAGCATCGCCCGGGTGAGCACCATCCAGTAGGTGCGGTTGCCCTCCAGGGCGTGGAAGGCGTCGAGCGCAGCGGGCACGGACGCCTCCCGGAACGGCTCCGTGGACGCGAGCCGCGCGGCGAGGTGGTCGTGCACCGCCCGGACCAAGCGCTGCTTGGACCCGAAGTGGCGGTGGATCAGCCCGTGGTTGACGCCGGCCGCCTGGGCGATCTCGCGCAGCGACGTCGCCGACGGGCCCTTCTCGGCGAACAGCGCCGACGCCGCCTCGAGGACCGCGTGCTTGACCTCCTGCTCGCCACGGGGTCGACCCGCTCCGGCCGGCATGCAGCGACCATAGGGCGTGCCGGGCCGGCGCTCGGTCAGGGGGCGTCGCCGAGGTGGTCGAGCACGAGGCGCTTGGCGCCGGCGTAGTCGGCCTTGCCGTTGGGGGCCCGACCGACGTCGGGCACCACCACCACGTGGCGGGGCGCCTTGTAGCCGGCGAGGCGGCCCTTGACGTGGGCGATCAGCTCGTCGGGGGTGACGTCGGCGCCGTCGCGCAGCGCGACCACGGCCGCGACCGCCTGCCCGTACTTGGTGTCGGGGACGCCGACGACGGTGGAGTCGCGCACCGCCGGATGGGTCTCGAGCGCCTCCTCCACCTCCTCGGGGAACACCTTCTCCCCGGCGGTGTTGATGCACAGCGACCCGCGGCCCAGCAGGGTGATCCGGCCGTCGCCCTCGACCCGGGCCCAGTCGCCGGGCACCGACACGCGCTGGCCGTCGACGATGCGGAAGGTGGCCGCGGTCTTCTCCGGGTCCTTGTGGTAGCCGATGGGGCACGGCCCGGCGACTGCGACCATCCCGGTGCCGCCCGGCCCGACCACCGTTCCCGCATCCGGGTCGATGACCATGGCGTGGGCGCCGAGGGAGAACGTCGCCGTCGAGGGATCGGTGCCGGCGCCGGAGACCGACGAGCCGAGCCCGTGGGCCTCGGTGGAGCCGAGGAGGTCGGCGAACAGCGTCGTGGGCAGGTGCCGGGCCAGGCCGGCCTTCACCTCGGCGCTCCACATGACGCCCGCCGACACCAGCAGCTGCAGCGACGACAGGTCCCACCGCCCCGTAGCGGCGTCGAGGGCCTCGAGCATTGGCAGGGCGAAGGCGTCGCCGACGATGGCCATCGCCGTCACGCCCTCCCGGTCGATGGCGTCGAGCAGCGCGGTCGCGTCGAAGCGGCGGTCGGGCAGGGTGACGACGGTGCCGCCCTGCACGAGCATGCTCTTGGCGAACATGTAGCCGGTGGCGTGCATGAGCGGGGAGGCGGGGATGCCCACCGGAGGGTCGCCGCCGGCGGCGAGCCGGGCGCGGATGGCCTCGAGGTCGGCGACGTCCGGATCACCGATGGCGTTGAAGGACCGGTACATGTCGTCGTGGAGCCACATCACGCCCTTGGGCATCCCGGTGGTGCCGCCGGTGTAGATCATCACGATGTCGTCGCCGCTGCGCCCCCACGGCGCCCGGTACGGGCCGTCGGCGCCGGCGCCCACCACGTCCTCGTACGGCTCCGCCCACGGCGGGCAGTCGCCGCCGCCGTCGTCGACCCACAGCCAGCGGCGCACCGTGGGCACGTCGGCGCGGACCTGGTCGACGGTGTCGGCGAAGGACCCGTGGAAGACCACGGCCACGGCGTCAGCGTTGTCCCACAGGTACCGCAGCTCGTCGGCCCGGTACCGGTAGTTGGTGTTCACCGGGGTGAGGCCGGCCTGGTAGGTGGCGTAGGACACCTCCAGGTACTCGGGGCAGTTGTAGAGGTACTGCGCCACGCGATCGCCTCGGGCCGCACCGCCCGAGACCAGCGACCGCCCGAGCCGAGCGGCGCGATCCCGGAACTCAGCCCACGTCGTGCGCCGATCGCCGTGGATCAGCGCGGCGGCACCGGGCCGGCACTCGGCGATCACGTCCCACACGTCGGCGTACTGCCACGCCGGCGCGGTCTCGTCTGCGGTCATCGCTCGGAGGAGAACACCGTCGGCCGGTGCAGCGCGTCGAGCACGTCGGGGTGACGGGCGAGCAGCCACACGTCGTTGCGCTCGTCGTACACCGGGCCG
The DNA here is from genome assembly GCF_009650215.1 of Actinomarinicola tropica. Taxonomy (GTDB): domain Bacteria; phylum Actinomycetota; class Acidimicrobiia; order Acidimicrobiales; family SKKL01; genus Actinomarinicola; species Actinomarinicola tropica. Next base: position 474,803 of record NZ_CP045851.1, on the reverse strand, counting down.
AGGTCCCGAAGCCGGGCGTAGGCCGGGTGCGGGTCGGCGGTGACCTCGGGTGAGAAGAGGTCGGGGATCATCGACGGGGTCAGGGTCGTCACGGGCTCGCTCCTGCGGAGGTGGTCGGTCGAGCGTAGGATCGCCCCGGCGAGACATGCAACAGATGGATGTCTTTGCTTCACCGCCGGCCCGGCCACAGGGGGAAACGATGAACGCCACCGCCATGGTGCTGGAGCGCCCGCACACGCTCGTGCCGAGGACCCTGCCGCTGCCGGACATCGGCGAGGACGACGCCCTCCTGCGGGTGGAGGCGTGCGGGCTCTGCGGCACCGACCACGAGCAGTACAGCGGCCAGCTGCACCCGGGGCACGCGTTCGTCCCCGGCCACGAGGCGGTGGGCGTGATCGAGGAGATCGGGCCGGTGGCGGCCGAGCGCTGGGGGGTGTCGCAAGGCCAGCGGGTGGCGGTGGAGGTCTTCCAGTCGTGCCGCGAGTGCGACGCCTGCCGTTCCGGCGCGTACCGGCGCTGCGAGCGCAACGGGCTGGCCACCATGTACGGCTTCGTGTCGGTCAACACCGGGCCGGGGCTGTGGGGCGGCTACGCCACCCACCAGTACCTCGGGCCCGACTCCATGGTGCTGCCCGTTCCCGACGGGCTCGATCCGGTGGTGGCGACGCTGTTCAACCCGCTCGGCGCCGGCATCCGCTGGGGCGCCACGGTGCCGGGCACCGGCCCGGGCGACGCCGTGGCTGTGCTCGGCTGCGGGGTGCGAGGGCTGTCGGCGGCGGTGGCGGCCAAGGAGGCGGGCGCCGAGTTCGTCATGGTCACCGGCGCCGGCGAGCGCGACCGCCCCCGCCTCGATGCGGCCCCGTCCTTCGGCGCCGACCTGGTCGTGGACATCACCGAGCAGGACCCGGTGGAGGCGTTCCGCTCCGCCACCGGGCGGCCGGGTGCGAGCGTGATCGTGGACGTGACCGCCAAGGCGCCGCAGGTGGTGGCGCAGGCGGTGCAGCTCGCCGCCACCGGCGGGCGGATCGTGATCGCCGGCACCCGGGGCGGCGGCGGCGCGCCCGGGTTCGAGCCCGACCACGTCGTCTACAAGGAGCTGCGCATCGAAGGCGCGCTGGGCGTCGACGTGGTCGCCTACCGGGCGGCGCTCGACCTGCTCGCCTCCGGTCGCTACCCCTTCGAGCAGCTCGACCGGGCAACGGTCGGCCTCGGCGGGGTGGAGGAGCTGCTGCAGACGATGGCCGGCGAGCGCGGCATGCCGCCGATCCACGGGGTGGTCGTCCCCACCGTCTGACCGGCGGACCCGGCCACCACGCCGCCGGACCTCACGTCCTGTTCTGCCTGCAGCGGAGACGGGTCGCGGCGGCGTCGTCTGCGGGGACACTGCCGCCATGACCACCTCACCTCCCACCCGCCGTCGGCGTTCGACCGCCTGCTCGACCAGCGGATCCTGCTCCTCGGGGAGCCGGTCGACGACGACAGCGCCAACCGGCTCGTTGCCCAGCTGCTCGTGCTCTCGGCCGACGACCCGGAGAGCGACATCTGCCTGTACGTGAACTCGCCCGGCGGGTCGGTGATGGCCGGCCTGGCCGTCTACGACACGATGCAGCTGATCCCCAACGACGTCGCCACGGTGGCGGTCGGGTTCGCGGCGAGCATGGGGCAGATCCTGCTCCGCCGCCGACACCCGCCTCGGCCTGCCCGAGACCACGCTCGGCATGCTGCCCGCCGCCGCCGGCACGCAGAGCCTCGGCCGCCTGCTCGGCGCGCCAGCAGCCACGCCGCACGTCATGCTCGGCGAGACCATCGACGCCGACGAGGCCGCCCGCCGCGGCATCGTCCACCGGGTGGTGGCGCCCGAGGCGCTGGAGGACGAGGCGCTCGGCGTCGCCCGACGCCTCGCCGCCCTCGACCCGGCCGCCGCCCGGGTGGCCAAGCGAGCCCTGCGCGTCGCCGCCGACCTGCCCCTGGCCGACGGCCTGGCCGCCGAGCTCCGGCTCGCCCGCCTCGCCGCCGCCCGCGCCCGACATCCGCAGTGAGACACGGCTACGGTCCTGCCCCACCGGCACACCCCCCACCCGAGGAGCGCGAGGTCGCGATGAGCACGTCCGGCGAGTCCACCCTGGAGGACTTCGAGGCCGAGGTCCGCACGTTCCTGGCGGCCCACGCCCGGGAGAAGCGCGCCGCGGAGGAGACGAAGTTCGTCTGGGGCGAGGGCGAAGACGCCGTCGCCATCTTCGAGGAGATCGACCCCGAGGAGGAGCGGCGCAACCTCGCCGAGGCGAAGCGCTGGCGGGCGGCCCGGTTCGACGCCGGCCTCGGCTGGATCACCGGGCCGGAGCAGTACGGCGGTCGCGAGCTCACCCAGGCCCACGAGCGCGCCTACGCCCGCCTCGAGGCCGGGTACGAGACGCCGAACATGGGGTTCTTCGGCATCGGCCTCGGCATGGTCGCCCCGACGATTCTCGCCCACGGCACCGACGTCGCCAAGGACGCCTACCTGCGGGCCATGCACCGCGGCGATCTCGTCGGCTGCCAGCTGTTCTCCGAGCCGGGCGCCGGCTCCGACCTGGCCGGCGTGGAGACCCGAGCGGTGAGCGACGGCGACGAGTGGGTGATCTCCGGGCAGAAGGTCTGGACCTCCGGCGCGCAGTACGCCGACCTCGGCGAGGTGCTGTGCCGCACCGACCCGGAGCAGCCGAAGCACCGGGGCCTCACCGCGTTCGTCGTCGACATGCACGACCCCGGCGTCGAGGTCCGGCCCCTGCGGCAGATGACCGGGGGCGCCAGCTTCAACGAGGTGTTCTTCGAGGACGTCCGGGTCCCCGACGACCACCGCCTCGGCGACGTCAACGACGGCTGGCGCGTCGCGCTCACCACCCTCATGAACGAGCGGGCGTCCATCGGCTCGGGCAGCGGCGGCGCGGGTGCCGGGGTGTCGTCCATCGACCGCCTCGGCGCGATGCTCCGCCACTTCGGCAAGGCCGACGACCCCGTCCTGCGCGACGAACTCGTCCGCATCTGGATCGGCTTCCAGGTCGGCAAGCTCACGGGGCAGCGGGCGACGGACAAGATCAAGGCCGGGCAGCTGCCCGGGCCGGAGATGTCGATCGGCAAGCTCGCCCTCACCCACAACCTCACCGCGCTCAGCGAGTGGGTGTCGCGGGTCCTCGGGCCCCGCGTCACCGCCGACACCGGAGAGTGGGGCACCTACGCCTGGGCGGAGTACATCCTGGGGACGCCGGGGATGCGCCTCGGCGGCGGCACCGACGAGGTGATGCGCAACATCGTCGGCGAGCGGGTGCTCGGGCTGTCGAAGGAGCCGGGGATCGACACGACGAGCCCGTTCCGCGAGCTGAAGGCCCGCGCCCGGTCCTGAGCCCGCTGCTCCCCCGGCGAGCGCCCCGCGGTGTGGGCCAGACTCGGGGCTGACGCCCGGGCGCGGTCCGGGGTCGAGCCAGGGGGAAGATCGTGGACCTGCACTTCGCGAGCGCGTGGGAGGCCGTCGCCGACGCCTGCCCGGAGGCGACGGCCATCGTCCAGGGGGACCGCCGGATCTCCTACGCCGCCTACGACGACCGTGCCGCCCGGTTCGCCGGGGCGATGGAGGCGGCCGGCCTCGGCCTGGGCACCAAGGTGTCGCTGTACCTCTACAACTCCCCGGAGTACCTGATCGCGCAGCACGGCGCGTTCAAGGCCGGGGCGTGCCGGTGAACGTGAACTACCGGTACCTCGACGACGAGCTCGCCTACCTGATCGACAACAGCGACAGCGAGGTGCTGGTGTTCCACACCTCGCTCGGCGACCGGGTGTCCCGGGTGGTCGACCGTCTGCCGCGCCTGCGGCTGCTCGTCGAGGTGGACGACGGCGGCGAGCACGTCGAGGGCGCGGTCGCGTTCGACGAGCTGCTCGACGCCCACGACCCGATGCCCCGCCTCGACCGGCCCGGCGACGACCTCTACATGCTCTACACCGGCGGCACCACCGGGATGCCGAAGGGGGTGATGTACCGCCAGCACGACTTCGTGAAGGGCCTGTACGACGCGTTCGCCACGCTCGGGCTGCCGGTGGCCACCCCCTCGACGCTCGCCGAGATCCCGGCGTTCGTCGCGGCCATGGCCGAACGGCCGCGGTTCGTGTCCGTGCCCTGCCCGCCGCTGATGCACGGCACCGGCATGTGGGTGGGCGGCATGCCGCCGCTGCTGTCCGGGGGCACCGCCGTGCTCCTCGAGGGCCGGTCCTTCGACGCCCACGAGCTGTGGCGCACCGTCGAGCGCGAGCGCGTCACCCGCATCACCATCGTCGGCGACGCCTTCGCCCGCCCGATGCTGCGAGCGCTCGAGGAGATGGAGCAGGACGGCCGCCAGCTCGACCTGACGAGCGTCGACACCATCGTCTCCTCCGGCGCCATGTGGAGCGCGGAGATCAAGGACGGCCTCACCGCCCGCCTCGACGCGCTCCTCATCGACGCGCTCGGCTCCACCGAGGGCGGTGGCTACGCGGTCACCGCCGCGGCCAAGGGCATGCACGTCGAGACCGCCAAGTTCCAGCTCGCCCCCACCACCCGGTGCTGACGCCCGACGACCGTGACGTCGAGCCCGGGTCGGGCGAGCCGGGCCTGCTCGCCTCGGCGTCCGCCGCGTACGGCTACTACAAGGACGAGGAGAAGACCGCTCGCACGTTCCGCCAGATCGACGGGATCTCGTATGCGCTCACCGGCGACTGGGCGACGGTGGAGGCCGATGGCACCATCACGCTGCTCGGTCGGGGGTCGAACTGCATCAACTCCGGGGGCGAGAAGATCTACCCGGAGGAGGTCGAGGAGGCGCTGAAGCGCCACGAGGCCGTCGACGACTGCCTCGTGGTCGGGCTCCCCCACGAGCAACTCGGCCAGCAGATCGTCGCCGTGGTGGGGACCAGCGCCGCTGCTCCCCCCGACGGCGACGAGCTCCGGGCGTGGCTGCGCTCGTCCCTGTCCGGCTACAAGATCCCGAAGTCGATCGTGGTGATGGAGCAGGTGCGCCGGGCGCCCAACGGCAAGGCCGACTACGGCTGGGCCAAGGAGGTCGCCACCTCGGTGGCGGGGCCGCCCTGACGGCGGTGGCGGAGCCCCAGGCGGTCCGGGCGGGTCACTCGGCGACCCGGTCCCGGCCAGCCACGTCGAGCGCGGCGTGGTGGCGGAGCCGCAGGCGACCCGGGGTCAGGGCACGATCCGGTAGGTGAGGATGGCGTGGGCCACCGGGTTGCCGGCGTCGTCCTCGCCGACGATGTCGACGAAGGTCAGCTCCTTGCCCCGCCGGACCGTGGTCGCCCGGCAGACCAGGTCGGAGCGCTTGCACGCACCGACGTACTGGATGGGACAGGCCCAGAGTGGTACATGGGGGCGGGGATGAGGGTGCGCATCCGGGGAACGATCCCCAGGACCTGCTCGTTGATCTCGGCCAGGGCCGTCGCCTGCTCGGGCGTGAACGGCGCCCGGCGCACACCCTTGGGCTTGCCGGTGGTGCCGGAGGTGTAGATCATGCTCGCCGCCGCTCCGGCCCGGCCCCGGCTCCAGGGCTCGAAGCCGGCGACCCAGCGGTCCCAGTCCGTGTCGCCGTCGTCCACCAGGCACCGGCCGGGATCGATGCCGAACGCATCGGCGAGCGCCCGCGGCGTGGGCGCGACGAGCACCTCGACCCCGTCGGGGACGACCGCTCGGCCTCGTCCAGCAGGTCGGCGTGGACGACGAGGACCTTCGCGCCGGAGTCGACGAGCACGCGCTCGATCTCCCCGGCCCGCCAGTGCCAGTTGATGGTCACGGCGTAGGCGCCGAGCGTCCGCGCCGCCAGCGTCACCGTGAAGAACGGGATGTCGTTGCGGAGCAGGACGGCGATGCTGTCGGCTGGGCCGACGCCCGTCGCGGCCAGGCCGGTGGCCGCCCGCCGGCTGGCCTCGATCACCTCGGCGCGGGACACGGCGGCGTCGCCGAGCACGACACCGCCGTCGGCCATCGCGTCGCCGTCGGACACCGGTGGCCGCCAGGCGTCCCGGCTCAGGCGCCGGCGCCGACCTCGGCGCCGGCCACCCGGTACTGGGACAGGTCCGGCGCCTGCATGACCTCGCGGAAGTGGTCGATGCTCCACGGCCACGCCGCCGGGATGCCGCGGTCGTCGAGGTACCAGCTGCGACAGCCGGTGACCCACACGGTGCCCTTGGTCGCCTCCACCCGGGCCTGCTCGAACGCCTCGGCCGCCTCGGGCGTTGGCTCCACCGACTCAGCGCCGGCCCAGAGCAGGTCGAGCAGCTGGATGGTATACCCGAGCTGCAGCTCGGCGACGTCGATGAGCGAGAAGTTCCCGACCGGGCCGTTGGGGCCGTTGAGCAGGAACAGGTTCGGGAAGCCGGGCACGGCGAGGGCGAGGTGGGCGCTGGGCCGGTCCTTCCACACGTCGTCGAGGCGGATGCCGTCGCGGCCCCGCACCTCGGTGGGCCGGAGGAACCGGTCGACCCGGAACCCGGTGGCCAGCACGAGCACGTCGAGCTCGTGCAGCTCGCCGTCGGCGGTGCGCACGCCAGCCGGCTCGATGCGCTCGATCGCCTCGGTGACCAGCGAGGCGTTGGGGCGCTGGATGGCGTCGTAGAAGTTGTCCGAGGCGATGAGGCGCTTGCACGCCGCCCGGTAGTCGGGACGCAGCTTCTCCCGCAGCACCGGGTCGGCGGCCACCGTCTCCAGGTGGGCCCGGCACGCCTCCTCGATGAGGGCCATGGCCGGCGAGTCGGCGTCGATCACCGCGTTGGCGAAGTGGTCGGCGAAGGCCCGGCTCAAGCCGTCGCGGGCCTGGCGCATGAGCGCCGGGTCGGTCCGGAACGCCTCCCGCTGGGCCTCGTCGTAGGGGGTGTTGTCGACCGGCATGATCCACTGCGGGGTGCGCTGGAACAGGTCGAGGTGGCCGACCCGGTCGACGAGGGCCCCGGTGATCTGCACCGCCGACGAGCCGGTGCCGATCACCCCGACCCGGCGTCCCTCGAGGGCCACGGTGTGATCCCAGCGGGCGCTGTGGAAGGCGGCGCCGGCGAAGGTGTCGAGCCCGGGCAGGTCGGGGAGGTTCGGGTGGTGGAGGACGCCGGTGGCGGCGATGACCACGTCGTAGGTGTCGCGGAAGCCGGTGCCGGTGGCCAGCGTCCAGCGCCCGTCGGCCCACTCGAGGGCGGTGACCTCCTCGCCGAACCGGGTCCGCTCGTACACGCCCTCCCGGCGGGCGACGCCCCGGAAGTACTCCTGGATCTCCGGCCCGGGCGAGAACGTGTGGCTCCAGTCCGGGTTGGGGGCGAAGGAGTAGCTGTACAGGTGGGACGGGACGTCGCAGGCGATGCCCGGGTAGGTGTTCTCCCGCCACGTGCCACCGACCTCGTCGGCCTTCTCGAACACGGTGACGTCGTCGATGCCGGCCTCGCGCAGCTTGATGACGCTGGCGATGCCGGCCATGCCGGCGCCGATGACGGCGACGTGCAGGTCTCGCACGGGGGGTTCCTCCAGGGGTCGTTCAGGCCGGCGCTGGTTGCGGGCCGCGCACGAGGCGGCCGGGCAGGGCGCCGGTGGGTTCGCCGCCACGGTAGGTCTCCTCGCCGGCGACCACGGTGTGGAGGTAGCCGTCGGCCCGCTGCAGCAGCCGCCGGCCGCCGGCGGGCAGGTCGTAGCGGACCTCGGGGCGGCGGGCCCGGAGGTGGTCGAAGTCGACGACGTTGACGTCGGCCCGGTAGCCGGGGGCCAGCACGCCGCGGTCCTCCAGGCCCACCGTGCGGGCCGTGTCCCAGCAGTGCTGGCGGACCAGGTACGCCAGGTCCAGGCGGCAGTGGTTGCGGTCGCGGCCCCACAGGGTGAGCAGCGTGGTGGGGAAGCTGCCGTCGCAGATGGTGCCCACGTGGGCGCCGCCGTCGCCGAGGCCGGGCACGGTGTGCGGGTGGGCGAGCATCTCGCCCACCGCGTCGAGGTTGCCGCCGGCGAAGTTGAGCGCCGGCAGGTACAGCAGGGTGCGGCCCTGGTCGGCGATGAGCAGGTCGTACACGAAGTCCTCGACCGAGCGACCCTCGCGGGCGGCGCGGGCGGCGATGCTCTGCGAGGCGTCGGCCTCGTAGTCGGGCGGGTCGCCGAGCTCGTACATGGCGTCGAACCGGCCGATGAGGCCGCCGCCGAGCTTGCGGACCTTGTCGCCCCCGGCCGCCTCGAGCACCCGTGCCTTGAACCCGTCGTCGGCCATGATCCGGGCCTGCTCGGGCACGGGCAGCGACGCGATCTCGGCGAACACCGGGTTGCTCAGGAACGGGTGCAGCGTGCACTGCAGCCCGAACAGGAGCCCGACGGCGCGGGTGCCGACCTGGGCGGTGATGGCCAGCCCGTCGGCCCGGGCCGCGTCGATGCGGTCGAGCACCGTGCGGTAGCCCTCGGGCTCGAACGGGCTCTGCACGAGCGAGAACGACAGGGGCCGCCCGGACTCGGCGACCATGCGCCGGAACGTCGCGAACTCCTCGTCGGTGTTCATGTGGTCGGACACGACCTGGAGCACCCCGCGCCCCAGCCCGCCGAGGGCTCGGGCGATGCCCACCAGCTCGTCGGCCGACGCGGTGAGGGTGGGCGTGGGCTCGCCCCGGCTGGTGCGGTGGTTCATCGTGCGGGAGGTGGTGAACCCGAGCGCGCCGGCGGCGACGCCCTCGGCGGCCAGCGCCGCCATCTGCTCGATCTCTTCCGGTGTCGCCGGCTCGCGCTGGGCACCCCGCTCGCCCATCACGTTCAGGCGCACGGCGCCGTGGGGCACCTGGGCGCCGACGTCGATGTCGTGGGGGATCCGGTCGACGGCTTCCAGGTACTCGCCGAAGGACTGCCACTCCCAGCTCAGGCCCTCGTGGAGGGCGGCGCCGGGGATGTCCTCCACGCCCTCCATCAGCTCGATGAGGCGATCGTGGTCGGCGGGGCGCACGGGTGCGAACCCGACACCGCAGTTGCCCATGACCACGGTGGTGACGCCCTGCCACGAGGACGGGGCGAGGTGGTTGTCCCACGTCGCCTGGCCGTCGTAGTGAGCGTGGATGTCGACGAAGCCGGGCAGCACGAGCGCGCCATCGGCGTCGATCTCCTGGGCACCCCGCCCGCCGACGACGCCGACGGCGACGACGCGGTCGCCGTCGACGGCGACGTCGGCGGTGCGGGCGGCTGCCCCCGTGCCGTCGAGCACGGTGCCGCCCCGGATGACGAGGTCGTGGGCGGACATGTCAGGCGGTGGTCGTGAGCGTCGAGGTGTCGATGCCGTAGAGCTCGGCGACGTTGTCGCTGAGGATGGCCTTGGTCTGCTCGTCGCTGAGCTGGGCGGTGTGCTTGTCGAGCAGCTCCTGCGACCACGGCCACGTGGAGTCGCTGTGGGGGAAGTCGTTGGCCCACATGAGCCGCTTCCAGTTCATGGCGTCGGCGAAGCGGAACGCGGTCCAGTCGTCCTGGAAGGTCACGTAGATGTGCTCGGCGAAGTACTCGCTGGGCAGGCGCTGCAGGTCGGCGCCGGGCTTGAGCCAGTAGCGGTGCCGGTTGAAGGCGTGGTCCATCCGGTACATGAAGTGGGGCACCCAGCCGGCGTCGGCCTCGACGCACACCACCTTCAGGCCTGGGTGGCGCTCGAAGACGCCGCCGAACACGAGCATGGCCATGATGTCCTGGCAGCCCCGCACGATGGACAGGAAGCTGGAGATGGCCGGGCCCCGGGTCTTGTCGCTCTTGGTCGTGAGGATGTGGAAGCTGAGCGGCAGGTCGAGCTCGATCGCCGTCTCCCAGAACTCGTCGTACACCGGCGAGTCGTAGTCCTCCACCGCCGGCAGGCCCGGCATCATCACGCCCCGCAGGCCGAGGGCCTTGATGGCCTTGAGGTCCTCGATGCCCTCCTCCGGCGAGCGCATCGCCGTCTGGCCGCAACCGAGGAGGCGGTTCGGGTCGTGCGAGCAGTACTCGGCGATCCAGCGGTTGTAGGCGTCGAAGCTCGCCTTCTTCAGGTCGTAGTCGTCGATGTTGCACAGGACCATCCCCACCGTCGGGTAGATGATCTCGGCGGCGACCCCGTCGGCGTCCTGCTCGGCGAGGCGGGCCGTCGGGTCCCAGCCTCCCCGGTGCAGCTCCTCGAACCGCGTCCCCTTCGTGCGGATCTCGGAGGGGTCCTTGCCAGCGGCGGCGACCAGCCCCATGGGGATCGGCACCGCCGATCCCTCGACGGCGAACATGTCGCCCATCTTCTCGCCGCCGTCGACGAGGCGGGGAGCTCGGTCACGCCACGCCGCGTCGATGTAGTCGGTGTAGGTGTTCGGCGCCTCGGTGATGTGCGAATCAGCCGAGATGATCGGGTAGTCGACCTTCATGAGCGTGTCCCCCGTGCTCGCTCCGGCGCCCGGTTGGCACCCTGGAGTGCCACCGAGCATGCCCCAGCCGGGTGCCGGTCGCAAGGGTGCCGGAGCCATTTGACACCTGCGGGTGCCAGGTCGATACTGCGGCCCGGCACGGCTGCCGCCGGCGGGCGCCGACCAGAGGGGGACCAGCACATGACCACCACCGGACGGGCCGCCCTGTTCTTCGGGCCGGGCACGCCCCTGGAGCTCGTCGACCTGCCGGTGCCGGAGCCGGAGCCGGGCGCGGTGGTGGTGCGGGTGACGCGGGCCAACATCTGCGGCAGCGACCTGCACATTTGGCGGGGCGACGGCTACCTGTCGGCCATGGCCCGCGCCGACGGCCGCATCATCGGCCACGAGATGACCGGGGTGGTGCACGCGCTCGGCGCCGGCGTCACCACCGACTGGACCGGCAACCCGCTGGCCGAGGGCGACCGCGTCGCCTACCAGTACTTCGCGCCGTGCGGGCGGTGCCGGTCGTGCACGCGGGGCATGACCGAGGCGTGCAGCCGGTCGTTCAAGGTCCTGCAGGGCAAGCCCACCGAGTTCCCGTACTTCCGGGGCGCCTACGCCGACTACTTCTACCTGACCCCGCAGATGGCGGTGTACAAGGTGCCGGACCGGGTCACCGACACGATGGTCGCCGGCGTCAACTGCGCCCTGGCCCAGGTGATCATGGGCCTCGAGCGGGTGCAGATGGGCATGGGCGACCGGGTGGTCATCCAGGGCGCCGGCGGCCTCGGCGTGTACGCCACCGCGGTGGCTCGCGACCGCGGCGCCGAGACGGTGATCGTCATCGACGCCCTGTCCGATCGGCTCGACCTGGCCCGGCGCATGGGCGCCGACCACACCATCGACATGCGCGAGGTCACCAGCCCCGACGAGCGAGTGGCGGCGGTGAAGGACCTCACCGGCGGGTGGGGCGCCGACGTCGTGTGCGAGCTGGTCGGCCGCCCCGACGCCATCAGCGAGGGCCTGCGCATGGTGGGCATCGGCGGCCGCTACCTGGAGATCGGCACCTTCTACCCGGGCACGTCGCTCGAGCTCGACCCCGGGTTCCTGGTGATGGCCAACGTGCGGGTCGAGGCGGTCGCCGCCTACGACGCCCCCTCCCTGCAGCGGGCGCTCGGCTTCCTCGACCGCCACGTCGACGACCTGCCCCTCGACCACGTGGTCGTCGACTACCCGCTGGAGCAGATCAACGAGGCCTTCGTCGACCAGGACGCCGGACGGGTGACCCGGGCGTCGCTGACCATGACGGCATGAGCGCCGATCCTGCGAGCACGGCCGCGGCCGTGGAGCAGCCGTCGGCCGACGAGGTCCGGGCCGAGGTGCGGGCGTGGTTCGACGCCACCTGGGACCCGGAGCGCCCGCTCGCCGAGTGGCGGGACCTGCTCGTCGACTCCGGCTGGGGCTGCCCGGGCTGGCCACCCGACCGCTACGGCCGGGGCCTGCCGCCCGACCTGGCCCGGGCCGCCACCGAGGAGCTGCGCGCCGCCGGGGCGGTGGGTCCGGCCGTCGGCGTCGGCATGGCGCTGGCCGCGCCCACGCTGCTGGAGCACGGGTCGCTGGAGCTGCAGCGGCGCCTGCTGCGCGGCATCGCCACCGGTCGCGACACGTGGTGCCAGCTGTTCAGCGAGCCGAGCAACGGGTCCGACCTGGCCGGGCTCACCACCCACGCCCGCCGCGACGGCGACGAGTGGATCGTGTCCGGCCAGAAGGTGTGGACCACCGGCGCCCACCACGCCGCCTACGGGATGCTCCTGGCCCGCACGGACCCCGACGTACCCAAGCACCGGGGCATCTCGTTCTTCGCCTTCCCGATGCGCCAAGACGGGGTGGTCGTCCGGCCGCTGCGCCAGATGAACGGGCGGGCGTCGTTCAACGAGGTGTTCCTCGACGAGGCCCGGGTGCCGCACGAGAACCTGGTCGGCGAGCTCCACGGCGGCTGGGGCGTGGCTCGCACCACACTGTCCCACGAGCGCGGCCTGGCCGCCGGGTTGTTCGGCTCGCTGCCGCCCGGCGGTGGTGGCCGCACCCGCGAGGAGGCGGCGGCCGAGGCGGCCGAGTACCTCAAGACGTACGAGTGGTACCCGCAGCGGGCCGGGCGGGCCGACCTGGTGGCACCGGTCGCGCAGCGGCTGGGGCGCGCCGGCGACCCGGTGCTGCGCCAGGAGATCGCCGCCCTGCACGCCCTGCAGCGGGCCGCCCAGCTCACCGCCCAGCGGGCGGGCGCGGCCCGCAAGGCCGGCCGGCCCGGGCCGGAGGGGTCGCTCGGCAAGCTGCACGGCAGCGCCATCGCCCGGGCCGCGGCCGCCGCCCACAGCCACGTGGCCGGCGCCCACGCCATGCTCGACGGGCCCGACTCGCTGGAGGGCGGCATCGTGGCTGAGGTGCTGGTTTCGGTCCCCGGGCAGTCCATCGCCGGGGGCACCGACGAGATCCAGCACGACATCATCGGCGAGCGCGTCCTGGGCCTGCCCAAGGAGCCCTCCGTCGACGCCGACATCCCGTTCCGGGACGTGCGCACCAACCGCCGTCCCGCCCCCTGACCCGGAGGCCCCCCGTGACCGACCCCCACCTGCTCCTCGACGTGCGCGACGGCATGGCCGTGCTCACCATGAACCGCCCGGAGAAGCGCAATGCCCTGAGCCCGGAGATGCTCGTGCGCATGGCGCAGGCGTGGCGCCAGGTGCGCGACGACGACTCCATCCGGGTGGCGGTGCTCACCGGCGCTGGCGAGAAGGCGTTCTGCGCCGGCGCCGACCTGGGCCGGCTCATCACCTTGATGACCCGCCAGCGAGGTCCGGAGGACGAGTGGGACGAGGCCCTGCTCTCCGACAAGGAGGCCTTCGCCGACGGCCTGCTCCGCGGCTTCGTGCTCGACAAGCCGGTGATCTCGGCGATCCAGGGCGACGCCCTCGCCGGGGGCACCGAGCTGGTGCTGGCCACCGACCTGCGCGTCGCGGCCGAGGACGTCACCGTGGGCCTCACCGAGGTGGCCCGCGGCCTCATCCCCGGCGGCGGCGGGGTCAGTCGGCTCCCCCGTCAGATTCCCCGGGCCAAGGCCATGGAGATCCTCCTGCTCGGCGAGCCCATGCCGGTGGCGGAGGCGTGGCGCATCGGCCTCGTCAACGAGGTGCTGCCACGCGAGCAGGTTCTCGACCGCGCCCTCGACCTGGCCCGGCGCATCGCCGGCAACGGCCCGATCGCGGTGCGCGCCGTCAAGGAGGCCGTCCGCCGCTCCGAGGGCACGAGCCTGGAGGAGGCCCTGCGCATCGAGTCCGAGGTCGGTGGTCCGGTGTTCCGGTCGAAGGACGCCGTCGAGGGTCCGCTCGCGTTCATGGAGAAGCGCCCGCCGCAGTTCACCGGAACCTGACCGCGGACCGCAGGATCGCCGCGCCGCCCGGGACCGGCGTGGTGGACCCGGGCTCGGAGTCGAGCGCCGACGCGCTGGTCGACCTGGAGGAGGGCACCTACGTGATGCTCTGCTTCATCGCCGGCCCCGACGGCGTGCCGCACCTGGCCAAGGGCATGGTCGAGGCCTTCGAGGTCGGTCCGGCCGAGGGCGAGACCGGCGAGCTGCCGGAGCCCGACGTCACCGTGAACATGGTCGACTTCGGCTACGACGCCAACGAGCTGCCCGCCTCCGGCGTGGTCGAGGTGGTCAACACCTCCGAGGCGCAGGCCCACGAGATGACGCTGCTGCACCTGGGCGACGGCAAGACCGGCCAGGACGTGGCCGCCTACTTCGAGGGCGGGGCCCAGGGCCCGCCGCCGTTCTCCGCCATCGGCGGCATGCAGGCGCTGATGCCCGGCTCGTCGCACTGCTCACCATCGAGGGCGCCGACCCGGGCGAGTACCTCATGATCTGCGAGATCCCCGACCCCGCTGACGGCGTGCCCCACTCCCGCAAGGGCATGGCGCTGCCGGCCACCGTCTCGTGGCGGGCGTCGGGCGGGCGGGATCCGGGCGAGGATCGCCTCGACGACGTCGTCAGGACGCTCGATCGGCAGCATGTGGCCGGCACCGGGCAGCATGGTCATCTCGGCGCCCGGCCACGCCGACGTCAGGGCACGGGCCGAGCGCGGCGGGGTGAGCAGGTCCCGGCTCCCGACCAGCACGGTCGCGGGGATCTCCGCTCCGGCCAGACCGACGAGGTCCATGCGCGCCATGGCGAGGAGGCACGCCACGCGCACCGATCCGGGGGTGGCGTGGAGGAGGTCGCGCACGGCCACGGCGTGCGCGGGGTGGGCGCCGGCGCCGAGGGACCGGCGGGCCAGCGACGTGCCGATCCGCCCGGTGCGGGTCCAGGCCGGCGACAGGTCGCCGAGCACGCGCTCGGCCAGCACCGCGGGGAGATCGCGCCCGACGGTGCGCGCCGCAGTGGCCACGAGCACCGCGCCCGCCAGCCGGCCGGCAGCGTCGGCCGGGTGGCGGCCCACCTAGGCCTGGATGGACATGCCGCCCATCGAGTGGCCGGCGACCACGGCGTCCAGGGCGTCGACGTGCGCAAGGACGGTCGCGAGGTCGTCGCCGAGCCGGTCGACGTCGGACACCCCGTCGCCCCAGGTGGACGACCCGTGCCCGCGCTGGTCGTAGAGCACGACGCGGTGCCCGAGGTGCACCAGTCGCCGGGCGGTCGGGGCCCACAGCTCCTTGGCGCCGGTCCAGCAATGGACGAGCACGACCAAGGGCCCGTCGGCGGGGCCGGCGACGTGCAGCGCGAGCTCGGCGCCGTCGGCGGTGGTGATCACGTCGCCTCGGCCCTCGGGAAGGGTCAGGCAGTGGGGACCGCACGAATCGGCACGCCGCCGGCGACGGCGGCCGGCGACCGCCAGCGCACCCGCGGCGGCGGGCACCGCCACCGCCCCGGCGCCCAGCGACGCGGGCACGACCACCCACGGCACGGCCCGACGGACGCGACGGCGGGCCAACCGCCAGCCGAAGCGGCCGGCGAGGCGCAGGGCGAGCCGCCTCACGAGGCCGACCGCCCGGTGCGGGACGGGCGGATGGCGAGCACGTCGGCCGCGACGGGGACGGCGGGACCGAAGGGCCGGGCGCAGCGGGCTCGCGCGCCGACGAGCAGGAAGCCGCGGTCCCGGCGGGCGGCCCAGCACCACGGCGCCGCCACGCCGCCCGCCGGAGCCGGGCGTGGGCCAGCGCACCGGCGGCTGCCGTGGCCGTGGCATCGCGGGGCCGCAGCGCGGTGTCGGGAACGACGACCACCACCTGACCGCGCCGGCGCTCCGCCAGGGCCTCTCCGAACACGTCGCACACGTGGGCGGCGATGCCGAGGGCGCTCGCCGTGAGCCCGGCCTCGGACTCGCGGCGGGACGGGGACGCGATGCGACGGTGGTCGCCACGACGAGCAGGTCGATCTCGCCTCGCGGCCGTGGACGGCCTCCTGCCCGATGAACCCGTTGACCTGCTGCTTGAGGTCCGGGTCGGTGACCTGGTCGCGGAAGCGGCGGACCGAGCGGACGAAGAAGTCCTCGCCGTCGGGGAACACCGACGACAGGCAGGCGGCGATGTGGCTGGACAGGAGGTCACCGTCGACACCGAAGTGGCGAGGCACCTCCTGCAGAGACGCCTCGAATGCCATCCGCCTGGTCTGGATCGGCGCCGATGCGCTGGTCGTGGTGGTCATGAGAACTCCAGCTACAGGGACGAAGAAGTGAAACAGTACAACGATGCTGTTGCATCGCAACAAACCCGGATCTTCGTTCTCCAGCGCGGACCGGGTGTCCTCCCGCCCCGGGGCGTCAGGGACTCCCGCTGAGGTCCAGGTGCTCGACGATCGCCCGGTTCACCTCGGCAGCGTGGGTGCGGTGCGGGAAGTGCCCGGCGCCCTCGACGACGACCAGGCGGCCCGAGGGCACCGCCTCGGCGATGATCCGGCTCCCGGCGCGGTACGTGCCGTCGCGCCCACCGACGACCACCAGCACGGGGGCGGTGATGCCGGCCAGCCCGTCGAGCACGAGGCTGTCGGGCTGCTCGGCGATGCCGCGCACGGCAGGTTCGATGCCGTGCCCGTCGGCGTAGGACTCGAGGTACCCGTTCCAGGCGTCGCGCTTGGTCGGGTCCCGGAACCCGGGGCCGGTGGCGATGAGCACCAACCCGGCGATTCCGGTGGGGTCGAGCACGGCGCGGCAGAGCGAGAGGTAGCCGCCCAGGCTGTGGCCGACCAACGTGACGGGAGTGCCGCCCACCGCATCGATCGCCACGTCCAGCCACTCGAGGGCGCTGGCCCGCGTCGCCAGCGCCGAGCCAACCGAGGAGCGGCCGTGCCCCGGCAGGTCCCACCGGCACACGCGATGGCCTGCCAGGGGGGCCAGCTGGGCGTCGAAGGTGGAGGAGTCGTCAGCGAAGCCGTGCGTGAGCACGACCGGCGGGCCGCTGCCCACGATCGTGAGGTGCATGGCCGGAGCTGTGTTGCAGGTCACGACTCGATGGTGCTCCGGCCGGCCACGCCGCACGCAACCTCGTGGCGGCGTCGCCCTCGCGGTCGGGACGGCGACGTCGCTGCGCCGGCGAGCGGTGCGCCGTCCGTGCAATTGTGGCATCGATGGCAGCGGACGGAGCGAGCAGCGCAGCGTCGGCGGACGCCCACCGCGGGCTCGTCCGAGCACGCATCCTGCGAGGCGCCCGGGCTGAGCTGGCCGCTCGCGGGTTGTCGGTGCGGGTCGAGGACGTGGCCGACGCCGCCGGTGTGAGCCGGCGAACCGTGTTCCGGTACTTCCCGACGCGGGAAGCCCTGTTGGCCGCGGCGCTCGAGGAGTCGATGCGCAGCTACGGCGAGCACGTCCCCCGACCGCTGGCAGGGCAGTCCCTCGAGCAGTGGCTCGGCGCAGCAGTAGCGGCGGTGCACCGGATGAACGCGCAGCACGGGCAGGTCTACTTCGAGCTCGCCTCGGGCGCGGCCCTCGACGGCGAGCTCGCCCGGATCACCCGAGCGCGGCGCAGGGCGCGCCGCCAGCTCGTCGACGGGTTCACGGCGACCGCCTGGGAGCTGGCCGGCGGCACCGGCGCACCACCGCAGTGGGTTCACGACACGGTGGCGGTGCTGCTGTCCGCCTTCGCCACCGAAGCACTCGGACCCGACTTCGGCCGGACCCCCGATCAGATCGCCGCCTCGTTGACCCCGGCGCTCATGCACGCGCTCCGGGGCGCGGTGGCCGACGAGCGCGGCGGCGGGTGAGCACGGACCCCGGAACCGGAGGGCCGGGTGGGGGGCCTGCCGCTCCACCTGCCTCCACACGGTCGACGCCGCTCCCGGCGAGGTCGATCCGGGCATCGAGCACCTGCCCGACACCGATCAGGTCGGTCACCCCGACGGAGCCATCGGCCCGCTCGAGGCGGTCGACGACATCGACCGTGGTGCCCGCCCGCTCGGCGACGTCGGAGGCGCTGAGCTCGCGGGCCTCGCGCAGCGAGCGGAGGAGGTCGGCCACCTGGGCCGTGCCGCGAACCTGCTCGTAGGAGGCGCGGGCCGGCTCCGAGCGGAGCAGCTGGTCCTGGAGCTCAGACCAGTGCCAGTCCACCTCCGCCGAGCGACCGGAGCGCACGTCGAGGGTGTACCCCTCCGGCGACGGGGTGAGCAGCAGGCGACGGGTCCGCCGACCGAGAGGCAGGACCACCTCACTGCTGCCGTGGCGGTCCGCTGCGGTCACGGCCCCGTCGGCGAGCGCACGCTCCACGTGACCTGCGGCGCGACCGCGCTCGTCGTCGGTGAGCGACTCGAGCCACGCCACCACGCCCCCTCGGACGTGCGCGGGCCGGGGAGCATCGGCGGCCGGGCCCGTCGGGTCTGCGGCAACCGCTCCACCCTCGAGGTCGAGCGCGGGCAGCCACCGTTCCAGCCAGCGTGGCAGCCACCAGTTGACGTCGCCCCGCAGCTCCATCGTGGCCGGCACCAGCACCATCCGGACGATGGTCGCGTCGACGAACACGGCGACGGCGAGGCCCAGGCCGAACATCTTCACGAACGGGTCGTCACCAAGGACGAAGGAGCCGAAGATGATCACCATGATCGCCGCCGCCGCGGTGATGACCCGTGCCGTGCCCGCCAGCCCGTCGGCGACGGCGGTGGCGTTGTCGCCGCTGCGGTCGTACTCCTCGCGGATGCGGGACAGCAGGAAGACCTCGTAGTCCATCGAGAGCCCGAACAGGATCGCGAAGAGCATCATGGGGACGAAGGCCATGATCGGCGCCGGCCGGTCGACGCCGATCAGCGAGGCGCCCCATCCCCACTGGTAGACGGCGACGACCACCCCGTAGGCGGCGCCGATGGACAGCAGGTTCATGACCGCTGCCTTCAGGGGCACCAGCAGCGACCGGAAGACAGCCATCAGCAGCAGGAACGACACGACGAGTACTGCGCCGATGAACACGGGCAGCCGGCGGCTGAACAGGTCGGCCATGTCCGCGAACAGCGCGGTGACTCCCGAGACGGAAACCACCACGTCCGACCCGCCGACCGCGGCGGGGACGACGTCGTCGCGCAGGCGCTGCACCAGGTCCTGGGGGGCTGTGGAGTGCGGCGCGGATTCCAGGATCACCACCAGCACCGCGGTGTCACCGGCCTGGTTGGGGATGGGGGGGCCACCAGCTCCACGCCGTCGGCACCCTGCAGGGCGCCCACCAGCCGGCCGAGCACGTCGCCCGCCGCGGCCGGGCCGCCGGGCAGCTCGGCCACCAGTAGCAGCGGGCCGTTGAAGCCGTCGCCGAAACCGTCGGAGACGAGGTCCTAGGCCCGCCGGCTGGACTGCGTCTCGGGGCCGCCACCGAAGTGCGGTCCACCCAGCTCCATGGCGAGCACGGGCGCGGACAGCCCGAGGAGCACCACGAGGGCGACGGCCATCGCCGGCCACGGGTGGGCCTGGACGGTGCGGCTCCACCGGTACCAGCGGCTGTCGGTGGCCACCTCCTCGACCCGGCGCGTCCGACCGACAGCGAAGCGATCGATGGACGGGCCGATGAACCCGAGCATCGCCGGCAGCAGCGTGAGCGCGGCGACCACGGTGCACGACACGACGAGTGCGGCGCTGACCGCCATGCCCACCACCATGGACACCCCCATGAGGACCAGGCCCAGGAGGGAGACGACGACCGTGGCGCCGGCGAAGACGACGGCTCGGCCGGCGGTCGAGAGGGGACGGGCACACGCGTCAGCGGGCTCCAGACCGGCCCGGAGCTCCTGGCGGTACCGGGTGACGATGAACAGGGCGTAGTCGATGCCCACACCCAGGCCGATCATGGCCGCCATCGCGGGCGCGAACGTGAACACCTCGATCACCCGGGTGAGCAGCACGACCAGGCCCATCCCCACGCCCAGCCCGCCGAGGGCGACGGCGATCGGCAGCCGAAGGTGACGACGAGGACCCCGAGGGCGACCACGACCCCGGCGGCCTCCCGCCAGGTGGGCCCGCCCACGTCCACCTGCAGGTCGGCCCGCTCCGAGAGCAGGGTCGCGTCCTCGATGATCCCCCGGACGAGGTCGGGGTCGGCTTCGGGGCCGAAGTCCTCCAGGCGGACCTGGGCGATGGCGATGGTCCGGTCGGGGTCGCGGACTCCGAGTCCCAGCGAGCCATCGATCTGCTGCAGGAGCGCTTCCCCGAGTTCGCCGGCGACCCCTTGGCCGTGGCGTTCCGGGCCGAGCCCAGCATCGACGACCCGGGCGTGCGGGCCGCGATGGAGTCGTTCTTCGCCGACGTCGCCTCCCGCGACGGCGTCCGCGACGTCGTGTCGCCCTACACCGGGTTGGCGCCCGTGGCCCCGGAAGTCGTTGCGGAACGTCGCGCCCTGCACTTGGGAGGCAACGCCCACGACCAGGAGCGCGGCGGCCCAGGCCAGCACCACACGCCGCCGGTTCCGGAAGCACCAACGCCCGAGGCTCGACATCGAATCACCCGCTCTCAGCTGTGCGACAGGTACTTCGAAGCGACGAGCGATCCGCTCATAGCGGCCAAATCGGGCCGCAGTGGCTCGACCGACCCGCGAGACGGTTCTCGTGTTATGTTCTGCCGCCTCGGCCGACCGGCCAGCCACGACCCACCCGGGAGGAACTTCGTGACCACCGATCTCCGCGGCGCTGCCGCCATCGTCGGGGCCGTCGATGCCGTGTCACCCACGGGGGCCCTCGGTCGGACGGACGCCCAGCTGGAGGTCGAGGTCATCCGCGGCGCGCTCGACGACGCCGGCCTGTCCATCGCCGACGTCGACTGCCTCATGACCACCAACGGGATGATGGGCTCGCTCGAGCTCGGCGAGCGCCTCGGCGTGCGTGGCCGGCCGGTTCACGGACTCGACGATGACGGGCGGCTCGAGCTTCGAGGTGCACGTCGAGCACGCCGCCGCGGCCATCGCCGCCGGGCTGTGCGAGGTGGCGGTGATCGTGTACGCGGCGACGCCGCGGGGCGGGTGGAACCCCTTCGCCGGCGGCGGCCCGGGCATCGGAGCCCAGGACTCGGCGCTGGTCCAGTGGGACCTGCCCTACGGTCTCGGGCTGCCCGCCGCCAGCTACAGCCTCGCCGCCCAGCGGCACATGCACGACTTCGGCACCACGTCCGAGCAGCTCGCCCAGATCGCGGTGTCGTTCCGGGAGTGGGCGGTGAAGAACCCCAACGCCTACCACCAGGACCCGATCACCATCGACGATGTCCTCGCGTCGCCGATGGTGGCCGAGCCGCTGCACAAGCTCGACTGCTGCCTCGTCACCGACGGCGCCGGGGCGCTCGTGGTGACCTCGGCCGCTCGGGCCCGTGACCTGGCCCGCCCACCCGTGTACCTGCTCGGCGCCGGCACCGCCCACACCCACGGCATGTCGATCTCCCAGATGGGGGACGTGACGACCACCGGTGCCGCTGTGTCCGGCCCGCAGGCCATGGCCATGGCCGGCATCACGCCCGACGACGTCGACGTGGTCGAGCTGTACGACAGCTTCACGATCACCGCCCTCATGACCCTCGAGGACCTCGGCTTCTGCCCCAAGGGCGAGGGAGGGCGCTTCGTCGCCGACGGGCGGCTGGGCCCGGGAGGGTCGCTGCCCACCAACACCAACGGCGGCGGCCTCGCCTACACCCACCCCGGCATGTACGGCATGTTCGTCCTCGTCGAGGCGGTCCGCCAGCTCCGAGGCGAGTGCGGCGACCGCCAGGTCGAGGGGGCCGAGATCGCCGTGGCCAACGGCTGTGGCGGCGTCCTGTCGTGCACGTCCACCATCGTCCTCGGCACCGAAGCCACCCGATAGGAGACCCGATGCCACGCATCGAACCCCCCGTCACGCCCCTGGCCGAGCCCTACTGGGAGGCCACCCGCCCCGAGGAGCCCGTCGCCCAGCGCTGCGGGTCGTGCGACGGCTTCGTCTGGTACCCGCGCGAAGCCTGTCCGCACTGCCTGTCAGCGGACCTCCGCTGGGAGCCGCTGGCCGGCACCGGCACGATCTACACGTTCAACGTGATGCGCAAGCCCGGGAACCCGATGATGGGAGACGAGGTGCCCTACGTCGTCGGCCTGGTCGACCTCGACGAGGGCATCCGGATGACGACCAACATCGTCGGTGCCGATCCGAGCTCGCTGCGCTGCGACCAGCGTGTGGCGGTGGACTGGTCCGAGGAGCTCTCCGACGGCCGTCGCCTCCCGGTGTTCCGGCCCGCCGACGACTGACACCGACCACCACCCCGGGGGAACCATGTATCCAGGAGTCCACGCAGCCACCACACCGGACAAGCCCGCGCTGATCATGGGGGGCACCGGCGAGGTGGTCACCTACCGAGAGCTCGACGAGCGGTCCAACCAGCTCGCCAGGCTCTGGCGCGACCACGGCCTCGGCCCCGGCGACCACGTCGCCATCTTCAGCGAGAACAACGCCCGGTTCCTCGAGGTGATGTGGGCGGCGCTGCGCTCCGGGCTGTACATCACCACCATCAACAGCTACCTGTCGGCCGAGGAGGTGGCGTACATCCTCGACGACTCCGGGAGCCGGTCCCTGGTCACCACCACGGCGAAAGCCGACGTCGCCGCCGAGGCGCTGCGCGACGCGCCGAACGTCTCGCTGCCGCTGCTCATCGGCGACCCCGACCCTCGGTTCGAGCCCTACGTGGACGCCATCTCGGCCATGTCGACCGAGCGCCTCGACGACGAGCAGGCCGGCGAGATGATGCTGTACTCCTCCGGGACCACCGGGCGACCCAAGGGGATCAAGCGGCCGCTGTCGGGCAAGAAGGTCGACGAGGGGATGCTGATCGCCGGCCTCCTCGGCGGGGTGTTCGGCGCCAACGCCGACACCACCTACCTCTCCCCGGCCCCCCTCTACCACTCGGCTCCGATAGGGTTCAACCTCGGCGTGCAGTCGATGGGCGGCACCACGGTCATCATGGAGAAGTTCGACCCCGTCGACGCGCTGCGGCTCATCGAGGAGCACCGGGCCACGCTGTCGCAGTGGGTGCCCACGATGTTCGTACGCATGCTCAAGCTGCCGGTGGAGGAGCGCGAGCGCTTCGACCTGTCGTCCATGCAGGTCGCCATCCACGCGGCGGCCCCGTGCCCGGTCGAGGTGAAGCAGCAGATGATGGACTGGTGGGGCCCGGTGCTGTGGGAGTACTACGCCGGCACCGAGCTCAACGGCTTCTGCCTGGTGAAGCCCGAGGAGTGGCTGGAGCGACCCGGCACGGTCGGCAAGCCGCTGATCGGCGAGATCCACATCCTCGACGAGGAGGGCAACGAGCTGCCGGCGGGCGAGGCCGGCACCATCTACTTCGGCGGCGGGCCGCCCTACGAGTACCACAACGCCCCGGACAAGACCGAGGGCTCGAAGGACCCGAAGGGCCACGGCTGGACCACCCTCGGCGACGTCGGCTACCTCGACGAGGACGGCTGGCTGTTCCTCACCGACCGCAAGGCGTTCATGATCATCTCGGGCGGGGTGAACATCTACCCGCAGGAGATCGAGGACTGCCTGATCATGCACCCCAAGGTCGCCGACGTCGCCGTCTTCGGCATCCCCGACGACGAGATGGGCGAGTCGGTGATGGCCGCGGTCCAGCTGGCCGAGGGCGTCGAGCCGGGCGAGGACCTCGAAGCCGAGCTGCGCGCCTTCACCCGCGAGCACATCGCCGGGTACAAGTGCCCGAAGCGCTACGAGTTCCTCGACGAGCTGCCGCGGCTACCCACCGGCAAGCTCTACAAGCGCAAGCTGCGCGACGCCTACTGGCACGGACGCGACCGTGCCATCTGACACCGGCCACGGCGGCCCCGCCGCCGCGCCGACCGTTCACACCACATCCGACACCCGAGACCCTGGAGCGACCCGACATGCCCGGTTGGAACTTCGCCGAGATCTGGGAGGCTGCGGCCGACCACCTGCCCGACGCACCCTTCGCCAAGCAAGGTGACCGGACGGTCACGTGGAGCGAGGCCGACCGCCGGGCTGACGGCATCGCCCGCACCCTGCTCAACGCCGGTGCCGGCAAGCAGGACAAGGTCGTGCAGTACCTCTACAACTGCCCCGAGTACCTCGAGACGGTGTTCGCCTGCTTCAAGGCGTCGCTCGTCCCCGTCAACACCAACTACCGCTACACCAAGGACGAGCTCGTCTACCTGTGGGACAACGCCGATGCGGTGGCCGTCGTGTTCCACGGCTGCTTCGTCGAGACCATCGAGGCCATCCGCGAGCGGGTGCCGAAGGTGCAGACCTGGCTGTGGGTCGACGACGGCACCGGCCCCTGCCCCGAGTGGGCCACGCCGTACGAGGACGCCGCCACCCGCCAGACCGAGCGGGTCATCCCCGACCACGGGCGCGACGGCGACGACCTCTACATGCTCTACACCGGCGGGACCACCGGCATGCCCAAGGGCGTGATGTGGCGCCAGGACGACCTGGTCATCATCCTGTGCGGCACCCTGGGGACCCCCCTCCCAGAGGAGCGCGACCCGGCCGTGCTCGACACGATGTTCGAGAACCCCGGCGCGGTCGGCATGCCCGCCTGCCCGCTCATGCACGGCACCGGCGCCTTCACCACCTTCTCGGTGCTCTCCGCCGGTGGGTGCATCGTGCTGCTCCCCAGCCGCCACTTCTCCCCCGAGGAGCTCCTCGACGAGGTCGAGGCCAAGGGCGTGAACGCCATCGCCATCGTCGGCGACGCCTTCGCCAAGCCGATCCTCGGCGCCCTCGACGCCAACGAGGGCCGCTGGGACCTGTCGTCCCTCATGGCCATGACCTCCTCCGGCGTCATGTGGAGCGAGGGGACCAAGCAGGGCCTGCTGCGCCACAACCCGCAGATGTTCCTCATGGACGCCTTCTCGTCGTCCGAGGCCCTCGGCATGGGCCAGTCGGTGTCCGGCGGCGGGGAGGCGGCCAAGACCGCCAAGTTCGAGCCCGGCCTGAACACGATCGTGGTCGACGAGCAGGACCAGCGGATCACCGAGCCCGGCGTCATGGGCCGCCTGGCCGTCGGCGGCCGCCAGCCGATCGGCTACTACAAGGACCCAGAGAAGTCGGCGCGCACCTTCATCACCGTCGACGGCAAGCGCTACTCCTGCCCGGGCGACTACGCCGTGCTCGAGGAGGACGGCAGGGTCACGGTCCTCGGCCGGGGATCGGTGTGCATCAACACCGGCGGCGAGAAGGTCTTCCCCGAGGAGGTCGAGGAGGCGATCAAGACCCACGGCGCCGTGCGCGACGCCGTGGTGGTCGGCGTGCCCCACGAGCGGTTCGGGGAGATGATCGTCGCCGTCGTCGAGCCGAAGGCCGACGCCCCCGCCGAGCAGGAGATCATCGACCACGTCCGCGAGCGCCTCGCCGCCTACAAAGCACCCCGCCGGGTGATCACCGTCGACACCATCGGCCGCGCCCCCAACGGCAAGGTCGACTACAAGCGCCTGAAAGAGCACGCCACGGCCACGGCCTGACCGGGCCACCACTCCCCGGGCGTCGCTCAGCCGGCGCCCGGGGAGCCGGCGGAGCCGGCGAGCTCGTCGGCCACGCCCCATCCGGTGCCGGTCTGGCGCTTCACCACGTACATGGCACCGTCGGCGGCCCGGATGAGCTCGTCGGGTGGGGTGCCCGGGCCGCCGATGGCCGCACCCACGCTCGCGCCGACCCGGAGGTGGTGGCCGCCCACCTCGACCGGCTCGTCGGCGGCGACGCAGATGCGCTCGGCCACGCCGGCCAGCGCCTCGGCGCACACGTCGGGGAGGACGACCAGGAACTCGTCGCCGGCCAGGCGCCCGACGGTGTCGTTCGGCCGCACCAGATCGACGAAGCGGGCGGCGAGCTGGGCGAGGGCGGCGTCGCCGGCGTCGTGGCCGAAGCGGTCGTTGACGTCCTTGAACCGTCGGAGGTCGACGAAGAGGACGCCCACCCGGGTCCCGGTGCGGGCCGCGGCCCGGAGGGCGGCGTCGAGGCGGTCCTCGAGCAGCACCCGGTTGGGCAGCCCGGTGAGGACGTCGTGCATGGCCAGGTGCGCCAGCTGCTCGGACCGTCCGGCCTCGGCCTCGCGCAGGACGGCGTTCTCCATGATGAGGTCGCACTCGAGGACGAGCTGCTCGACCAGGTGGCGGTCGGCCTCGGACCAGCGGCGCCGGCGGGTGCTGGTGCTGTAGATCACGCCGCCGCGCAGGGTCTCGCCGGCCGAGAGGGGGATCGCCACGTAGGAACGCGCCGGGATGCCGTCGAACAGCTCGGCGGGGAGCATCCCGCTGTTACGCGCGTCGTCCACCGCGACCGGACGGCGCCGCTCCCTGACCGTGCGACCGAGCGCCAGGTCACCGACGCGCAGGCCGAGGCACCGCCGCCGGACCTCCTCGTCGAACGGCGCAGGGATGCCCACGGTGTGGACGTCCTCGATGGTGCCGTCGCCGTCGAACAGCAGCGCGGTGGCGTGCTCGGCCTCGAGGGCCTCCAGCCCGACTCGGGCGACGACCTCGACCGCCGCCTCGGCGGTGACGGCGCGGGTGCCCTCCCGCAGGAGGCGTCGGACGGCCTCGCCGGCCCGGGCGGTGCGGGCCTGCTCGTCCAGCAACCGTGCCCGTTCGTACAGGAGCGCGAACTGCGTGGCGGCCGCCTCGGCGAGGCTCACCAGTCGGGGGCCGAAGCGCCGCTCCTCGGCGTCGTCCAGGGTGAACACGCCGAGCGGCTCCGCGCGCGTGCCGATGGGGACGGCCACGCCCGAGCCGATCTCGAACCGGTCGGCCCAATCGCCGAGGGAGTCGCGCGCTCCCTGGTTGATCACGACCGTGTGCCAGAGGCGGGCCGCTTCGGTGAGCAGGGCGGGCAGCACGGATTCGGTGAGGAAGGCGCGGATCAGCTCCGGATCCCGGCGGCCGTCGGCGAAGTGGGCCTCGGCGCTCACCAGCGCGCCGTCGTCGATGACGAACAGGCACGCGCGCCGAACGCCGAGGCTGGCGGCGAGGCGCTGGCACAGGTGGGCGATGGCGCCGCCGTCATCGTCGGTCGCCGACGCGGCCCGGGTCAGGTCGAGGAGCAGGTCGAGCTCGGCCTTGCGCCGGTCGGCCAGGTACCAGCCCCGCGCCGCGCTGAGCGATCGGGCGAGCGCATCGATCCAGGGGGAGCCGTCGACCCGCTCACCGGCGTCACCGGGCTCGACGACCACCACGCCGAGCACCTCGCCGCCCACCTCGAGCGCCGTCGTCCACGCCGAGGTGATGGCGAAGTCCTCGCCCAGGCCGGGGGGCACGTCGGCCGCGGCCAGGTCGCGGAGCAGCACCGGCGCCCTCGTGGACACGGCGTCGCGGAACGGGCCGATGTGCTCCAGCGGGTAGCGGGACCACCGGCGGGCCACGTTCGACGCGGGCGCCGACGGGCCGACCGACACCAGCGGTGAGATGGCCCGGCCGTGGTCGTCGAGGACCCAGATCGACACCCGCTCGGCGCCGACGGCCGCTCGAAGCTGGTGGCACGCCTGCTCCACCAGATCGACGTGGCGGTCGCGCTCCTGGCTCGTCATGCGGACCATCGGCTCCCCTGCCTCACCGCTGGACGGAGCGGAACGTACCCCAGCCGCCACGGAAGAGCACGCACGGAGCGGGATGCCGCGATCAGAGCTCCAACTCGCTGCGCACCGGTGTCCGGGCCGGCTCGGGCACGGCACCGTCTGGGGGCCAGGGGTCGACGCCCTCCTCGAGCGGCACCTCGAGCGACCGGAGCAGCTGGGCGAACATCGACCAGTTGGCGATGGCGATCACCACCTCGATCCGGGCCTTCTCGTCGGGGACGGTGGCCTCCAGCTCGGCCCACGTCGCGGTGCTGATGGCTCCGGCGCCGAGGGTCTCATCGGTGGCGGCGAGCACGGCGCGGTCGGCGCGGCTCAGGCGATCGCTGGCCTTCCAGTCGCGCACGGCGACGAGGTCGTCCTCGGGGATCTCGAGCATGCGGGCGACCCGCCAGTGCTGGGTCCACTCGTACATCGAGCCCTGACACCAGCCGATGCGCATGATGACCAGCTCACGCAGGCGGGCGTCGAGCGTGCCGTTCCACAGCAGCTGGTGGAGCAGCCCGTTCACTCGCGCCGCCAGGTCCTCGTGGCGAAGGAGCACCTTGAACACGGACAGGTCGGCCATGCTCTCGGGCACCCCGACCCGGGCGGCAGCTGCCCGGGCGTCGTCGGCGTCGAGCATCGGGATCCGGGCGTCCGGCGGCATCATCATGGTCACTCCCCCTCCGTCGGGCGCCGGTCTACCAGCGCACCGACACGGAGCGCGGGCCCCGCACCTGGCCGCCGCTCCAGGTGACCGCTCCCGGGTCGGCAAGCTCGAAGGTGGGGATGCGGTCGAGGAAGCGCTCGATCGCCACCCGTAGCTCCATGCGGGCCAGGTTCGAGCCGAGGCAGCGGTGGATGCCGGAACCGAACGCGAAGTGCCGGTTGCGCTGGCGGTCGATGACGAACTCGTCGGGGCGGTCGAAGTGCTCGGGGTCGCGGTTGCCGGCGGGGAACGCCATGAGGATCTTGTCGCCCTTGCGCATCGGGCACCCGTTGAACTCGGTGTCCTCGGCCACGTAGCGGGCCATGGTGACCGGGCTGTAGAAGCGCAGGATCTCCTCGATCGCCGAGGTCATCAGCTCGGGCTCGGCCCGCAGCCGCGCCTGGTCCTGCGGGCGCGAGGCCAGGTGGTACAGCCCCGAGCCGATCGAACTCCATGTGGTGTCGATGCCGGCCAGCAGCAACAAGAAGCAGCTGCCGATGCGGTGGCGATCGTCCAGCGGGTCTCCCTCGTGGCGAGCCTCCACCAGCATGGTGATGAGGTCGTCGGGTCGCTCCCTCTCCGGCACCCGCTCGCGCTCGTCGAGCTTGGCTCCGAAGTAGTCGATGACCTCCAAGACGGCGTCGGTGGCACCCTGGATGTTCTGGAAGCCCTGCTGGAGGATGGTGACCGCCCAGCTGGTGAAGATGTCCTCGTCCTCGAGGGGCACGCCAAGCATCCGTGCGATGACCCGCACCGGGATGTGCTGGGCGTAGTCCTGGGCCGCGTCGGCGCGTCCGGTGGCGGCGAAGCCGTCGATGAGCTCGTCGGCGAGGGCGTGGGTGATGGGGGTGAGCTCCTCGATGCGGCTCGGCCCGAAGCGGGGCAGCAGCATGCGGCGGGCCCAGGTGTGCACCGGCGGGTCCGACGTGATGGGCGGCGCGATCAGCATGATCGCCGCCTCCGGGTTGAGCTCGCGGCCCGGGGTGATGACGGCGATGTCCCGCGACGAGAAGTGCTCGACGTCGTGGGCGATGGCGGCCAAGTCGTTGTACCGGGTGGGCAGCCACGTGGACCCGTACCGGTCGGTGTGGGCGATCGGGCAGCGCTCCCGCAGCTCGGCCCACACCGGCGCCGGGTCGGCGACGTAGTCGGGGTCGAGGATGTCGAAGTCCGTGGACCAGTCTCGGACCTCGGAACGAGGATCAGTGGCGGTCATGGCTTCCTCCAGGGTGGCCGCGGCGCGGATCAGGCGATCGGTACAACAGTAGCGCCGAGTTGTCTCCTGGCGAAACACATGACAGAATCCGTCGCACAACGCACCACAGCACCGGAGGGGAAGTCGCATGCCAGCCGCAGGTGCCCCGGGAGGTCGAGGCCCGTGGGGGTCCACCGCCATCGTGGGCGTCGGTGAGACGGACTACGTCCGGGCCTCCGACCGCCACGTCTGCGACCTCATCCTCGACGCATCGATGGCCGCCATCGTCGACGCCGGCCTCGCCCCCGCAGACATCGACGGCATCATCCCGCCGCCCGGCTTCATGAGCACTGAGGAGATCGCCGCCAACCTCGGGGTGCCCGACGTCGCCTACCACGTCAGCGTGCTGATGGGCGGCGCCTCGCCCACCGCCTCGCTCCAGACCGCGGCCATGGCCGTCGATGCCGGACTCGCCGACGCGGTGCTCGTCACCCTCGGCTGGAACGGCTACTCGGCGTTGCGCCCCAAGCCCGACGCGAGGCCGACGAAGCGCACCATGAACCTGGGCCCGATGGGCGAGACGGTGCGCAACCTCTACGCCCCCTACGGCCTCATGTCGGCGGCCCAGCACTACAGCCTCTACCTGCGGCACTACGTCGAGCGGTACGGCGTGCCCGCCGACGGCGCCGCCGCCGTCGCCCTCACCTGCCGCGAGCACGCGCAGCGGAACGGGAAGGCGATGATGCGGGGCCGTCCGCTCAGCCGCGAGGAGTACGATGCCGCCCCGTACATTGCGGAGCCGCTGCGCAAGTACGACTGCTGCCTGGAGACCGACTGCGCGGCGGCCGTGGTCGTCACCTCCCTCGAGCGGGCCCGCGACCTGCCCCACGCGCCGGTCGTGTACCTCGCCGGCGCGGAGGGGCACCCGCAGCCGGCGGACGAGATCGTCGGCCGGGCCGACCTGCTCGAGCTCGGGATCCACCGGGCCGCGCCCCGGGCGTTCGCCCGGGCCGGCGTGGGCCCGCAGGACATCGACGTCCTCGAGATCTACGACTGCTTCACCTACGTCGTGCTGCTCCAGCTCGAGGCGCTAGGGTACGCCGAGCCCGGCGGCGCCGCCGACTTCGTCGCCGACGGGAACATCTCGCTGGAGGGGCGGTTCCCGATGAACACCCACGGCGGGCTGCTCTCTCAGGGCCACTGCTGGGGCCTGAACCACCTGGTCGAGGCCACGCGCCAGCTGCGTGGCGAGGCCGGCGAGGCCCAGGTGAGTGGGGCCGAGCTGGCCCTCGTCACCGGCTACGGCGACCTCGGCGACGGCAGTGTGGCCATCCTCGGGGTCGACCGGTGACCGGTACCTTCGTCCCCAAGCCCGAGTGGCTGATGCTCGACTGGCACCACGCCTGCCTCGCCGCCGACGCCCTCACGATCCAGCGGTGCGACGGCTGCGGGCGCTGGCGCCACCCGCCCCGCCGGTTCTGCGCCGCCTGCTACAGCCCGGAGTCCAGCTTCGAGCCCGTCGCCGGCACCGGCGTCGTGGTGTCCCTGGCCGTGAGCCACCGCAGCATGGACCCGGGCTGGCAGGCCGACGCCCCGTTCGCGACGCTCGTCGTCGAGCTCGACGAGGGACCCCGCCTGCTCGCCGCCACCCGTTCGGCGCCCGCCTCCGTCGGTGTCGGCACCCGCGTGCGGTGCGCCATCGAGCGCCGCTCCGACGACTTCGCGCTGGTGTGGGCCGAACCCGGCCCCGCCACCGCCTGAACCCCCGAGGGAGGACGACGGCCCGCCGTCGCAGCACCATGATCCACACCCGACTGACCGACCTGCTCGATTGCGAGCACCCCGTGATGCTGGCCGGGATGGGCGGCGTGTCCTACGCCGAGCTCGTCGCCGCGGTGAGCGCCGCCGGCGGCTTCGGCACCCTCGGCGCCGCCCCGCTCGGCCTCGAGAAGATGAAGGTCGAGATCGCCCAGGTGCGCGAGCGCACCGACGCCCCCTTCGGGGTCGACCTGCTCACCGCCCTGCCCGGCGGCATGGCCGAGCAGGTCGACGCCATCATCGCCGGCGGGGCCACGCTCTTCGTCGCCGGGCTCGGCGTCCCCCGCGAGGTGGTCGACCAGTGCCACCGCGCCGGCGTCCTCGTCGCCAACATGTGCGGGAAGGTGCGCCACGCCGAGGCCGCGGTCGAGGCCGGCTGCGACATCGTGATCGCCCAGGGCACCGAGGGTGGCGGCCACACCGGCACCGTCGCGACGATGCCGCTCGTCCCCCAGATCGTCGACGCCGTCGGCGACCGGGTGCCCGTGGTGGCCGCCGGCGGGATCTTCGACGGCCGCGGGCTCGCCGCCGCGCTCGCGCTCGGCGCCGACGGGGTGTGGGTCGGCACCCGCTTCATCGCCACGCCCGAGGCCCACGTCGTCTCCGGCTACCGCGAGGCGCTGGTCGGCGGACGCGACGACGACACCGTCATCACCCGGGCCTACACCGGCAAGACGCTGCGCGCCATGCGTAACGAGTACACGCAGTACTTCGAGGAGCACCCCGAGGAGCTCGCCCGCTTCCCCGAGCAGATCGGCCGGTCGATGGGCGACGGCGCCATGCACCTCGGGGCGCCGCCCGACACGGAGGGGATCGACCCGTCCAAGGAGTGCTACGCCGCCGGCCAAGCCCTCGGCGGCATCCACGAGGTCGTGCCCGCCGGCGAGCTGGTCCACCGCTTCGTCGAGGACGCCGAGCGCGAGCTCGACCGGTTGGCGTCGCTGCGCGCCGTCACCCACTGACCACACCGCAACACAGGAGCGAAGAAGACAATGAGCACCATCGAGGACACCGCGCTCGACGTCGAGGCGTGGCTCGACGAGAACTGGGACCCCGACCTGACCGTCGCCGAGTGGTGGGCCCGCATGGCCGAGGCCCGCCTCGCCCACCCCATGCTCCCCGCCCCCTGGGGCCGCGACTGGAGCCGCAACCAGGCCGCCGAGCTCGCGCAGGCGATGGTGCAGCGCAAGGCGCTCGGCCCGCCCTCGGGCCTCGGCATGATGCTGGCCGCGCCCACGATCATCGCCCACGCCTCCGAGGAGCTGCAGCACCGCCTGGTGCCCCGGATCCTCGACGGCCAGCACGGCTGGTGCCAGCTGTTCTCCGAGCCGGGCGCCGGCTCCGACCTCGCTGGCCTTCAGTGCCGGGCCGAGCGTGACGGCGACGAGTGGGTGGTCACCGGCCAGAAGGTGTGGACCTCGCTCGGTCAGTGGGCCGACTACGGCATCCTCATCGCCCGCACCGACCCCGACGCGCCGAAGCACCGGGGCATCACCTACTTCGCGTTCCCGATGCTGCAGGACGGCGTCGAGGTCCGCCCGCTGCGGGAGATGACCGGGCGGGCGCTGTTCAACGAGGTCTTCCTGGACGAGGCGCGGGTCCCCCATGCCAACGTCATCGGCGACGTCGGCGACGGCTGGCGGGTCGCCAACACCACCCTCATGGTCGAGCGCAGCGGGATCGGCGGGAACAACGTCGCCGCCCCGAGCGCCGCCATCCCCGGCACGATCGCCGGACACCTCGACCGGCCGGCCGGGTCGTTCGAGAACGAGGTGCCCGCCCTCGCCGAGGGCGGCGTGGGCGCCGGGCGGGTGAAGTCGTTCATCAAGCTCGCTCGGGAGACGGGCAAGCTCGAGGACCCGACCATCCGCCAGGACCTCATGCGCCTGCAAACCATGGTCGAGATCACCGGGTGGCACCTGGGCCGGATGAAGAGCGGCAACGCCGCCACCGGCGGCGAGGGCAACCTGGCCAAGCTGCGCAACAGCGACGTGGTCCGCCTCGCCCGCGACCTGGGGTGCCGGATCCTCGGCCCCGGCGCCACGCTGATGGGACCGGACGCGCCCTCGGGCGGCTCGATCCAGGAGATGACGATGTTCTCCCCGTCGCCGTCCATCTACGGCGGCAGCGACCAGGTGCAGCGCAACATCATCGGCGAGCGGGTGCTGGGCCTCCCCAAGGAGCCGGGCCCGGCGAAGGACACGCCCTTCCGCGAGCTGCCGCAGAACACCTCGCCGTCTCGCTGAGCTCGGGGGCGGCGGCGGCACGCGCCGCCGCCCCGACTCACGCGACGCACGACGCTCGCGGTGCTATGTTGCGCGCCGCACTACGGACCGGGGGTTGGGTGCTCGACATCGAAGCCGCGGTGAGCGGCGTGTTCACGGGCGGCAGCTACGCGCTATCGGCATGGCCATCACGCTGAAGTTCCGCTCGAGCGGGGTGCTGTCCTCGCCCACGCCGCGTTCGCGGCGGTGGCGGTGTTCATGTACGTCGACTTCACCGAGCGCGGCTGGCCCCTCGGCGTCGAGGTCTCGTACCAGAAGGCCACCGTGCTCGTGGCCGCCGCCGTGGCGGCGGCGATCCTCGCCTGGTTCCTCGAGCGCACCCGCTTCGGCACCGCGGTGCGCGCCGTCGCCCAGGACCCCGAGGCGGCCCACCTGCACGGCATCTCGCTCGGCACCGTCGCCCGGTTCAACTGCGACCTCGGCGCCGCTCTGTCGGCGGCGGTCGGGATCCTGGTGGCGCCGCTGCAGGAGGCGGACGCCGAGGTCGGCCCAGCGGTCGGGGTCCCCTGCCGAGGCCGCCGGATGCTCAGATGGCGCGCTCCCGGTCGGCCCAGTACTCGTCGCGGAGCAGCCGCTTGTAGAGCTTCCCGGTCGGGAACCGGGGCAGCTCGTCGCGGAAGTCCACCGAGCGGGGGCACTTGAAGGCGGCCAGGCGCTCTCGGCAGAAGGCGATGAGCTCCTCGGCGAAGCGCTCGTCGGCCCGGGACGGGTCCTTGGGCTGCACGACGGCCTTGACCTGCTCGCCCCACTCGTCGTCGGGCACGCCGAGCACGGCGGCGTCCGCGACGTCGGGGTGCTCGAGCAGGACGGCCTCGATCTCGGCCGGGTAGATGTTCACGCCGCCCGAGATGATCATGTCGGCCTTGCGGTCCGACAGGAACAGCCAGCCGTCCTCGTCGAGGTAGCCCATGTCGCCGACGGTGAAGAGCCCGGCGCGCCGGTTGGCCTTCGTCTTCTCCTCGTCCTTGAAGTACTCGAACGCGGCGCCCCCGGGCGAGCCCATGTAGACGGTGCCGACCTCCCGCGGGCCGAGCTCGTTGCCGTCGTCGTCGAAGATCTTGAGGGTGGCGCCGGGGAAGGGCTGGCCCACCGTGCCCGGGTGCTCCAGCCAGTCGTGGGGCTTGACGTAGGCGCCACCGCCCTCGGTGGCCGCGTAGTACTCGTAGATGACCGGGCCCCACCACTCGATCATCCGGCGCTTGACCTCGACCGGGCACGGGGCCGCGGCGTGGATCACCGACCGCAGTGTCGAGGTGTCGTAGCGGTTGCGCTCCTCCTCGGGCAGCTGCAGCAGCCGGTGGAACATCGTGGGCACCATGTGGCTGGTGGTGATGCCGTGCTCCTCGATGAGGCGCAGCGTGCCCTCCGGCGTCCACCGGTCGACCAGGACCATCGTCTGCCCGAGGTGGAGGGCGCCCGTGCCGAAGGCGAGCGGGGCGGCGTGGTACAGCGGCCCGGCCACCAGGTGGGCGCCGGGCCCGGGGACGATGTCGAACAGCATCGACAGCATGGAGCCGGCGGCGGCCGCTTCGTTCGGGTCGCCCTCGGGCAGCGGCCGGCGGACGCCCTTCGGCCGGCCGGTGGTGCCGGAGGTGTAGAGCATCGTCGTGCCCGCGGAGCGGTCGGACGGGCGCTCGCCCGGCTGGCCGTCGGCGATCTCGCCGGAGGGGCGGTAGCCGTCGATGGAGCCCACGGCGAAGCGGCGGTCGGCAGGGAGGGCGAGCTCGTCGGCCGCCGCCCTCGCCGCCGCGTAGCGCTCGTGGATCACGAGGACGTCGGCCTCGCAGTCGTTCACGATGTACGCGATCTCGGGGCCGGTGAGGTGGAAGTTGATGCAGGTCAGGTAGAGCCCGGTCTGCATCGCGGCCAGGTACAGCTCGACGAACTCGACCTCGTTGGGCAGCACGATGGCGACGCCGTCGCCCCGCTGGAGGCCGAGGGCGCGCAGCCCGTGGGCCACCCGGTTGGCCCGCTCGTCGAGCTGGCCGTAGCTGTAGGTCTCGCCGGCGGGCGTGACGAGCGCCGGGCGGTCGGGGTCGGCGCCGGCGATGGCCCAGAAGCCGAGCGGGTCGGAGGCGGCGGTGGTCATCTTCTGGTTCCCCTCGTCAGTTCTTCAGCAGCTCGCGGAAGGGCGTGTCCTTGGACGGTCCCGGCTCCTTCGGCAGGCCGAGCACGCGCTCGCCGATGATGTTGCGCTGCACCTGGTCGGTGCCGCCGTAGATGGACGGCGCCGGCGAGAAGAGGTTCAGCTCCTGCAGCTCGCCGCCGGTGGGCGAGTCGGGGCCGGTGACGGTGGCGCCCGGGCCCACGATCGTGCAGCCCAGCTCGAGGGCGAGGGCGAGCATCTGGCTGTTGCGGATCTTGGCCAGGTTGCCCTCGCCGCCGGTGGCAGCGTTCCCGGACTTCATGCGGCCCATGTGCCAGGTCGTGATCTCCACCAGGCTGTGCAGCCGGGCGAGGCCGTCGCGCACCACGGGGTCGTCGCTGCGACCCCGCTCGCGGGCCAGCTCGGCCAGCCAGCGGACCTTGCCGCGGCTGACGGCCGTGCCACCGGTGCCGCCCGGATTCGGCTTGGCGAACCGGCCGGCGGGCTGGTCGAGGTGGCCGGCCACGGTCCCGGCGATGGCGGCGCTCGGCGCCGCGGCGTTGGCCCCTCCGATGCCGGCCCGCTCGACCATGAGGGTGGTGTTGGCCACCCGCCAGCCGTCGTTGTAGTCGCCGATCATGTCGGCGTCGGCGACGCGCGCGTCGCCCATGAACACCTCGTTGAACATGGCCCGGCCGGTCATCTCCCGGAGCGGGCGCACCTCGACACCGGGCTGGCGCATCGGGAAGGCGAAGTACGTGAGGCCGCGGTGCTTGGGCTGGTCGGGGTCGGTGCGGGCGATGAGGATCCCGTAGTCGGCCCACTGGCCGCCCGAGGTCCACAACTTCTGGCCGTTCACCACCCACTCGTCGCCGTCGCGCTGGGCCCGGGTCTGCAGGCCGGCCAGGTCGGACCCGGCGCCCGGCTCGGAGAACAGCTGGCACCAGCCGTGCTGGCCGTCGAGGATCCGGGGCACGTATCGCTGGATCACGTCCTCGGAGCCGTGGGCCAGGATGGTGGGCACGGCGAGCATCATCCCGATGCCGGCCGGCGGCCCGAGCGCTCCCCGGCGCACCACCTCGGAGGCGAAGGCCGCGGCCTCCGCCCGGCTCCACCCGCGGCCCCACGGCTCGGGCAGCATCGGGTTCGACAGGCGGGCGTCGGCCAGCAGGCGCCACCACTCCCTCACCGTCATCCCCGGGTCCCAGGCCTGTTCCAACCAGGCACCGGTGTCGGCCGGTGCAGCATCGATCGCAGTCACGTGCATCCCCCTGTTGCGAGACAGTCGCAGCGACCTGTGTCGCGACGTCTCCCCCTTCGCTACCACATGGGGCCTGCCGCCGCTCGCCTGCCGGTAGGTTCGGCGCGACCGGAGCGCGGACGTGGTGTCGCGCCTGGACCGCGTGGTCGACGAGGCCCGCCGCTCGGTGTTGCTGGCCGTCGCCGCCAGCACCCTGGTCGCCGTGGGCGGGCTGCTGGTCGTACTGCAAGCAGCGCGTCGCCGCCGAGGCCCTTCGACACACGACAACGGACGTCACATGCCCTAGGGTGGTGCGCACGGGGCCTCCGTCAGGAGCAGCACCATTAGCAAAGGGGGGTCTATGACCATCATCGACGACGTCCTCGACTGGGCGAACGACTTCGACATCTTCCATCGCGACTACGTCGCCGAGCCGGAGCGGACGTGGGACGAGCTGCGCGAGCGCTGCCCGATCGCGTTCACCGAGCGACGCAACCGGGCGTGGCTTCCGGTGCGCTACGACGACATCGCCCAGATCGCTCACGACGTGGAGCACTTCTCCTCCAGCGATGTGGGCGTCGTCACGATCAACCGCCCCGGCGAGGGTGCGCTCACCGCCGGGGCCCCTCCGATCAGCTCCGATCCGCCCGTGGACACCTGGGCCCGCCGGCTGCTCCTGCCCGCCTTCGGCCCGTCGGCCATCGAGAAGATGACGCCGATCACCCGGGGCCTGGCGAACGAGCTGATCGACGAGTTCGCGCACACCGGCCGGGGCGATGCCGCCGCCGACTACGCCCAGCACATCCCGGTGCGGATCATCGCCACCATGCTCGGCATCCCGGTGGAGCACGAGGACCGCTTCACGGAGTGGGTGGTGAAGATCCTCCAGGAGGGGTTCCACAACATCGACGGCTCGCGTGCCGCCCTCGAGGAGCTGATCGGCTACTTCGCCGAGCGGATCGCCGAGCATCGGGCCCTGCCCGAAGGTGAACGCCCTGACGACCTGCTCACGCTGCTCATCGAGTCCGACGTCGACGGCGAGCCCATCGAGGACATGCACCTGCTCGGCACGTGCTTCCTGCTCCTCGTCGCCGGCATCGACACCACCTGGAGCTCGATCGGGTCGGGCCTGTGGCACCTGGCCACCCACCCCGAGGACCAGCGGCGCCTCCGCGAGGAGCCCGAGCTGATGGACACGGCCGTGGAGGAGATTCTGCGCATGTACAGCCCGGTCACCATGGCCCGGGCCGTCACGGAGGACATCGAGTTCAACGGCTGCCCCATGAAGGCGGGCGACAAGGTGCTCATGGCCTTCCCGGCCGGCAACCGCGACCCCGAGCACTTCGAGCGGGCTGACGAGTTCGTGATCGACCGGAAGAAGAACCGGCACTTCGCCTTCGGGTCCGGCATCCACCGGTGCTTGGGGTCGAACCTGGCTCGCATGGAGCTGAAGGTCGCCATCCAGACCTTCCTCGACCGGGTCCCGACCTTCACCGTCGAAGACCCCGACAAGGTCACCTGGGTCGGTGGGCAGGTGCGCGGGCCGCGCAACGTGCCCATCGTCTTCGACGCTCCGTAGCGTCGCCGCCGGCGACGCATCCAGGTGACCGAAACGCTCGCCGAGCGATCAGCCGCGCGCCGGGGGTGGTCCCGCTGGCGCCGAACGAACACAACGTGCGACACTCACCGACAGACGTCTCGCGCTTGGCGAGCACGAGAACCGAACACGGGGACCCATGAGCGAAGAAGTCACCATGACCATCGACGGCGCCGTAGCGAGCACCGAGGCGACCTTCGACGTCGTCAACCCGGCGACCGGCGCCCCGGAGGCGACTGCGCCGGACTGCACGCCCCAGCAGCTCGATGCAGCGATGACGTCGGCGGCGAAGGCGTACCGCGACTGGCGCCGCGACGAGGGCCGGCGCCGCGAGCTGCTCCGGCAATCCGCTGACGCCCTCATGGCCGCCGCAGAGGACATCGCCCCGATCCTCACCCTCGAGCAGGGCAAGCCGCTGGGGGAGGCGACCTTCGAGGTGTACGGGGCGGCCATCTGGTTCCAGTACTACGCCGACCTCGAGATCCCCCGCCAGGTCATCCAGGACGATGACGCCGCCTTCGTCGAGGTCGTGCAGCGGCCCCTGGGCGTGGTCGCCGGCATCACCCCGTGGAACTTCCCGCTCGTGCTCGCCTCGTGGAAGATCGCCCCTGCGCTCCTCGCGGGCAACACGATGGTGCTCAAGCCGTCACCCTTCACCCCACGGGCCACGCTGAAGGTGGGCGAGGTCCTGCGTGACGTGCTGCCGCCCGGCGTGCTCAACGTGATCAGCGGCAAGGACCCCCTCGGGGCGTCCATGACGTCGCATCCCGTCCCCCGCAAGATCAGCCTCACCGGGTCGGTGGCCACCGGCAAGAAGGTCGCTGCTGCGGCCGCGCCCGACCTCAAGCGCACCACCCTCGAGCTGGGCGGGAACGATCCGGCCATCGTCCTCGACGACGTCGACGTCGACACGGTGGTCGAGAAGCTGTTCTGGGGTGCCTTCCAGAACAACGGCCAGGTGTGCTCGGCGATCAAGCGGGTGTACGTGCCCGAGTCGCTGCACGACCGCATCGTCGACGGCCTCGCCGACCTGGCCCGCTCGGTCAAGGTCGGCCCCGGCACCGAAGCCGACGTGCAGCTGGGTCCGATCAACAACCGTCCCCAGTACGAGCGGGTCAGCGAGCTCGTCGCCGACGCCCTCTCCTCGGGCGCGGTGGCTGCGGCCGGGGGCAAGCCGATAGACGGCGACGGCTACTTCTTCGAGCCGACCATCCTCACCGGTCTCTCCGACGGGTCCCGGATCGTGGACGAGGAGCAGTTCGGGCCCGCGCTGCCCGTCATCACCTACCGCGACATCGACGAGGTGGTGGAGCGGGCCAACGCCACGCACTACGGGCTGTCCGGATCGGTGTGGGGCGCCGATGCCGACCGAGCCAGCCAGATCGCCGAGGAGCTCGAGTGTGGCACCGCGTGGGTCAACACCCACCTGGCGCTCGCCCCCCATCAGCCCTTCGGTGGGGCCAAGTGGAGCGGCATCGGCGTCGAGAACGGCACATGGGGACTGCTGGCGTTCAGCGAGCCCCAGGTCGTCCACCGCTCCAAGGCCTGACCGACCGACCCCAAATCCCCACGACAGAGCAGGAGAAGTGTGACCATACGCGGCAAGGCATCCATCGCGGGCGCCTACGAACATCCACTGCGAGTGATCCCCGACCGCACCGTGGCCCAGGTGCACGCCGACGTGGCCGTCGGCGCGCTCGCCGATGCCGGCCTGTCCATGGACGACGTGGACGGCTACTTCTGCGCCGGCGACGCACCTGGCTTCGGCGGCTTCTCCATGGCCGAGTACCTGGGCCTGCAGCTGCGTCACATCGACACCACCGAGACCGGGGGCTCTTCGTACCTGTGCCACGTCGGGCACGCCACGGCAGCCATCGCCGCCGGCAAGTGCTCGGTGGCGCTGGTGACGCTCGCCGGCCTGCCCCGCTCCGACCCGGCATCGATGATGGGCGGCGCCCGGGCCATGTTCGCCAGCGCCCCCGAGGCCGGCTTCGAGATGAACCACGGCATGGCCATCCACGGCGGCTACGCCCTGGCCGCCCGTCGCCACATGTACGAGTTCGGAACCACCAGCGAGCAGCTGGCCGAGATCAAGGTCGCGGCCTCCCACCACGCCCAGTTCAATCCCGACGCCTTCCTGCCCAAGGCGGTCTCCATCGAGGAGGTCCTCGAGTCGCCGCTCGTCAGCGACCCGTTGCACCGCCTCGACTGCTGCGTGGTCACCGACGGAGGCGGCGCCGTCGTCGTCGTCAGCCCCGAGATCGCCCGCGACCTCGAGCGCCGCACCGTCAAGGTCCTGGGCCACGGCGAGGCCCCGAAGCACACCAACAACGGCCGCATCGACCTCACCCACACCGGCGCGGCGTGGTCCGGGCCCCGGGCATTCGAGGAGGCCGGGGTCACGCCCGGCGACATCGACTACGCCTCGATCTACGACTCCTTCACCATCACGGTGCTCGAGACCATCGAGGACCTCGGCTTCTGCGAGAAGGGCAAGGGCGGCGCGTTCGTCGCCGACCAGGGCCTCCGGGCCCCCGACGGGAGGCTCCCGTTCAACACCGACGGTGGCGGACTGTGCAACAACCACCCCGCCAACCGAGGGGGCATGACCAAGGTCATCGAGGCCGTCCGTCAGCTCCGCGGCGAGGCCCACGGCGAGGTGCAGGTGCCCGACTGCCAGCTCGCGCTCGCCCACGGCACCGGCGGCTCGCTCGCCAACCGCATGGGCAGCGCCACACTCATCCTCGGACAGGAGGACGCATGAGCGACCTGCCCACCTTCGCTCCCCCGGTGACCCCGGAGACCAAGCCGTTCTGGGACGCCACCGCCGAGGGCCGCTTGGTGCTGCCCCGGTGCACGTCCTGCCAGACGGTGATCTGGTACCCCCGTACGTTCTGCCCGGCATGCCACACCGAGGGCGTCGAGTGGATCGAGGCCACCGGTGAGGGCACCGTCTACAGCTACACCGTGACCCACAAGGGCGACGGTCCCTGGCGGGACGCGTCGCCCTACGTCATGGCCTACGTCGAGCTCGACGAGGGTCCGCGCGTGCTGACCAACATCGTGGAGTGCGACCCCGCCACCGTCACGGTGGGCCAACGGGTGTCGGTGCGCTGGGACCCCACCGAAGAGGGTCCCGCCATCCCCCGGTTCGCTCCCGTCGGCTGACGCCCACGTGACGGCCGGCGGGCCGCCGCCGCTGGCCACCGTCACCGAGCGCGCCCGTCGGTGTCCGGTTCGTACATCACCGCCCCGGCCACCTCCGCATCGACGCTCTCCGCCTCGAGGCGGGCCAGGGCGGGGTCACGTGGACCCAGCCGCAGCCGAGGGGCATGAGCCAGCGTCCGTCCATCCGCCGGCGGACCACGCCGCTCAGACGGTTCACCGCCAGGCTCGCCACCGAGAACGGCGTCAGGATCAGCCCGGCCGCGAGCACGGTGCGACCCTGGCCGTAGCCGGTGCTCACCGGCGTCTGCACGTAGCGGATGGCCAGCGAGAACAGGAAGTACATCCCGACACCGGCAAGCACCGCCACGGTGTGTGCGACACGCACCGAGGGGACGGAGAAGCTGCGGAGGTCGACCAGGGGATGGCGGGTCGTCAGGGTGCGGCGCACGAAGACCGCGATCGCACCGGCAGCCAGCGCGGATGCTGCCCCCCACGAGGGCAGCTCGCTGAGCGCGACCACGACCGCCGAGACGCCGGCGAGGAGCGCCGCGGTGAGCCCCCACTGTGCCGTCCCGAGCGCCACGTCGTAGTCGTCGGCGACGGTGGGGACCATCGGCGAACCGAGGCTGCTCACCACCGCCACGGCCAAGCCGATGGCCGCCAGCGCAGGGACGAGGAGGCGCTCCCGCCAGATCCCGCCGTCGACGACGCGGGCCTCCGTGCGGGCCGCTCCGCCGGTCGCAACCCCGCTCATCCCGTCAGCCCCAGCGGTACGAGACCCCGGTCATCTCCTCGGAGGCGCTCCAGAGGCGCTGCCCGTCGGCTTCCCGGTACGCCCGCTTCGCCGCCCGGACCTTCCTCGGGGAACCGCGCAGCTGGAACGGACCCCCAGGCCCGAGGTAGTCGCCCCCCTCCACGTCGGGCGCCACGGCGGCATAGAGCTGGGGCAGCGCACCACCCTCGGACGACTGGGCCACGGCGGCGTTCGCCACCCGCATGGCGAGCGCCATCGCCTTGTTGCCGGACATCTCCGGTCCCCGGTGCTGGAGCGCCGTCGAGGCGTAGCCGGGATGGGCCGCCGTCGCGACCAGCGCACTGGAGGCGGCCCGGGCCCGGCGGTCGAGCTCGAAGGTGAACAGGAGGTTCGCCAGCTTCGACTGCCCGTACGCGTCCCACTTCCGGTAGCCGCGCTGCCAGTCGAGATCATCCCAGCGCATGCGCCCCATGTGGTGCATGAAGGACGAGGTGGTCACGACGCGGGGCTGCTCGGCGGCCAGCAGCACGGGCAGCAGCCGGCCGGTCAGCGCGAAGTGGCCGAGGTGGTTCGTGCCGAGCTGGGCCTCGTGGCCCTGAGCGGTGCGGCGGAGCGGGATCGCCATGACCCCGGCGTTGTTGAGCAGGATGTCGAGCCAATCCACCCGGGCCGCGACGTCCTCGGCGGCCTCGGAGACGCTGTGGAGGTCGGCGAGGTCGAGCCGGACGACCTGCGGAGCGGCGCCGGCGGCCTCGGCGGCACGGCCTCCTCGGCCTCCCTCGCCCGGTGCTCGTCCGGCAGGCGAGCAGCACCCGAGCGCCCGCGGCGGCGAGCGCCCGAGCGGATTCCAGGCCGAGGCCGCTGTTGGCTCCGGTGACGAGGGCCGTGCGTCCGCTGAGGTCGCCCATGTCCTTGCGGTTCCATGCCATGGTCATCGCCTCCCGTGCGCGTCGGGGGTCATGCCCGCAGGTGGCGGTCGAAGAACGACACGATCCGGGCCTTGGCGTCGTCGGCGGACGGTTCGTGGAAGCCCATGCCCGGCAGCGGCAGCTTCATCAGCACCGACAGCGCGAGGGGCAGGTCCGCCGGGTCGTGGTCGTTCAGGAAGGAATGGCCGGCCGGGGCGTACTCCTTCACATCGTGGTCGACCCCGAGCTCCATGAGGGAAGCCTCCAGGCGGGCGGCCGCGCCCCGCAGCATGAGGTCCTTGCCACCGAAGCTCCCCACGATCGGGCAGCTGCCACGCAGGAAGTCGGCGGTGTAGGTGCGCTTGGGCGCGCTGGCGTAGTTGACGCTCGCCGCATCGAACCCGTGCCCGGGGGCGAGGACGAGGGCGAAACCGCCTCCCATGCAGAAGCCAATGACACCCACCTTGCCGTTGGAGCGGGGATGGGAGACCAGCCACGACCGGACCGCCTCCACCTCGTCGAACGATCGTCCCGTACCCTTGGCGATCTCGCCCATCACCGTGCGGATGCAGCGAAGCTTGCCACCCCAGTGGAACAGGTCGGGGCCGGCGGCGAGGTACCCCTCACCGGCGAGCCAGTCGACCTGGTTGCGCAGGTCGGTGGTCATCCCGAACGCGTCGTGGACAACGATCACGGCCGGAGCGAGGTCGTCGTCCTCCGGCTCGGCCACGTAGGCGGGCAGCTCACCTCGCGGCGCCTCGATGCGGACCTCGGTCCCTGCGCCGGTCATGCGCTCGTCCACTTCGGCGCGCGCTTCTCGGCGAAGGCGCGCGGACCCTCCATGGCATCGGGTGAGGTGAACACCTCGGCCAGGACGTCCCCCTGGAGCTCGAACACCTCGTCCTCGGTGACGCCGAGCGAGCGCTTCACCACGCGGTTGACGAGCCCGAGTCGCTGGGCGGTGGCCGCGTCGACCGGGTCGCCGGTCATCGCCATCTCGAGGGCGACCGCCTTCGGGTACATCCCGGCGGAGAACGCCTTGTCCCCGGGCCCGGTGAGCACCACGGCCCACACCCCTGGGTCTTGTTCCGCGGCGTCGAAGGCGTCGGCGAGCGCCTCGGAGGTGTCGTAGTCGATGGCGTTGCGAGCCTCGGGCCGGTTGATCGTGATGATCTCGACCGGGTTCCGCCGCTTCGTCTGCACGAGCATGCGTCGTCCTCTCTTCGTGTCGGATCCACCCTCTCAGGGAGAGACGAGGAACCCCTCGTAGCCGCTCGCAGCGATCTCCTCGCACTTGGCCCTGTAGTTGGCAAGTCCACCGACGTAGGGCATGAAGACCCGCTTCTTGCCCGGGATGTTCGCGCCCAGGTACCACGAGTCGGCCCGGTTGAACAGCCCGAACTGCGATGCCTCGGCGACGTGGTCGGTCCAGGTATCCACCGCCTCCTGGGTGGGCTCGATCACCAGCTGCCCCCGCTGGCGAAGATCGTCGATGCAGCGGGCGATCCACTCCACGTGCTGCTCGATGGACGTGGGCATGTTGGTGAGCACCGACGGGCTCCCCGGACCGGTGATCGTGAACAGGTTCGGGAACCCGGCGACCTGCAGCCCGAGGTAGGTCGTGGGGCCGTC
This sequence comes from Actinomarinicola tropica, assembly GCF_009650215.1. Classification (GTDB taxonomy): domain Bacteria; phylum Actinomycetota; class Acidimicrobiia; order Acidimicrobiales; family SKKL01; genus Actinomarinicola; species Actinomarinicola tropica. Next base: position 430,016 of record NZ_CP045851.1, on the reverse strand, counting down.
GACCCACTCGTCGGCCAGGCGCAGACCGTCGCGGCCGGTGATGTCCAACCGCAGCAGCGGCCCGGTCATGGCGTCGAAGCCGGTGGCGAACACGATGGTGTCCACCTCGTGGTGGCCGTCCGGCGTCTCCACGCCCGTCGGGGTGATCCGGCTGATGCCGCCCTCGGAGATGTCGACCAGAGTCACGTTGTCCCGGTTGAACGTCTCGTAGTAGTCGGTGTCGATCGGCGGCCGCTTCGCCCCGTACGGGTAGCCCTTGGGGCACAGCTTCTCAGCGATCTCGGGGTCGTGGACGATGTCGCGGATCTTGGAGCGGATGAACTCGGCCGCGGTCTCGTTGGCCCGCTCGTCGAGCAGGAGGTCGTGGAAACCGCCCCACAGGAACTTGAAGCCGCCCTCCTCCCACAACGACTCGTAGATCGCCCGGCGCTCCACCTCGGGCACCTCGAGGGCCGACCGCGGCGACGGCGTGTAGGGGAAGCCGGCGAAGGACGACTTGGTGGCGGCCACGACCTCGTCGTAGGCCGACTTGATCCGCACCCACTCGTCCCGGTCCATGGGGCGGTCCCGGGCCGGGACCGTGTAGTTGGGCGTGCGCTGGAGCACGTAGAGGTGCTCGGCCTGGCGGGCGATGACCGGTGCCGCCTGGATGCCGGTGGAGCCGGTGCCGATCTGGGCGACGCGCCGCCCGGTGAAGTCGACGCCCTCGTGGGGCCAGCGTCCGGTGTGGAACCACTCGCCCTGGAAGTCGTCGAGGCCGGGGATGTCGGGCACGTTGGCGGCCGACAGCGCCCCCACCGCGGCCACGACCCAGGTGGCGGCGAAGGTGCGACCGGTGTTGGTGCGCACGATCCAGCGCGACCCGTCCTCGTCCCAGGTGAGCGACTCGACCCGGGTGTCGAAGGCGAAGCTCCGGCGCAGGTCGAGCCGATCGGCGGCGAACTCGAGGTAGCGCAGGATCTCTGGCTGCTCCGGGTAGCGCGACGACCAGTCCCACTCGTCGAGCAACACCTTCGAGAACGTGTAGCAGTAGTAGAAGCTCTCCGAATCGCACCGAGCACCGGGGTAGCGGTTCCAGTACCACGTGCCGCCTGGTCCGGCGCCGGCCTCGATGCCCAGGACATCCAATCCCAGCTCCTCTCGGGCCTTGTGGACCATGTAGAGCCCGGAGAACCCGGCGCCGACCACGACGAGGTCGTGGACGGAGTCGATGTCGTTAGCGGCCATGGTGCTTCCCCCTGGATGTCGGCCTGCGCGTGCGAGACACGGTACACGTCCTGTCGCAGCGGGCCCGTAGGCCCCGTGACGGATACCACGAGACGGTTCTGCATCGTCGTCATATGTGTCGGGTATGTTCCCTTCGTCCGAAGGGCCGCGCCCGACTGCGAGGTCCGATGACCGCCACGCTCCGCCGCCCGCCCGAGCCGGTCGCCCCCCGGCACACCAGCTTCGAGCTCGACACACCCCGGGTGCACTGGCTGGTGGACGACGCCCAGGCGACCCACACCTTCAACGTGGGAAACCTGCTGTTCCCCACAGGCGAGCGGTTCTTCAACGACTCGCTTCGCAACGCGCTGCCCTACGTCACCGACGAGCGGATCCGCACCGAGATCCGGGGGTTCCTCGGCCAGGAGGTCACCCACCGCAACGAGCACGAGCGGTGCGTGGCCCGCATGGAGGAGTACGGCATCGACTTCCGGCGCGAGCTCGAGCTGTTCGAGTCGTTCCGCCGACGCCTGAACGACCGGGTCAACCGGCTCCCCGAGCCGTTCCGCAAGCAGGCGGTCCTGTTCATGGTCGCCACCACCGCGGCGGCCGAGCACTTCACCGCCTCCCTCGCTGGCTACGTGCTGGCCGACAACACCTGGGCCGACACCGACGTCGACCCGGAGATGGCGCACCTGTTCCTGTGGCACGCCTCCGAGGAGATCGAGCACCGCCACGTCGCCTACGACGTGTACCACCACATCGGCGGCGGCTACCTGCGGCGGGTGGCGGCGATGGTGCCCCTCGCCGGGCTGATCCTCGTCGGCTGGCCGCTGCTCACCAGCGAGGTCATGCGCCGCGACCCGGCAGCCAAGGGCCGGTGGAGCTGGCGGGCCCACGTGCGCAGCGCCCGCCGCGGCGAGGTGTTCTCCCTCGTGCGCTCGGCCTGGGACCTGCGGCTGTACTTCCACCCGAACCACCACCCCGGCGACCTGCCCGGGTCGCTGGAGCAGGCGCTCGAGTACCTGTCGACGGCGCCGTCGGTGCTCGGCCACCGCGGCCCACGCCGCAGCTGAGGCTCCGCGCCCGGCCGCGTCAGCCGCCGGCGTGGCGGCGGACGAACTCGGCCACCCGGGTGATGCCCTCGTCGGCTTCTGGCACGGCGCCGGCGAAGAAGTGCCACACGTGGATGAGGTCCTCGCCCTCGAACAGCGTCACGTCGACGCCGGCGGCGCGAGCACGCTCGGCGACGCGGCGGGCGTCGTCGAGCAGCACCTCAGCCGTGCCCACCTCCACGAGCAGGGGCGGCAGGCCGGACAGGTCGGCAAACACCGGGCTGAGGCCGGACGCGGCCGGATCGCCGTCGGCGCCGGCGTAGGCGGCCGCCCAGCGGTCGAGGTCCTCGGCGTGGACCATCGGATCGGCGTCGGCCTTCTCGGCCATGGTCGAACCGGACTGCGTGAGGTCGGCCCACGGCGACAGGCACACCCCGGCCGCGGGCAGCGGGTCGCCGGCGTCGCGCAGCGCCACGACGGTGGCGAGCGTCAGGCCACCGCCGGCCGAGTCGCCGGCGACCACCACCCGGCTCGGCTCCACGCCCCCGGCGAGCACCCAGCGGTAGGCGGTGCAGGCGTCGTCGAGCGCGGCGGGGAACGGGTGCTCCGGGGCCAGCCGGTAGTCGACGGCGAGGACCCGCCCGCCGATGGCCGAGGCCAGGTGGGTGAGCATGGGCCGGTGGCTGTCCAGCGAACCGATGCAGTAGCCGCCGCCGTGGACGTACACGACCACCGGCCCGTCGCCGGCACCGATCCACTCGGCCGGCACCCCGGCCGCGTCGACCGACTCGACGGGTACGCCCTCGGCCGCCGGCAGCAGACCCCCGAGACCGTCGTAGGCCTCCCGCCACTCATCGATGGTCATCTCGGCGTCACCCCGCTCGGTGGCCTGGGCGCGGAGCATGGTGATGATGTTCTCGAGCGCTTCGCTGCGCATGGGTTTCTCCTGTGCTGGTCTGGTGGGTGGACGGGTCAGCGGTCGGCGCCCTGGGTGCCGACCTTCAGCTCGCTGAAGGCGACGTCCTTGTCGGCCCGCGGTTCCCGCGGCAGGCCGAGCACCCGCTCGCCGATGATGTTGCGCTGGATCTGGTCGGTGCCGCCGCCGATGGAGATGAGGTAGCTGGACAGGCCCACCTCGTGGGCCCGTCCGCCGAAGGGGGCGTCGTCGCCCCACAAGGTGGCGTGCGGACCGCACAGGCGGAACAGCGCCTCCCGCATGGTCTGGAGCAGGTGGGAGGCGGCGAGCTTGCCCACCGACACCTCGGGCCCGGGCCGGCCGCCCCTCTCGATGGCCGCCTTGGCCCGCAGGTCGGTGTACCGGGCGATCTCGATCAGGCTGTGGATGCGGGCCACCTCCTGCCGGGCGATCGGGTCGGTGGCGTCGCCGTAGCGCGCGAGGACGGCGTGCAGCAGCTCGGCCGCCCCCGAGCGGGCACCGCCGGCCGGACGGGCCTCGTTCCGTACGAGCCGGGCCGCCGGCGCGTCGAGGTCGATCTCCCGGATGGCGGCGCCAGAGCCCGAGCTGCCGAACGATCCGGCACCGAGCATGGTCCGCTCGTTGGCCAGCGTGGTGAGCGCCACCGACCAGCCCTCGCCGAGCCCGCCGAGCTGGTTCTCGGCCGGCACGCGGGCGTCGGTGAGGAACACCTCGTTGAAGATCGACCGCCCGGTCATCTCCCGGATGGGCCGCACCTCGATGCCGGGCTGGTCCATCTCGATCACGAAGTAGGTGAGGCCGGCGTGCTTGGGGACCGTGGGGTCGGTGCGGGCGATGAGGATCCCGTAGCGGGCGATGTGCGCGCCCGAGGTCCACACCTTCTGGCCGTTGACGATCCACTCGTCGCCGTCGAGCTCGGACCGGGTCTGGAGGCCGGCCAGGTCGGAGCCGGCGCCGGGCTCGGAGAACAGCTGGCACCAGATCTCGCCGGTGACGATGCCGGGCAGGAACCGGGCCTGCTGCTCCGGGGTGCCATGGGCGACGATCGTGGGGCCGGCGAGGTTCTGGGCGATGCCGGCGGGCGGCGGCGCCACCCCGGCGTCGCGCCGGGCGTCGGCCACCAGGCGGGCGGCGTCACCCGACAGGCCGCGGCCGTACAGGTCCTCGGGCCAGGTGGGGAACCCCCACCCGGACTCGGCGAGCCGGCGCCACCACTCACGTAGTGGCAGCTGCGGGTCCCAGTTGCTCTCGAACCAGGCCTTGGCCTCGGCGTAGACGTCGGCGCTGGCGTCGGACTCCCCCGGGTGAGACATGCGCCCTAGTCTGTCACGCCTGACGCCGCCATCGGGGCGGCGATCCACCACCTCAGGGGAAACAGAGATGAGCGGGATCTGCGACGGCCGGGTGGTCGTCATCACCGGAGCGGCACGCGGCATCGGACGGGCGCACGCCCTGGCCTTCGCCTCCGACGGCGCCAGGGTGGTCGTCAACGACCTCGGCGCTGAGGTCGACGGGCGCGGCTCCTCCGACGGCCCGGCCGGCGAGGTCGTGGACGCCATCCGCGACATGGGCAGCGAGGCGGTGGCCAACGGCGACGACGTCTCAGACTGGGATGGTGCCGGCAGACTGATCCAGACCGCCGTCGACACCTTCGGCGGGATCGACGTGCTGGTCAACAACGCCGGGATCCTGCGCGACCGCATGCTCGTGAACATGAGCGAGGACGAGTGGGACGCGGTCATCAAGGTCCATCTGAAGGGCACCTTCGCGCCGCTGCGCCACGCCGCCGCCCACTGGCGCGCGCGGGCCAAGGCCGGCGAGACCAACGATGCCCGCATCATCAACACGTCGTCGGGTTCGGGCCTGTACGGCAACCCGGGACAGCTGAACTACGGCGCCGCCAAGGCGGGCATCGCGGCGATGACCAACATCGCGGCCAAGGAGCTGGGCCGATACGGCGTGACCGTGAACGCCATCGCCCCGGCGGCACTGACCCGGATGACCGAGAACCTCGGCTTCGGGCAAGCCGCCCGCGACGTGAAGCCGGGCGAGTTCGACTCCTCCGCCCCGGAGAACATCTCGCCCCTCGTGGTGTGGCTGGGCAGCGCCGAATCGGCCGGGGTGACCGGCCAGGTGTTCAACGTGGCCGGTGGCCGGATCTCGGTCGCCGAGGGCTGGCGGCGGGGACCCGAGCGCCACAAGGGAGACCGCTGGGAGCCAGCCGAGCTGGGCCCGGTCGTCGCCGAACTGCTCGAGCAGGCACGTCCGCCCGAGACGCCCGGCGTGTGAGCTGGCGCCTGGCTTCCACGTCGCGGCAGCGGCTTCGACGCCGCGGTGACCGGCGGGCCGGGCGGCGACGACCACAGCCGTCCGCGGCGATGCAGGCCAACTGGCCGACCTGACCGCCTGAGCTCATTCGCGCACGATGGCGCCGGCGCAGTAGGTGCGCAGGAACTCCCGCTCCTTGGTCTGAGATCGCTTGCGGGGACCAGCGACCGACAGCAGCGACAGGATCATCCGGAGGACGAACTCGGCGGCATCGTCGGCGATGATCCCGTCGCGCAGCTGACCGGCAGCGCGCGCCTGCTCGAAGATGGGTCGCAGGAAGTCCTGGGTGAGCTCGTACAACGCGGTGGAGGCGCCGGCGATCGAGGTCGTGTGCCCGGCCACCTCCGGGGCGAACAGGAGCGCGAGGTGCTGGTTCTTGCGAACTGCTGCGACCGTGTAGAGCACGCCCTCGACGATCGCGTCTCCGAGCGTCTCTTCGTGCTGGACCCGCCGGCCGAGCGACTCGAGGAACTCCCGGCCCTCGCGCAGGACGACCCCCAGGATGATCTCGTCCCGGCCGCCCTCGAAGTACCGGTACACCGTGGCCCGCGACACTCCCGCTTCGGTGGCGATGTCCTCGAGCGTCGTCTTGGCCACGCCGAACCGGGTGAAGCATGTCTCGGCGGCATCGATCAAACGGTCGCGCGCGTCGTCCACCGAACTCGGGGCGTCGCTGCGCCAGGACTCCCTCAGCATCCGAGCCATCGCCGCAGTCTACGCCCATGGACGGCGCGACTCCACCAGACACGAAGTACGTTCTGTTCTATGACTGACTTCGCAGACAGGTACGACGACGAGATCGCCCGAGGCATGATCGATGTGGGCAGCGCCGCCGGTGGCCTCCCGGGCTACCTCGGCATCGAGCACGTGCGCTTCGAGCCGGGTCGGTTCTTCGCCACGGCGACGATCGGGCCGGAGCTGCTGACGCCGTTCGGCAACGCGCACGGGGGCGTGACCGCCGCCATCGTCGACCATGTGACCGGCGTGGTCGTCTACCCCTTGATGCAGCGGGGTCAGTGGGCGGCGACCACGGAGATCAAGGTGAACTACCTCGCCCCGCTGAAGGCCGAGACCGTCGACGCCGAGGCCACGGTGGTGGCCATGACCAAGCGGTCAGCGGTGGTGCGATGCGAGCTGTACCGCCAGGACGACGATCGGCGCGTCCTGGCCGCGGCCCAAGCGACGCTCACCATCGTCGACCCACGCTGAACGTGGACGCCACCCGGGGTCGAAGGGGATGACGGACGTTCCTGGTAGGAGCGCAAGCCCCACGGGAATGCTGCTGCCTCCACCGCTCGCTGATCGACCGGGCCAGGATGCGGACGGTGCGGTGGTGAAACATCCTGCGCCAAGGTCTCTGTGACAGTGGCCATCAGGACGGGACGCCGGAGCCCACCGCGGTGGGGGCGTGGCGCTGCTTTTCGTCGGGCATCTCGCCGACGTCGCCCTTGCGGGTTCGCCACTCCCCCCACAGCTTGAGGCACGCCGGCTGGATCAGCACCGCGGCGACCAGCGAGTACACGATGGTGAGCGCGACGATGAGGCCGAACTGGCGGAGGGGCTCCAGGGACGCGAACACCAGCACGCCGAAGCCGGCCGCCGTGGTGGCCGCCGATCCGGCCATGGCACCGCCGGTGTGGGTGAGCGTCTGGCGGACCGCCTCGTCGACGGTGTCGTGGCGGCGCCGGTCCTCGAGGAACCGGTGGGTCACGTGGATGCCGTAGGGCACGCCGATGCCGATGCCGATGCTGGCCACCATGGCGGTGAGCACGTTGAAGCTGATGTCCAGCAGCACCATGGTGCCCAGGATCCAGCCGACGACCGCGACGGAGGGGACCATGGTGATGGCGCCGAGCAGCGGTTTGCGGGCCACGACCCAGTAGTAGGCGATCAGCAGGGCGAGGGCAGCGACCAGTGTGATCGCGATCCCCTGCGTCTGGCTGTCGGTCATGGCGTCGAGCACCTCGTCGAAGACCAGGAACTGGGAGACGACCACCGTCTCCAGCCCGGCGTCGCGCAACGGGGCCACGGCTGAGTCGATGGCGTCGGCCGCCGCCTGGGCGTCATCCTGGCCGGCGTTGGTGGCGATGGACAGCAACGCCGAGGCGCTGTCGTCGCCGATGACCTGCGCGCTGAACGCCGGCGCCGACTCCCGGGCGAGCTCGAACAGCGCGTCGGGGTCGGCGCCGTCGGCCAGGCCACCGGCCGGGTCGAAGCCGAGGTCGGCGGCGGCCGCGGCGAAGGCCGGGTCCTGGTCGGCGAGCTGGCGGAGCAGGCTGAGCGGCGAGGTGACCTCGGCGGCCCCGCCGGAGCTGCGCACGTACTCGGCGTCGGCCAGCTCGGCCTCGGCCTGCTCGAGGGCGTCGAGGGCCTGGGGATCCGTGATGTCGCCGTCGACGATGACGTAGGTCTGCTCGGTGAGGTCGCCACCGAAGAGCCGGTCGACCTTGTCGAGCACCATGCCGGGCTCTGAGTCCTCCGGGATGAAGTCGTCCTGGCTGAACGACGTCTCGATCTGGGTGGCCGCCGCACCGGCGGCCACGGTGACGACGGCGGCGACCGCCAGCGTGATCCGAGGGATGTGCTCGGCGAAGGCGGCGGTGCGGCCCATGACCGCTGACAGCCCCGATGCCTGAGCCGTGCGCCCGGCGGCCTCATTGGCCATCACCCTCTCCCGCCGGCGCTGAACCTTGGCTTGCCCTCGGGGCCGGGCGTCGAGCACGTGGCGGGCGGCCGGGATGAGCAGCGCCATCACCAGGAACGCCGAGACCACGCCCACCGCTGTGAAGATGCCGAAGTCGGCCATGGGCGGCAGCGGCGAGACGACGTTGGTGAGGAAGCCGACGACGGTCGTGATCGTGGCCAGGACGAGCGCGCCGCCCACGGCCCGAACCGCCACGGCCGAGGCCCGATCCGGCTCGACGCCGTGGTTCTGCTCCTCGCGGTAGCGCGAGGTGAGGTGGATGGCATAGTCGATGCCGAGACCGACGAGGAGGACCGGGACCGCGGTGGAGATCTGGGTGAAGGGCCCGACCACGCCGAGGAAGTCAGGGCCGAGCAGCACGCCCAAACCGAACATCCACATGATGGTGACGATCAGTCCGAGGAAGCCGAGCACCACGTCGCTGACCGAGCGGTACTGGAAGGCGAGGATGCCCACGATCAGCAGCAGGGAGACGCCGAGCAGGCGGGGCATCTCCTCCTGCGACTGGCCCTGGAGCTGATCGGCCAGGATCGCCTGGCTGAACGCGTCGATCTCCAGCTCCGACGTGTCGGCAACGACGGTGGCGATGACCTCGGCCACGGCCAGCTGATCCTCAGCCGCTTCCGCGTCGTCCAGCGACGGGTCGAGCTCGATGACGACGAGACCGGCCCGAGCGCCGCCCGGCTCGCCGGAGAGCAGGTCGAGGGCCTGGGCGGCACGGGGATCTTCGTACGCCAGCTCCGCTGCGGCCGCAATCTCGTCCGGGGATGCATCGGCCGGGTCGAGACCCTGCGCCTCGAGGGCCCCGAAGACGGGGGACCCGAACGAGGCGACCCCACGTCCACCGGCGGCCAGGTCGATGCTCTCCTCGGCCCGGACCGCGCCGGCAATGGCGTCGGCGGCGGCGAGACCGGCCGGCGACAGGACCTGCTCGCCCTCGCCCGCATCGATGATCACCTGGACGCGGGCGCCGCCGCCAGAGAACTCGTCCTCCACCCGCTCGAAGGCGCGCGCCAGGTCGCTGTCGGGCGCGAAGGAGGTGAGATCCGTGTCGGTGGTCTGCTGCGTGGCGAAGCCGCCGAGCACGACGGTCACCGCGAGCAACGCCAACAGCACCAGGGTGGGAGTGCGCGCGACGGCGCGGGCCATGCGCTCCAGGAGCCAGCTCATCTGTCGTCTCTCGTTCTCTCGGCCGGGTACGCCCCGGGGGAGGGGGGGGTCAGAACGGCATCCTATGCCGAGCTGGCTCTCAGTCCCTCAGCGGCACCCAGTGCCACGGATAGGATGGCGACGTGCCCTCCCTCCCTCGCACCACCTTGCGAGAGCGCAACCAGGAGCGCACCCGCGCGGAGATCGCCCAGCACGCCCTCGCCCTCTTCACCGCCCGCGGCTTCGACGACGTCACCGTCGACGACATCGCCACATCCGCCGGCGTCTCCCGGCGCACGTTCTTCCGGTACTTCGACACGAAGGAGGACGCGCTGCTGCCGGGTGACGCCAGCCGCCTGGAACGGCTCCGGGAAGCGCTGCGGGCCCGCCCGCCCGCCGAGGGACCCTTCGACGCCGTGCGAGGCGCCGTGCTCGAGCTCGCGCAGGACTACGAGACCGGCAGGGACGAGCTGCTCCAACAGGCTCGACTCGTGCTCGCCACGCCGTCGGTCCACGCGCGCAGCCTCGAACACCAGGCCGAGTGGGAGGCGGTGATCCGGGCCTTCGCCGCCGAGCGCGCCGGCCAGTCCGAGGCGTCGCTGCTTCCCCAGCTGCTGGCGGCGGGTTGCATGGCGGGCCTGCGGGCCGCGCTCACCACCTGGCTGCACGAGGATGGCCGGCCCGACGTCGTCGCCGTCGCGGCCGAAGCCCTGGACGCCCTCGGCGACGGCCTGCGACACCACCGTTGATCTGCTGTGGTCGAGCCGCCGGCGCTCAGTTGCGCTGCAGGATGTGAACCACGCACACGGAGCCGGCGCCGGCCATGTGGCACAGCCCGGTGCGCGCGCCCTCGACCTGTCGGGGGCCGGCACCACCGCGGAGCTGGAGCACCGTCTCGTGGATCTGGGCGAGCCCGGTGGGTCCGCCGGGGTGGCCGCGTGCGGTGAGGCCCCCGTCGGTGCTGAACGGGATGCGACCGCCCAGGCTCGTCTCGCCACTGGCCACCAGCTTGTCCCCCTCGCCGTCCCCGCAGATGCCGAGCAGCTCGTAGTAGACGAGCTCCTCGATGGGGAACGCGTCGTGGACCTGCACCAGGTCCAGGTCGCGCGGCCCGAGGCCAGCCTGCTCGTAGGCATCGGCCGCGGTGTCGCGGGTCATCTGGGCCGGGCCGATCACCGCCCCGAGGAACACGTGGCCATCGGTGTAGGTCTCCGAGCGCTGCTGAGAGGCCACCACCTCGATCATCGGGCCACCGAGGCGGCGAGCCACGTCCTCGGAGGCCACGACGGCCGCCGCGCCCCCGCCGCCGGCAGCACACGCCATCTTGGAGGTGTGGGGGTAGGAGATCATGGTCGAAGCGAGGATCTCCTCGACGGTCATCTCGTGGTCAGCCCGGCGCTGGGCCATCGGGTTCTCGCGGGCGTGGTTCCAGTTCTTCGCCGCGATGGCGGCGAATGTCTCCACGGTCGTGCCCACCTCGTGCATGCGTCGTGTGGCCCACATGGCGAAGAAGGCCGCCGGCAGCATCACGTCCTCGGCACCGAGGCCGCGCTTGCCGCTCCGGCCCAGACCACCCATGCGGTTCATGTCGTCGAAGCCGAGCGCCATGGCGACGTCGACCCGTCCGCCGGCGACGGCGTGGACTGCTTCCCCGAAGGCAGATGAGCCGGTGGCCGAGGCGTTCTCGACGTGGGTGACGGGCAGGCCGGTCAGTCCCAGGTCCTTGGCCAGGTGCACGCCTGCCGTGATGCCGCCACCGATGTAGCCGTTGTAGAGCGCCCCCACCTCGGGGAAGTCGATGCCGGCGTCGTCGAGTGCGGCGACCCCGGCCACGTAGCCCATGTCGGTGGCGGCGACGCCGTCGTTGCCGAAGGGATGCATGCCGACGCCGACCACGAGCACCCGGCGGCCCATCTTCGAGGTCATCGGACCACCTCGAACCGGAACGTCACGAGCTCCTGCCCGTCGTCGTCGGTGCCGACCGGGAAGAGGGTGAGTGCCATCTCGTCGCCGATCGACCAGTCGTGCTGGGATCCCACGAGCGGGGCCTGCACGCGCACCCCCTCGGGCAGGTCGACCTGGCCCACGGCGTAGCCGCCGGTGTCACCGAAGGAGACCTTGCCCATGCGCGGCACGTGGAGGAAGGTCCACGCGTACAGCGTGCCGACGGGGCCGAGCTCGACGTCCTCGACGGGCGTGCGGGTCACCGGGCAGCGCCTGCGACGAGGCCAGAAGTGGAGCCCGGCCTCGGCGGAGTACGACCCGAGCAGGTGCGGGCGGTCCTCGCCGTCGCCGGGGAGCCGGAACAGGTGGGGGTCGGTCGCGAGCATCAGCTGGCGAGCTCCTCGTCCCCACCATCCGCGCCGAGCTGGTCGACGAAGTCGATGACGGCGTCGGTGAAGGCGTCGTTGCGGTCGCCGACCACCATGTGGCCGGCGTCGGCGATGTCGACGAAGCGTGCGTGCGGGCACTGCTCGCGGAAGGTGGCCACGCCCTCCAGGCTCAACATGTCGGACATGCGCCCCCGCACCAGCAACGTGGGGAGGGCCAGGTTGCGGGCGGCGTCACCGAGGGTGTCGATGTCGCTGCGCCCGTCTCGGCTCTTGCCGGACAGGAAGGCGGGATCCCAGTGCCAGCGCCAGCGGCCGTCCTCACCCTGGCGGAGGTTCTTGCGCAGCCCGTCGAGGTTGCTGGGACGGGGCCGGTTGGGCCGGTAGGCGGCGATGGCGTCGGCAGCCTCCTCGAGGGTGGCGAAGCCGTCGGGCGCGGCGGACATGAACCCGACGATGCGCTCGACGCCGGCGTGCTCGAGCTGGGTCGCGATGTCCACGAGCACGAGGGCGCGCAGCCGGCCGGGACGCAGCGATCCCTCGCTGACCAGGCCGACCATGCCGCCCATGGACGCCCCCACCAGCACGGGCGGGCGGCCGATCTCGGCGCACACGGCGTCGAGGTCCTCGACCATCGCATCGGTCGTGTAGTCGCCGTCGGTGGCCCAGTCGGAGTCGCCGTGGCCCCGCAGGTCCATGGTCCACGCCTCGTAGCCACGCTCGGCCAACCGAGCGGCGGTGCCGGCCCAGCTGTGGCGGGTCTGGCCGCCGCCGTGCAGCAGCAGGACCGGCGGCCGGTCGGAGGCGTGGCCGAAGCGCTCGAGCACCACCGTGAGGCCAGCGTCGGTGCGGATGCGCCGGAGCTCCGGCGCGACCGGACTGCTCATCGCTGGGTACCCACCTTCAGGTCGGCGAAGGGCACGTCCTTGTCGACGCGGGGCTCGCCTGGCAGCCCGAGGACCCGCTCGCCGATGATGTTGCGCTGGATCTGATCCGATCCACCGGCGATGGAGATGGCTGGGCTGAACAGCGCCAGCTGCTGGAGCATCCCGCCGAGGGGCGTGTCGTCACCCATGAGCTGGCCGTGGGGTCCGAGCGCTTCGAGACCGACGTCGCGCAGCTGGCGGACCAGCTCGGAGGCAACCAGCTTCCCGGTGGAGACCTCCGGGCCCGGGCCCCGGCCGGCCGCCTTGGCGGCCTGGACCCGCAGGCTCGTGTAGCGGGTGATCTCCATCAGGGTGTAGATGCGCATCACCTTGTCGCGCAGCACCTTGTCGTCTCCGCGGCCGACGAGGGCGGGCAGACCGGCGATCATGGCGCCCCCGCCACCGAAGGCGGCGGCCATCCCGGCCATCTCGCCTCCGCCGCTGCTGCGGCGCCCCGCCGGGCGGTCGAGGTCGTTGCGCCCGATCATCACCCCACCGGCGGCGTTGGCCATGCCGGAGGCGCCGAGGGAGTTGCGCTCGTGGGTGAGCGTCGTCACGGCCACGCCCCAACCTCGGTTGGGCTCACCGATGACGTTGGCGTGCGGCACGCGAGCATCGGTCATGAAGACCTCGTTGAACGTGGCGCCGCCGGTCATCTCCTTCAGCGGTCGGACCTCGATGCCGGGCTGGTCCATGTCGATCACGAAGAAGGTGATGCCCTCGTGCTTGGGCACGTCGACCGAGGTGCGGGCGATGAGGATCCCCCACTTGGAGAACTGGGCGCCCGACGTCCACACCTTCTGTCCGTTGACGACCCACTCGTCGCCGTCGCGCTCGGCGCGGGCCTGCAGCCCGGCCAGGTCCGACCCCGCGCCCGGCTCGGAGAACAGCTGGCACCAGACATCCTTGCCAGTGACCATGTCCGGCAGGAACCGCTGACACTGCTCCTCGGTGCCGTGGTCGATGATGGTGGGCCCCGCCATCATCACGCCGATCCCGCTGGGCGGGCCGACGGCCCCGACCGCGGCACGGGCGGCCTCGACCTGCTTGGCCTGGTCGGTGCTGAGCCCCCGGCCGAACCACCGCTCCGGCCAGGTCGGGAACCCCCAACCGCTGTCGGCGAGGCGCTCCCACCAGTGACCGAGCGGGATCTCCGGATCCCAGTTCTCGCGGAACCACGACTCCGCTTCCTCGCGCACCCTCGCCGGGCCGACCAAGGTCATCTCGTCCTCCTGTTTCGATCGCTCCGGTGCCCGCCGGCAGGGTCGGGCTCGGATGTGGGCGCCACGATAGGACATAGGATCCCAGCTGTCATATGTGCTGGGGACCCGCCCCGGCCGGGAAGGACGAGATGACGGACATCGGATTCGACGGACGGGTGGCGATCGTGACGGGCGCCGGCCACGGGCTCGGTCGCCAGCACGCGCTGCAGCTCGCGGCTCGGGGCGCGAGGATCGTGGTCAACGACCTCGGCGGGACCGTCGACGGCACCGGTGCCGACGCGGGCCCGGCCCAGCAGGTGGCCGACGAGATCAAGAGCGCCGGCGGCGAAGCAGTGGCCAACACCGACTCGGTCGCCAGCCAGGAGGGCGGCGAGGCCATCGTGCAGACGGCGCTCGATGCCTTCGGCCGCGTCGACATCGTGGTCAACAACGCCGGCATCCTGCGGGACAAGGCCTTCCACAACCTCACGCCCGACCTGCTCGACCCGGTGCTGCAGGTCCATCTGTACGGCGCGTTCTGGGTGACCCTGCCCGCCTGGAAGCTCATGCGAGAGCAGGGCTACGGGCGGGTCGTGAACACCAGCTCCGCTGCGGGGCTGTTCGGGAACTTCGGGCAGACCAACTACGGGGCGGCGAAGATGGGCCTGGTCGGCTTCACCAAGGCCCTCGCCCAGGAAGGCCACAAGCGCAACGTGTTGGCGAACGTGATCGCGCCCGGCGCGCGGACCCGGATGACCGAGGATCTCCTCGGCCCCATGGCGGACTCCCTCGACCCGGAGAAGGTGTCCCCGGTGGTGGTGTACCTGGCCTCCGACCAGTGCGACGTCACGGGCCAGATCCTGTCCGTCGCCGGTGGCCGGGTGAGCCGGGTCGTGGTCGCCGAGCCGCTCGGGTACTACTCCAAGGACCTCACGCCCGAGCAGGTGCGCGACAACTGGGACGCCATCGCGTCGCTCGAGGACCTGATCGTCCCTGACAACGCCAACGAGGAGATCGGCCAACTCCTCAACGTCGTGAACCGGTAGCGACCGTGACCGACACCGTGGTGGTGTTCGTCACCGTCCCGCTGATCACGGCCTTCGTCGGCGATTTCACGAACTGACGGCCGAGATCGCGAACACGACCGACCATGTGCGCAGCCCGGAAGACATGGTCGAGCGCCTCGGCGCCCACGGTCTGGTCCAGCGCCTGATCGGCGCCCACCCCGGCGAGACGGCGCCCAGCTCGGCGAGGCGAATCTGATCGATTACGTGGCCGCCAACCCGGCGGCCGGCAAGCTGGTCGCGGCGGGAGCGACGGTGGTTACGCACTGGTGCGACAGGTGCGGTGATACAGGTCCGAGGCAGTGTCTTGCAGTCACCGCCCCAGGAAGCCAGACTCCCTGCATGGCTCGACCACTCTCCTCGGACCTCGTCGGACACCGGTTGGCGCCAGTCTCCGCCTCCTGGAGCGAGAAGGACGTAATGCTGTACGCCCTCGGCGTGGGCGCGCGCCCCCCGGAGGACCTCGACTTCCTCTACGAGGGACGCGGGCCGGTCGTCTTGCCCACCTACGGCGTCATCCCCGGCCTCATGGCCATGGGTGGGGTGTTCGGCGAGGTGGAGGTAAACCCGGCGATGATCCTCCACGGCGAGCAGTCGGTCACCCTGCACCGCACCCTTCCGCCGCGGGCCGAGGTCGAGATCAACGGCCGCATCACCGATGTGTGGGACAAGGGCAAGGCGGCAGTGATCGGCTTCGAGGGCACGGCACAAGACAGCGACGGGGATCTGTTCACCGTGGCCGCCACCTTATTCGTCCGGGGTGCGGGCGGGTTCGGCGGCGAGCGGGGACCGTCCACGGCCGGCAAGAACGAGCCGCCGGACCGCGATCCCGACGTGGTGATCGAGTACGGTACCCGGGCCGAGCAGGCCGCGATCTACCGGCTCTCCGGCGACCGCAACCCGCTGCACATCGACCCCGAGTTCGCCAAGATGGCCGGGTATGACGCGCCGTTCAACCATGGGCTGTGCACGTTCGGCTTCGTCGGCCGGGCGGTGCTGGCCGGCGTGTTCGACGGCGACGTCGACGCGTTCGGCACCCTCGAGGGCCGCTTCGCCGACCAGGTGTGGCCCGAGGACACGATCGTCACCAAGATCTGGCGGGAGGGTGACGGCGCCGTCGTCGAGGCCTCGACCCAGAAGGGCAACGTGGTGCTGAGCCAGGCCCGGACCACGCACCGGTGAGCATCGACCGCACACCGGTCCTGGTCGGCGGCGGCAAGGTCACCAACCGCGACGGCGACCTGGTCGACCGGATCACCCTCGCCGCCGAGGCGACCCGCCTCGCCCTCGCCGACGCCGGCGGGGGGCTGGCCCCGGACACCATCGCCATGCCCGGCGTGCTCGCCCCGCGCACCGAGCACTCCGCCCGAAGCCTCGACGCCGCGCTCGGCCTCGGCGCCCGCCGGCACCTGTCCTCCACCATCGGCGGTAACACGCCGCAGTGGCTGATCGGGGTGCTCGGCGCCGACATCCTCGAGGGGCGCTGCGATGTGGCCCTCATCGCCGAGGCCAGGGCCTCGGCCCGCCGGGCCCGCAAGCAGGGCGTGCCGCCGAAGGCCGCCGCCGACCCCGACGGCGAGGACACCGAGATCGGCGACCAACGCCTCGGCGCCTCACCGGCCGAGGTCGCCGCCGGCCTCGCTGCGCCGCCGTTCCTCTACCCCATCCTCGAGTCCGCGGTGGCCCACCAGGCCGGGCGGACCCTCGACGAGCAACGGCGCTTCCTGGGTGCGTTCATGGCGCCGGCCACCGCCGTCGCCGCCCGCCACCCCGACCTGTCGTGGTTCCCGAACGCCGCCACGCCCGAGGAGCTGACCACCCCCACCCGGCTGCGGTACACCCGCGTCGAGCTCCTCACCGACCCCCACCACGCGCGGCGCATCGAACGCAACGGCGTGCTCCTCCACGGCGGCTACAGCTCCGATCACACCTACCTCCCGCCCCGCTCCGTCCACCGGGTCCCGACCATCGATGCCTGGACCGCGCAACTCGCCGCTGCCGGGCACCCGACCCGCGCCATCGAGGCCGACGCGGTCCAACGGGCGTTCGTGCCCAACACCGATCAGGCCAAGATGCTGCTCCGCAACGGCGCGACCGGCGCCATGACCCGCATCCTCACCCTGATCGGCGTCGTCGAGGGGTTCGGAAGCGACGGGATCAAGCTCATCCCGCCCATGGACCTCACCCAGTTCATCGTCGAACCCACCGAGGACCCCCCCTATCACACCGACATCCGCCGGCTCCTCCCGCCCGTCTTCTTGCCCGCCGTCGTCGCCGCCTACGAACCCATCACCAAAGCCATGGCCGACGAGCTCATCGACGGGTTCCTCGACGACGCGCAACACGTCCCCATCAAGGTCATCACCCGGATGCTCGGCATCCCCGGCAGCGACCACGCCAAGTTCCGCGACTGCATCCACCGCCTCATCGAGGAGAGCCCCCTCGCCGGCGACGGGGTGCTCGACGCGATCTTCGAGATCGGCGGCTACCTCGCCGGCCACCTCGAGGACCATCGGACCGCACCCCGCGACGACATCATCACCCGCCTCCTCGACGCCCGCATGCCCGACGGGCGTCCCCTCACCGACCAGGAGATCCTCGGCGTCTGCATCCAGCTGCTCCTCGCCGGGATCGACACCACCTGGTCGGCGATCGGCGCGTCCCTGCTGCACCTCGCCACCCACCCTGACAACCGCCAACGACTCATCGACGACCCGACGCTGATCCACACCGCCACCGAGGAGTTCCTCCGCGTGTTCGCCCCCGTGACCATGGCCCGCGAAGTCGTCGAAGACACCGAGATCGGTCGCTGCCCGATGCGCACCGGCGACCGGCTGTTGCTGCCGTCCCCGGCCGCCAACCGCGACCCCGAGGTCTTCGACCGTCCCGACGACGTCGTCCTCGACCGCGAGGTCAACCGGCACTTCGCGTTCGGGGTGGGCATCCACCGCTGCCTCGGCTCCAACCTGGCCCGCATGGAGCTGCGGGTCGCGGTGCAGAGCTGGCTCGAACGCATCCCCGACTTCACGCTCACCGACCTCAACGCGGTCACCTGGTCCGCCGGCCCGGTACGCGGGCCGCGCAGCCTGCGGTTCGCGTTCACCGCCCGGCAGGCAAAGCCGTGAAGCTCGACCTCATGACCGGCGGCATGCCGCTGCACGCGGCCCAGCAACTCGCCCGCCACGCCGCCGACACCGGCCACGCCGGTCTCGTCATCACCGAAGCCGGCCGCACCGCCTACCTGTCCTGCGCGGCCGCCGCCCTCGCCGCCGACGTCGACCTGCTCACCGGCATCGCCGTGGCGTTCCCCCGCAGCCCCATGGTCACCGCCCAGATCGCCTGGGAGCTCGCCGATGCCACCGATGGGCGGTTCCGGCTCGGTCTCGGCACCCAGGTCCGCGCCCACATCGAACGCCGCTACAACGCCCCCTTCGACCCGCCCGGCCCCCGCATCCGCGACTACATCGGCGCCGTCCGGGCCTGCTTCGACGCGTTCCGCGGCGCCTCCCCGCTCGACTACCACAGCGACCACTACGAGCTCACCCTCCTCCCGCCCGTCTGGTCGCCCGGGCCCATCGGCCCGCCCGACCCACCCATCGACCTCGCCGCGGTCAGCCCGTGGATGCTGCGCCTCGCCGGCCAGGTCGCCGACGGCGTCCACGTCCACCCCCTCAACACCCGCACCTACCTCGCCGACACCGTCCTCCCCCAGCTCGCAGCCGGCGCGCAACGCGCCGGCCGCCACCTCGAGGACTTCGAGATCATCGTCCCCGCCTTCCTCGTCGTCGGTGACACCCCCGACGAACGCGACCGGTGGCGCGAGCTCGCCCGCACCCAGATCGCCTTCTACGGCTCGACCCCCAACTACTCGTTCATCTTCGACGACCTCGGCCACCCCGGCACCACGGACGCGCTCCGGGAACGCCAGAAGGCCGGCGACATCGCCGCGATGAGCGCCGTCATCACCGACGACATCCTCCGCCACTTCGTCACCGAAGGAACCTGGGCCACCATCGCCGACGCCATCGGCGACCGCTACGCCGGCATCGCCACGCGCGTCGTCAACTACTTCGGCGCCATCGCCTGGACCGAGGACCCCCAGCACCTCGCCCGGTGGAAGCCGATCGCCGAAGCGCTGTCGCACATCCCCTGATACGCGCGACCACCATGGCGCCCGCGATCTCCCACCCAGCCCTGCCGCCACCACCCCAGGTCCTCGACCTGCCCGGCCAGGCTGGCACCACCATCCGCACGCTCGACTGGGGCGGGACCGGCCCGCCCGTCGTCCTCCTGCACCCCAACGGCTTCTGCGGCGGGCTCTACGAACCCATCGCCCAGCTCCTCGCGACGGTCGCCCGACCGATCGCCATCGACCTGCGCGGCCACGGCGGCAGCACCGCTCCCTCCCAACCGGCGGCGTACCGGTTCGAACACCTCGCCATCGACGTCCTCGAGGTCCTCGACCAGCTCGACCTGCCAGAGGCTGCCGTGGTCGGCGGCTCGCTCGGTGGCGCCGTCGCGATCCTCGTGCATCGCCTCGACCCTCGGCGGTGGACCCGGATGCTGCTCGCCGAACCGGTCGCGTTCCCCGCCGGCGTCTTCCCCCAACACGCCGAGAACCCCATGGCTGCCGCGGCGCGGCGGCGACGTCCGACCTTCGCGTCGCGCGCCGAGATGGCCGCCAGCTACCGCACCAAGGAACCGTTGTCCCAGCTCGCACCCGAAGCCCTCGACGCCTACATCCGCTGGGGCACCACCGTCGAGGCCGGAAGCGTGCACCTCGCGTGCCGTCCCGAGATCGAAGCCACGATCCTCGAGATCTCCGCCTCCGGCGGCGGCGCCGCCGACGCCTGGGACCACCTCGCCGACCTGACCTGCCCCACCACCATCGCAGCCGGCGAGCACACCTTCCTGCCCGACATCTTCGCCGCCCAAGCCGAACGAGCCCACGCCGAGCTCATCGCGGTCCCCGGCGGCCACTTCGTCCTGCACGAGGACACTCGGCGCGGCGCCACCCTCATCGCCCGCCACGCGCTCCCCTGACAACGACCGCCACAGCCCCAACGAAGGGGCCCCAGTCTCAGGGCGGCGGGACCACCACCACGGGAACCCCGGTACGATCAACGAGCCGGTCGAGCGTTGTCGTCTTCCCCAGGTGGGGGCCGTGGCGGCGGCGACGGCGCCTGCCGACGACGACCAAGCGAGCATCGTGGTGGGCCGACGCCGCCGCCAGCTCGGTCGCGGGATCCCCCACCCGCAGCTCGAACGACCACCCAACCGGGTGTCCCGCCAGGGTCACCTCGCAGTCCAGGTGGCATCGGTCCGTGACCTCGGCCGCCGCCAGCACGTACGCTCCCGCACCTGCGCCTGCAACGGCCGCCACGTTGGCGTCGACCAGCCAGTTGCGTTCCTCGACGTGCACGACGACCAGCGGCGCGGCGAGCGCTGCGGCAAGATCTGCGGCGGCGTGCAGCACCGCCGGTGCGGCGGGGTCCTTGACGCCCACCACCACGCTCGACATCTGCCCAGCCCCTGTCGCTCTGCTGTCGGTCACAGGCGGCGTTCGCCGCCGCACCGATCGGGTGCGGCCCCGGCGCCCATCCCGTCGCCGTCGATGGGGACGGTCTCATGTTCGGTCAGCTCATCCACCGCCGGCTCCCCACCGGCGATCTCCGCGACGGTGATCTCGGCGCCTTCCAGCGTGGCGCCGATGTGGGAGGTGTCCTTCAGCGGCAGCTCCGGCATCATCATCGCCAACCCGACACCGAGGACCAGCAGGGGCACCACCAGCAGGAACACCGCGGTGATCGAGTCGGCCATCGCCGTGGTCACCGGGCCCAGCACCTCCGGCGGCAACGCACGGATCTGGGCGGGGCTCGCGGTCAGCGACTCCGGGTTGAACCCGGCAGCACCGAGCACCCCCGCCGGGACCAACTCCGCCAGCCTGTCGTCGAGCGCCGTGGCGAACACCACGCCGAACACCGACACACCGAACGAGCCGCCCAGGCTGCGGAAGAAGTTGACCGACGACGTCACCACCCCCAGGTCGGAGAACTCGGCGCCGTTCTGCACCGCCAGCACCAGCACCTGCATCACCATGCCCAGGCCGACACCGACCACGAGCATGTACAGCGAGCTCGTGAGCCGGCTCGTGTCGGGCTCCATCGTCGAGAGCAGGAACATCCCCACCGCGGCGGTGGCCATCCCCGCGATCGGCCACTTCTTGTAATGCCCGGTGCGGGCGATCACCCGCCCCGACGTGATCGAGGTGGTCATCAGGCCGGCCATGAGCGGCAGCAGCAACAGGCCCGAGTTCGTCGCCGACGCCCCCGTTGCGACCTGCAGGAACAGCGGCAGGAACACGATCGCCCCGAACATCGCCCCGCCGAGCAGGAACGACAACGCGGCCCCCGTCGAGAAGACCCGGCCGCCGAAGAGGCGCAGCGGCAGGATCGGCTCCGCCGTGCGGTGCTCCCACCACAAGAACAACCCGGTGAGCACCGCGGATGCCGCGAACAGGCCGACGATCGTCGACGAACCCCACGGGTACTCGCTTCCTCCCCACACCAACGCCAGCAGCAGCGTCGACACCGCCGCCACCAACAGCGCAGCCCCCGCGAAGTCGATGGCGTGGTCACGACGCACGAACGGCAGCCGCAACACCGAACTCGTGATCACCAGCGCCGCCACCCCGATGGGGACGTTCACGTAGAACACCCACCGCCAGCTCAGGTTGTCCACGAAGAACCCGCCCAGCAGCGGCCCCGCCACCGACGACACCGCGAACACCGCCCCCAGATAGCCCGTGTACCGGCCGCGCTCGCGGGGCGAGACGATGTCGCCGATGATGGCGAACGCCATCGCCATCAACCCGCCCGCCCCGATGCCCTGGATGCCGCGGAACACGATCAGCTGCAACATGCCCTGGGACAAGCCGCACAGCATCGAGCCGATCACGAAGATCACGATCGCCGACTGGAACATCAGCCGGCGGCCGTAGATGTCCGACAGCTTCCCGTAAAGCGGGGTGCTCGCCGTCGTGGTCAACAGGTACGCCGTCACCACCCACGACAGGTGGTCCAAGCCGCCCAGCTCCCCCACGATGGTCGGCAACGCCGTCGACACGATCGTCTGATCGAGCGCGGCGAGCAGCATCCCCGCCATGAGGCCGCTGAACACCACCAGGATCTGGCGATGGGTGAGCGGCACCGGCGCCGCGACCGTCACATCCGACATGGATGTACCCTACAAGGGTTCCCTTGCAGAGTACAAGTGTTATCGTCGTGGAGTGACCTCTCCCGACCACGAGACGGCCCTCCTCGCCGAGCGGATCCGTTCGGCGTGGCGCGACCTCCGCCGAGCAGGCTCCACCGGGGCGGTCCGCGCCCACCTCTACGAACCCGACGCACCCCTCGACGTCGCCCAGGCCGACGCCCTCGACCTCATCGTCACCAACGCGCCCGTCCGCATGAACGAGGTCGCCGCCCTCCTGCGCGTCGACCCCTCCACCGCCACCCGCGCCATCGCCAAGCTCCACGAACGCGGGCTCGTCACACGCGCACCCGATCCCCACGACGGCCGCGCCGTCCTCGTCACCCCGAGCCCCCACGGCGCCGACCTCCACGCCCGAGTCCGAGCACGAGCCAACACCCTCCTCGCCGAGACCCTCGACGCCTTCCAACCACACGAACGCGAAGCGCTCGCCACCCTCATGGAACGACTGGTCGGCGCCATCGACGACCGCCGACTCGACGTCACCGACCACGACCTGACATCGACCCAGCCGACTCGGTAGAGGGCGGAGCAGGTCACCGATCACCCAACCGCCCGCCCCTCCTGGCGTCGAGTGACCGCGCCAGGAACTCGTGCGACCCCCCGCTGTCCCAGCGGCAGATGCAGCGGTGGTGGCGCGTCGGCCACGACCCGGCGGATGAGTTCGACGACCGGCGTCGTCGGGTGATCCACCGCTCCGCCGTGGGTATCCTGGTCGTGTTCCTGTCGTGTCGACCTGGGCGACGAGGGATCATGAAGCTGTTCGGACCCGGGTGGCCCCGGCCACGCTCCAATGCCGCCATCGCTGGCCGCGAGCGGTCCAGCGAGCCGACGGAAGGTCCCGCCGGTCCTGCCGTGGGTCCGCCTCGACACATCATCGACGCGGCCAACACGGCAGCGGCGCACGCCCCGGCTTGGACGCAGCTACCGGCCGCCCCGGCGTGTCACCGAGCCCCGTCGACAGGCCGCCACCACCGCTGCGCCCAGGCGACGGCCGGCGGAACCGGCGGCGATCGGAAGACCAGGATCGAACGTGGCGGGAGCCGAGGGGCGAGCTGACATGCCGTCAGCGTCGTCGCTGCAGGACCTGGCCCGCATGGGGGAGTTGGTTCGAGACGCGGTCGTCCTGGCTACGGGCGTGGTGGCGGTGGCAGTCGTGGCGGCGCTCTCGATCGTGGCCATGTCCCGCGCGGTCCATGCCCACCGCGGGGCAAGCACTCCGCCAGGATGAGGTGGCGCATGCGCCATGGCGCGGCCCGAGCCTTCGCGGCCGCGGTGGCCGACGGCGACCTCGAGCGGGCCGAGCGCATGGCGGGGCGAGCCCTCGGCAGACGCCACCGGCCATCGCACCGAGGCCGAGCGGTGGTCGCGAGCTGGGACGAGCGGGTCATCGTCGACGGCACACGCCCCGATGCCGCAGCCCAACTACGCCGAGGCGGCGGGCTGGTGGCCTGGTGCCCGGGCGTGCGTCGGCTGTCAGACGCCAGCACGGAGCTCGGCGCCGGCGACCTCCTGACCGTCGGCCGCTGTCGCCCGGTGCGGCTCATCGTGCGGTCACACCAGTGGGTTCCGTCCCAGGGGGTGCGGTGCAGCGCCGACGCCGGAGGCCTGATGATGGTCGCCCAGCTCACACTGCGACCCGTCTCCACCCCCCTCCCCGAAGCGGCACCTGCCCGACACGGCGACGCCGTGGAGGTGTGGGTGCACGTCGAAGGGCCAGCCGGCCGGCGGGCGCGGCGAGCGCTGCGGCGGCTGCGGCGGGCGACCAGGACCGGGCTGCGCCGATGGGCCGACCAACGGAACCGACCCATCGCCGGCCGCAGCTCCCACCCGTTCCAGCGCGACGCCGACGCCCGGTAGCCACCGCGCCGGCCAACCCAGGCCCGACCTGGGCCGGTCGACGGGCGCACGCCGCGGCCCCCAACTCTGCCGGAACGGCCACCGGGCGGAGCCGACCAGCACCGTCGCCGCCACCGGAGAACCCGGCATCGGGACCGGGCCCGGCCACCCGTGGCGCCCGTCAGGTGCATCCGCCGAATGCCCCACGGCTCCGGCCCCGCAACCTGCACGCCACCGGACCAGCAGCCGCCATCGCCACGTTCTACCGATGGTTCCTCCGAGGTCCCGACCACCGGGCCCACACCAGAAGGAGGCACACCATGAAGGGATACGTCGCACAACGCCGGGACCGGTTCTACGCCGTCATCTACGAGGGCCGCGACCCGATCACGGGCAAGGACGTTCGCCGCTGGCACCCGGCCGGCACCGACCGGGCCAAGGCCGAGAAGCTCGCCAAGCAACTGGCCACCGCCGAGAACAAGCGGCTCGACGCCGTGCGGTCGCTGACCTTCGGCGCCTACCTGACCAGCCAGTGGCTACCGGCCAAGAAGCTGCACCTCGCTACCAGCACCTACCGGGGCTACGAGCGCAACGTGCAGCGCCACATCCTGCCCGTCCTCGGGCGGACCAGCATCCGGCGGCTGCGATACCAGCAGATCGAGGCGCTCTACGACCTGCTCCTGCACCCCGAGACCGGGCGCGGCCTGTCACCGAAGACCGTCTATGAGATCCACCTCGTCATCCGCGGCGCACTCACCGACGCACACCGCCGCGGCCTGGTGACCCGCAACGTCGCGCTCGTCGCTCACGCACCCAAGCAGCGCTCGCTCCAGCGGATCGAGGGCATGTCGCTGACCGACGAGGAGCTGCGCCGGCTGCTGCGCACCGCAGCGGGGCATCGGTTCTTCCCGATCTACTGGCTCACCGCCATGACCGGGATGCGCCGCAACGAGGTCCTCGGGCTGAAGTGGGGCGACCTCGACGTGAAGAAGCAGCGGCTGCACCTCAACCGGGGACTGGTCGCGGTCGGTTACGAGGTCCACCAGACCCGCGGCAAGACCAAGACCGCACGCCGCGCCATCGAGCTCGACGAGACCACCATCGCTGTGCTCGAGGGCTGGCGTGCCTACCAGGCCGCCGAGTTCGCCGCCGTCGGCATCGATGCCGGCGACGGGTGGCTGTTCACCGACGGCGACGGCCAACCAGTCCACCCCCATGCCGTCTACGAAGCGTTCCGGCGGATCGCCCACAACGCCGGCATCCCCACGATGCGGTTCCACGACCTGCGCCATACCCACGGCAGCCTGCTCATCGCCGCAGGCGTCCCGGTCAAGGTCGTCTCCGAGCGGCTCGGCCACGCCCACATCGCCCACACGCTGCAGACCTACCAGCACGTCCTGCCTGGCATGCAGGCCGACGCGGCACGCACCGCCGAGCGCCTCGCCAATCCGCGTCCGACGACCACGGCGAAGGGCACCAAGCAGGCCAAGAAGACGCCGGTGGAACGTCGAGGGAACAGCCGGAGGAAGGCGGCCTGATCCGGAGGAACGCCCCGGGAACGAGGAAGGCCCAGGTCGCTCACCTGGGCCTTCACTCACACGTTGGTGGCGGGGGCAGGATTTGAACCTGCGACCTTCGGGTTATGAGCCCGACGAGCTACCAGACTGCTCCACCCCGCGGCGAACAGGTGTAGGACCCTACCGGCGCCCTCTGGCGTTCCGCAACTCGACCACGGGGAGCCGGGGCACCGCATGGGGTGGCACGGCTCCCCATGGGCGGTGGAGGGGGAGGCGCCGCACGGCTGGCGGTGGTGCGGCTTCCCAAGGGCCGCGCCGGGGAAGGAGCGAGGGCGTCAGCGGACGGGGACGACGATGCGCGTCTGGAGCTCGGACTCGGACGTCTCGGTCGGATCCGAGACGTACTCCTCCCAGAAGTCGTCGCGGGGCACCTCGCCGTTCTCCTCGATCCACGCCATCACCTGGCCGTAGCTGTCGCCCAGGGCCTCGTAGGACCCGACGTGCACGGCGACGACGGCGCGACCGCCGATCCGCTCGTCGACCATCACGTCCTCGTCGGCGGCGAGCGTGCCCGGCGCCATGCCCTCGACGGGGAAGCCGACCGACACGTCGATCACGTCCGACGGCATGCCGTGGTACCAGCCGAACGGGGCCGCCGTGATCGTCCCACCGGCATCCGCGATCAGGCCCGGCAGCTTGCCGAACGCCTCGTCGAACAACCCACGGATCTCGTCCATGCGGACGGTGCGGCGCACGAACGCCACCGACCGGGTCTCCTCCTGCTGGACGCCGATGTCCACGACGTCACCTCCTGTGCTCGAGCTCGGGGCGCCGGGCCGGCGCCGTGCCGACACGCCTACCGACGCACCGAGCCTGCGGAACCCATCGGTCAGGTGGAGTCCGGCGGTGGCGCCGACGTCGTCGTGGTCGCGCCACCCCCGCCGGCGTCGTCCTCGCCCTCACCGTCGCGGATGGCGATCGCCTCGGCGATCCGGTCCCGGGCCTCGTTCACCAGCCGCTCGTACTCGGCCAGCGAGCCGTCGCGCAGAGCGGCGTCGGCCTCCTCCAGCAGGTCGTTGGCCTCGGTGAGCAGCGACTCGACGGTGGCCTCGACCTCGGGATCGGTCTCGCCACCCGTCTCGCCCTCGCCTTCGCCCTCCTCGCCTTCGCCTTCGGCGGGCTCCTCGCCCTCACCCTCGGTCTCCTCGCCCTCGACGAACTCAGGGTCCTCGAGGGTCTCCGGCGACGAACCCGGGAACAGCTCCTCGAGCGCCTCCTGGAGAGAGTCCTCCATGACGATCCGCTCGCCTGAGGCGACGATCACATGGCGCAGCTCGGGCACCTGGGTCTGGCCCGACGCCTGGGTGTAGAGGGGCCGCACGTAGAGGATCGAGTCCTCGATCGGCACGAGGATGAGGTCGCCGAGCAGGACCTCGGACCCCTCCCGGTTGAGGAGGGAGATCTGGGGTGCGATCACCTCGTTGGCCACGATGTTGGCGTTGACGATGCCAGGACCGTCGACGTCGGTGCCCGGGGTGACGTAGGTGACGAGGCGCCCGTAGTCGTCGGGGTCGCTCTCGGCGACCATGAAGGCGCGCAGCTCCTTGCGCTGGTCGTTCTGGGAGATGGGCACGAAGGACCGGAGCATCACGAAGGACTGCTCCTCCTCCTCGGGCAGGCGCATGAGGAGGTAGTACGGCTCGATCCGGTCCTCTCGGGTGCGTCCGGTGACCTCGCCGGTCTCGGTGGTGATGTTGCTCGTGTCGCCCTCGCCCACCCGGATGCCGGGGTCCTGGGCGACGTCCCATGCCTGGCTCTGGCTGTAGAACTCGGCCACCTCGGTCAGGTGGTAGCGACCGAACATGTTGGTCTGGATCGTGAACAGGTCCTCCGGGTAGCGAAGGTTGTCCTCGAGGCCGTCCGGCATCTCGTCCATGTCGGCGAACAGGCCGGGGAACGCCTGGCGGTAGGCCCGGACGAGCGGGTCCTCGTCGTCGACGACGTAGAGGGTGACCTCCCCGTCGTAGCCGTTCACGACGGCCTTGACCGAGTTGCGCACGTAGTTGAAGTCGTGGTCGAGCCCGCTCCCCGGCTGCAGCTGCTCGCGGTCGGCCCGCTGCGCGTAGGGGTAGCGGTCGGTGGTCGTGTAGCCGTCGACGACGAACGACACGCCGCCGTCGATGACGACCGCGTAGGGGTCGGCGTCGAAGTGGATGAACGGCGCCACCGTCTCGAGCCGCTCGCGCACGTCGCGGATGTAGAGGATCTGCGAGTCCGACCGGATGTAGTCGGAGATCAGCGGGTTGTAGTCGGCGAAGCGCAGCGCGAACGCCGCCCGGCGCAGCCACGACCCGACCTGCACGCCGTTGTCGCCGGTGTACTCGACGACCGCGGCCTCCTCGTCCTCGCCCTCCGGGGTGTTGACCTCGTAGTCGATCTCGCGCCGATCGGTGTTGACGATCGAGTACCCCGAGAGCTGCTCGCCGAAGTAGATCTGGGGCTGGGTGATCTCGCGGCCGATGTTGGCGTCGCCCTCGATCGGGACCTCGCCGACGACGAAGCTCGGGCGGCCCGACGCGTCGATGGCGTTCGACGGGGCGACCACCGGGCCGTAGCCGTGGGTGTAGGCGAGGGTCTGGCCCTCCCAGGAGTCGATCGGGATGCCGTCGGGGTTCAGCTCCCGGGCGCCGACGACGACCTGGGTGAGCTCGCCGTCGATCATGTAGCGGTCGACGTCGAGGTCGTTGAACCGGTAGAAGCCGAAGTCGGCCTGGAGCCGCTGGAACGTGTCGTTGACGATCGTCGGGTCGAGCAGGCGGATGTTGCGGATGATGTCCTGGTTGTTCTGGATGTCCTCGGCGTCGAGCGTCGGCTGGTAGGCGAAGTCGCGCACCTCGACGTCGTCGATGCCCATCGCCTGGCGGGTCGCCTCCATGTTGCGCTCGATGTAGGGCGCCTCACGGGTGGACTCGGCCGGGTCGACCTGGAACCGCTGGATGAACGCCGGGTAGATGCCGGCCATCACGATCGACACGAACGCCCAGAGGCCGACGGCGACGACCGGCAGCACCCAGCCGCGGCGGCGGATGTTGTAGAGGAACAGCGCAGCGGCGAAGAGCGAGATGAGCAGGAGCAGCTGGATGGCGGGCAGCTGGGCGTTGACGTCTGTGTAGCCGGCGCCGTCCACGTGGCCCCGGGTGGAGAAGTTCAGCTCGTAGCGGTCGAGCCAGTAGCCGGCGGCCCGGACGAGGGCGAGGATGCCGAGCAGCACCGACAGGTGGGCCTTCACCTGCGGGGTGACCCTCTCGCCCGAGATCTGCACGCGGATGCCGCCGTTCACGTAGTGCGCGGCGGCGGTGACGATGAGGATGATGATGAACGCCGCGAACAGCCAGCTGGTGAGGAACGACAGGAACGGCAGCTGGAAGACGTAGAAGCCGACGTCCATCCCGAACTGCGGGTCGTCGACACCGAAGTCGACCCGGTTGCGGAACAGGATCCACGAGTTCCACTGGCTCGCGGTGCCCGCTCCGGCGATGAGGGCGAAGACGAGGGAGATGCCGGCCCGCACCAGGTTGGCCCGGGGGCCCACGACGTCGTGGTACCGCTCGAGCAGCTCCTCCTCGGGGCCGGTGGGGCGGAACCGTGGGGCGAGGCGGTCGGCCACCCACAGGTTGGCGAACATCAGCACGAAGAACAGCGAGACGAAGATCGTCGCCAGGATGATCTGGGCGCCGACGACGCCCGTCCACACCTCGCCCAGCTCGAGGGCGTCGAACCAGAGGTAGTCCGTGTAGACGCCGGCGATCCCCCGCAGCGACGTGACGAGCAGGAACGCCGCGACGAGGACGACCACGAGGATGATCCGCCCCCGGTTCGACGACCGGCGCGGGGGACGAGGCATCTGGGTGGGGGGCCGCATGGGCCCGGAGCCTAGAGGACGCCTGGAACGAGCAGGCAGCGGCAGTTGCCGTGCGCGGGCGGGTGGAGGTGCCCCGTCGGGAACTCCTCACCCTTCGGGATCGCGCCGCCGAGCGCGTCGTCGGCGCCGTCGGGGCAGGGCCCCGCGCTGTCGTCGAGGACCCAGCTGACGGGGGTGCCGTCGGGGATCGCCGCGTACACCCCGCGGTTCAGCGCGGCGTGCACGTACTGGCCGGCGAGGTCGCCGGTGCGGCCCTTCCACTGGCGGTAGCAGGCCCGCACGCCGTCGAGCGCATCGTCGCCCTCGGACCCCTCGAGGAGGTCCTCGACCTTGTCCCGGATCGGGTCGACGAGCGCCACGACCAGCTCGTCGACGAGGTCCTCGACGTCGACGTCGGCCGGCTGGGGTTCGATGCCGTCGTCCTCGAGGAGGCTCCCGGCGAACCCGGCACCGGCCTCGGCCGCTGCGGCGAGCACGTCGCGGACGACGTCGGCGTAGGCCGCACGGTGGGCGTCGGACTCGCCGAGCACGGCGTCGACCGGGTCCTTCTTGCCGCGGCGGCGGATGAGGTCGAGCTTGTCGTTCTCGTCGTCGGCCAGCTGGCGCTTGAGCATCCGGGCCAGGTCGCGCTCGAGCGGCACCGCGTCGCGATCGCGCCGCTCGAGGACGGTCTCCTCGTGGTCCTCGTCCTCGGGCGCGGCCTCGTCGGCGGGAGCGGCCTCGTCGGCCTCGACGTCCAGCTCGTCGCCGTCCTCGTCGGCCTCGTCGGGCTCGGGGACCTCGGCGCGGAGGCGGGCGAAGATGTCGGTGACCGTGGCCTCGTCCTCGACCTCGGCGTCGGGCTCGTCGTCGGGCTCCGGCTCGGTCTCGGCGACCGGCTCCGGCTCCGGCTCGGCCTCGGGCTCCGCGACGGCCGCGGGCTCCATCTCCGGCTCGGCGTCGGGCTCGGCCTCTGCCACCGGCTCCGGCTCCGGCTCCGCCGCTGCCGCGGGCTCTGACGGAGCCGGCACCCGCTCGACCTCGCCGGTGTCGAGCAGCGGCAGACCGGCGAAGCGACCGGCGTCGAGCTCGGCCTCGATCTCCTCGACCGACATCTCGTCCTCGTCCTCGACGCGCCGGCCCGCGGCCTCCGCGGCGCGCCGGGCGGCGGGCACCGCCAGGTCGAGCTCGGTCGTCGCCTCGTCGACGGTGCGGCGCACGACGGCGTAGGCCTCGAGGAGCCGCTCGCGCGCAGCGCGCAGCTGCTCGAGCTGGGCGCGGGCCGACTTCCGGCGCCGAGCCAGGTCGGTGAGGATGCGCTCCCGCACCACCTGGGCCTCCGACACCATCTCGCGGCCCTCCTGCCGGCCCGCTTCCACGGCCGCGGCGGCCTCGGCCGCCGCCTGCTCGTGCGCCGACTCCGACTCGGCACGGAGCCGCTCGGCCTCCTCGATCGCCTCGGCGACGAGCCGCTCCGCCTCGGCCCGGGCCTCGGTGAGCACCCGGTCGGCTTCGGTGTTGGCGTCGGACAGCAGGCGGTCGCGCTCGGCCTCGGCGGTGCTGCGGATCTCCGCCGCCGCCTCCTCGGCCTCGGTGGTGCGCAGGCGCAGAACCTCCGACGCCTCGCTCGTCATCACCGCGGCCTCGTCCTGGGCCTCCCGCACCAGCTGGGCCGTCTTGGTCTCGGCCTTGCCCCGGATCTCGGCGGCGGCCTCGCGGGCGGCGTCGAGGATGCGAGCGGTCTCCTCGCCGAGCAGCGCCGTCAGTCGGCTCTCGTCGGGCTCCTCGGCGGCGCCGGCGCGCGCCTCGGCGTCGGACAGCTGGCGACGCAGGTCGGCCTCGCGCGTCGCCGACATGCGCAGCTCCCGCCCGAGCTCGTTGAGGAAGGCGCGCACCTCCTGCTGGTCGAACCCGCGGAACGTCGTCGTGAACTCGCGCCGCCCGATCGAGTCGGGATCGAGCGCGCCGGGATCGGACGGGAGGTCGGCCATCGCGCCGATCGTACGACCGTCGCCCCCCGATCGGGGGGACGCCTCAGGCCGCCTCGGCCGCCTCCACCGTGGGCTCCGGGAGGGGGTCGCCGCCCCGCGCCTCGAGCACCTCGAGGGCGTCGTCGAGGTCCTCGACGAGCACGATCTCGACCTCGTCCCCGGCCTGTCGCCGGGCGGCCTCGAGCTCGTTCGGCGCCGTCGCCGCGGGCACGAGGAACAGGTCGATCCCGTCGCGGCGGGCGGCTGCGGCCTTCTGCTCGATGCCGCCGATCGGGCCCACGACGCCATCGGCGTCGATCGTGCCCGTGGCGGCGATCACCTCACCGCCGGTGAGCTCGCCCGGCGTCAACATGTCGAGCAGGACGAGGGTGAAGCTGAGCCCGGCCGACGGCCCGCCCACCTGGCCGGTGGCGAACTCGACGTCGAACGGGAAGACGAACGCACCGTCGCGGGTCTGCATCGTCACGCCGAGGAGCGCGGCGTCCGGATCGTCCTCCCGGGCACCGAGCTCGACCGGGCGCTCCTCCGTGCCCTCCTCGCCGAGCGGCTCGACGGTCAGCACGATCTCGTCCCCGGGCGACATCTCGTCGATCGCCGAACCGAGGTCGCTCGCCAGCGCCACGGGGCTGCCGTCGACGGCGACGATCGTGTCGCCCGGCTCGACGACCCCGTCCGCGGCCGACCCCGGCACGACCTCGATCACCTGGGCGCCGGTGCCGGTGAGCGACACCTCGTAGCCGAGCCGGTCGAGCGCGACGTACGTGGCGACCTCCTTGGAGGTGTCCATCAGCTGGAGGTTGAACTGCCGGGTGGCCTCGCGGTCGTGGCCCTGCGGTCCGAGGACCTCCTCCTCGGGCACGACGGTGACCGTCGGGTCGAGCCAACCGAGGAACGCCTCGAAGATCGTGAGCCGTCGGCTCGAGATCGAGACCGTGGTCAGCAGCACGTCGCCGTCGGGGTCGTAGATCCGTGGGCCGTCGATGCGCACCAGGTCGCTGGTGGGGCGCAGCGAGCCGGGCGAGAAGGAGTAGTAGGGGATCTGCACCACCGCGACGGCGATGCCCGAGGCCACGAGCACGAACGCCAGGACCGAGAGCGCCCACGCCCACCGGCGCCGACGCCGAGACCCCGGCGCGGGGTGCACGACCGGCGGCTGCGGGGGAGGCGCCGACGCGGCCGACGACGTGGTGAGGCTCGGGGAGCCGGTCGGTTCGGGAGGTAGCATCGGCGGATCGGATCCCAGCTGACGAGTCGGGGGCCACGGTCGGAGACGACCATGATGCCCGCAGGAACGTGATCTCCCGCCGCGCCTCCCGTCAGCCGGCGCCGCCGTCGGTGCGCATCGTCGACCCCGTCCCGTGGGTCGACCCCGAGGACGTCGCGGTGCCGCTCTGGCGGAAGGTGCTCTCCGCCATCGAGCTCGGCTTGCTCCTCGTCGTCCTCGGGATCCTCCTCACGGTGGCCTTCGGGATCAGCCTCCTCGGGCTGTTCTTCCTGCTCGACTGGATCGTCAGCTAGCGGCCGAAGAGCCCCCGGCGAGCCTGGCTGTCGTCGCCCTCGTCGCCGACGCCCACCGGCTCGCCCTGCTCCTCGGCGGGCTCGCCCCAGCGGGGTGCCTCGGTGTGGTCGACGGCCATCTGGTCGAACGGCGCCGGGGCGTCACCCGATGCGGCCTCGTCGTCGTCCCACGAGAGCGTCTCGGTGGCCGGCGCGGGCGACGGCGCGGCCTCGACGGCCGGGGTGTCCTCGGTGGCGCCGGAGGGGTCCTTCAGCTCGACCGTGTACCGGACCTTGTACTCGAACGCCACCTCCTCCATGCGGTAGATGCGGACGTTCTCGACCCCGTCCTCGTTGCGCAGGCGCTCGACGGTCTCGACGACCTCGTGCACCTCCTCGGCCTGCTGGTAGCCAGGCTTGCCCTCGGGGGTGCGGAAGATGACCATGTACGACACGGCGGCTCCTTTCGGTTCGAATCCATCGGAGCCGGGCACCGAGAACTTGAGGGATCCGGTGGGCCGGACGGCCCAGGACCGCCGATGGACGACAGAGGGGGATGAGACGTGGACCGCGCCGGTGCTCACGCTAGTGGCGACCGGCTGCGGGCGGTGGCGGTCGCCGGGCACCGCGGTGACGTCCCGACCGTGCGGGCCCACGTGGACGACCCGGACCCCGCGGTGCGCGCCGCGGCCCTCGGCGCGCTCGACCGCGCCGGCGCGCTCACGCTCGACGACCTGGAGGCCGGCCTCGCCGACGACGCCCCGGCCGTCCGCCGCCGGGCCGTCGAGCTGGCCGCCGCCTGGCCGGGCGACGCGCCGCCCGACCTCGTCGCGCTGCTCGACGACCCCGACGACCGCATCGTCGAGGTGACGGCCTGGGCGCTCGGCGAGCAGCAACCGCCGGCTCCTACCGCGAGCGCGGCGCTCTGCGACGTGGTGCGGACCCACGCCGACGCCCTCTGCCGGGAGGCGGCGGTGGCCGCACTCGGCGCGATCGGCGACGAGGCCGCGCTCGACACGATCCTCGCCGCGACCCGCGACATCGCCACCGTCCGCCGTCGAGCGGTGATCGCGCTCGCGCCCTTCGACGGCCCCGAGGTCGAGGCCGCCCTGCAGCGCGCCACCGAGGACCGCGACTGGCAGGTCCGCCAGGCGGCCGAGGACCTCCTCGCCGACTGAGCGATCCCCCGCACCAGCAGCTGCTCAGCGGTGGCGCCACTCCGGTGGCCGCTTCTCTACGAAGCTCGCCATGCCCTCGCGGGCGTCCTCGAGCTGGCTCGCCGCGGCCATGACCTCGACGGCGTAGGCGTAGGCGGACCGCTGGTCCATGCCGAGCTGGGTGTGGAGCGCCCGCTTCCCGATGGCGCGGGACGCCGCGCTCCCCCTCGTGGCCCGGGCGAGCAGCTCGTCCACCGCGGCGTCGAGCTCGTCGTCGGGGACCACCCGGTTCACCAGGCCCCAGGCCAGCGCCGTGTCGGCGTCGATCTCGTCGCCGGTCAGCGCCATCTCGGCCGCCTGCTTGCGGCCCACGTTGCGCCCGATCGCCACCATCGGCGTGGTGCAGAACCAGCCGCCCTTGCCGCCGGGCGCGGCGAACCGCGCGGAGCGGGCCGCGACGGCGAGGTCGGCGGTGGCCACGAGCTGGCACCCCGCGGCGGTCGCCACGCCGTGCACCCGTGCGAGGACCACCTGCGGGATCGCCTGGATCAGCTCCATCAGCTCGGTGCAGGTCCACAGCAGCTCGCGCATCTCCGGCAGCGAGGCGCCGGCCATCGCGGCCATGTCGTGCCCGGCGCTGAACGCCGGTCCGTTGCCCGCGAGCACGACCCCGGTGGCGTCGCTCTCCCCTGCGTCGCGCATCGCCGCCGTCAGGGCGCGCAGCATCTCGAGCGACAACGCGTTGCGGCGCTGCGGGCGGT
Source organism: Actinomarinicola tropica (assembly GCF_009650215.1). Taxonomy (GTDB): domain Bacteria; phylum Actinomycetota; class Acidimicrobiia; order Acidimicrobiales; family SKKL01; genus Actinomarinicola; species Actinomarinicola tropica. Next base: position 395,180 of record NZ_CP045851.1, on the reverse strand, counting down.
CCATCGTGATCCTCACGACCGGACCCTGCCGGTCCACCACGACCAGGTCGTCGGACATCGGGCGCTCCTTTCGTGCGGGGAACCCCGCGTGCGCGAAGGTAACCGCCGTCCCGTCCGGACGGTCGCAGGTCCGATCACCGTCCCCCCACCCGCACCCCGGAGGTCCCCCCGTGCACGCCACCGTCGCCCCCACCGCGACCCTCGCCGACCTGCTCCCCGCCACGCGCCTGCGGGCGGTGAGCCTCGTCGTCGGCGCCGCGGCGCTCACCGCGATCGGCGCCCAGATCTCCGTGCAGATCCCCGGCACCCCCGTCCCCGTGACCCTCCAGACCTTCGCCGTCCTCCTCGCCGGCGCCGCGCTCGGCACGAAGCTCGGCGTGGCCAGCCAGGTGCTGTACCTCGCGGTCGGCGCCGCCGGTGCCCCCATCTACGCCGACGGCGAGGGCGGCTGGGCCGCGGCCACCGGTGGCACCGCCGGCTACCTGGTCGGGTTCGTCGTCGCCGCCGCCGTCGTCGGCTGGCTCGCCGAGCGCGGCCACGACCGCCGCGTCCTCACGTCGGTCCCCGCGATGCTCGCCGGCTCGGCGATCATCTACGCCCTCGGCGTCAGCTGGCTCGCCCACTCCTACGACATGTCGGCCAGCGCGGCGATCGACGCCGGCCTCACCCCGTTCCTCGGCGGCGACCTCGTGAAGCTCGCGGCCGCCGGCCTGCTCCTGCCCGGCGCGTGGGCCCTCGCCCGCCGCGACTGAGCTCTGGCGGTGCCCGCCCGGCTCGCGTCAGCGGGTCGGGCGGGACCCCATGAACATCGCCTTGAGCGCCTCGTAGGACTCGATGCACCGGCCGGCGCCGAGCACCACGGCCTCGAGCGGGGCCTCGACCAGGTGGACGTCGACCTCGGTCTCGGCCGCCAGGCGCACGTCGAGGCCGGCGAGCATGCCGCCACCGCCGACGAGGTGGATGCCCTGGCCGATGAGGTCCTGGGCCAGCTCCGGGGGCGCGGCGCCGAGGCAGGTGATGACCGAGTCGACGATGGCGCTCACCGGCTCCTCGATGGCCTCACGCACCTCCGCCGGCGTGAGCAGCACCGTCTTCGGCAGACCGCTGACGAGGTCACGGCCGCGCACCTCGGCGTTGAGGTCCTCGTTCACCGGATAGGCGGAGCCGATCGTGACCTTGATCTGCTCCGCGGTCTGCTCGCCGATGGCGATGCCGTACTCGCGGCGGATGTAGGTCTGGATGGCGCCGTCGATGTCGAAGCCGCCGACGCGCACCGCCTCGATGGCGACGATGCCGCCGAGCGAGATCAGGGCCGTCTCGGACGTGCCGCCGCCGATGTCGACGACCATGTTGCCGATCGCCTCGTTGATCGGCAGGCCCGCGCCGATCGCGGCCGCCATCGGCTGCTCGATGAGCTGGGCGTCGGCCGCTCCCGCTCGGCGGGCGGCCTCGGTGACGGCCCGGCGCTCGACCGCGGTGATGGCCGACGGCACGCAGATGACCACGCGGGGCCGGTTGAACCGGGACACGCCCACCCGCTGGAGGACGAGGCGGATCATCCGCTGCGTGATGTCGAAGTCGGTGATCGCCCCCTGGCGCAGCGGGCGGACGGCGACGATGTTCGACGGCGTCCGGCCGATCATCTGCCAGGCCTCGTGGCCCATCGCCAGGACGTCACCGGTCTGGTTGTTGAGCGCGATCACGGTGGGCTCGTTCATGACGATGCCCTCCCCGCGCGCGTAGACCAGCGTGTTCGCGGTCCCGAGGTCGATGGCCAGGTCGCGTGCCAGGGCGGTCCCCTACCGTGCGCCGGAACCCGCGTCGGGGCGCGAGCGGTCGTCGGGACCCAGCGGCGCGACCCCCGGGTACGGGCGGTGGGGGAAGCGGCGCGGCTCGTCGGGCGGCGGTCCGTCGCCCGGTGGCGCGAGCGCCTGCATCTCGCGCCGGAACTCGGCCATGGCGTCGTCGGGCCGGGTGCCCTGGCGGTGCCGGGCCATCACGAACATCGTGCCGAGCACGCCGACGACGAGCGCGATGAGGAGGAAGCCGGCGCCGCTCACGGGGCGGCCTCCACCGGTCCGGCGACCTCCTGGATGTGCTGGGGCTCGAGGCCCCAGCTCTCGCCGCCGTCCCAGCGCTCGCGCTTCCAGATCGGCACCGTGGCCTTGAGGGTGTCGATGCCGAACCGGGCGGCGTCGAACGCGACGTCGCGGTGGGGCGAGGAGGCGACCACGACCACCGCGGACTCGCCGACCTCGACCGGGCCGGTGCGGTGGATCAGCGCCATGCGCCGGAGGTCCGGCCAGCGACGTCGGGCCTCGGCGACGATGGCCTCCAGCCGGGGCACGACCTGCTCGGTGTAGGCCTCGTACTCGAGGAGGGAGACCCCCGGACGACCCTCGGCGTGGTCGCGCGCCGTGCCCGAGAACGACACGACGGCACCGCAGTCGGGGCGCACCGCCCAGCGGGCGGCGGCGTCGACCGGGAGAGGTTCGTCGGTCACTGCGACCCAGGTGTCGGCGTCATCCAGCGTGAGCACCCCGACATGGTAGGGCGGATCGCCCGCCGGGAGGCACGGCGCCCGGCGCGCACGAGAGGGGCGCGGACACCACGACAGACCCCCTCGGTAGTCTCCCGAACGTGCAGGACGACGACCTCCCCGACGACGACCCGTCGCCGTTCGGCGATCCCCTGCACCCCGACGACCGCCTGTGGCGCCACCCGTCGGAGATGCGGAGCGTGCCCCCCGTCGGCGCCCGCTCCATCCCCGACACGGTCGACTTCGCCCCCGCCCCGCCGCGGCGGCGCCTCGCCTGGAGCGCCCTCGTCGCCTCGAGCCTCGTCGGCGCGTCGGCGGCGCTGCTCGCCGTCCTCGCCACCGGGATGGGCGAGCGGGTCGTCGAGCGCATCGTCGAGACCCCGCCGTCCGCCGCGCCCTCCTCGCTCGTTCCGGTCGCCACCACCGTCCCGCCGAACGGTCCGGCCGAGGCGGTCGAGGCCGTCCTGCCCGGGGTCGCGCACCTGACGATCACCACCGAGGGCGGCACCGTCGACGCGTCGGCCGTCGTCGTCCGGGCCGACGGCTACCTCGTCACCGACGCCCTCCCCCTCGAGGGGGCGTCGGAGGTCCTCGTCACGCTGGCCGACGGCCGCAACCTGCCCGGCGAGGTGGTCGGCTCCGATCCGGTGAGCGCCCTCGCGGTGCTGCGCGTCGACGCCACCGACCTCGCGGTCGTCGACCACGGCACCCCCGCCGACCTCGAGGTCGGCCAGTGGGCCATGGCCATCGGCACGCACGAGGACGGCGGGCCCTCGGTCTCGTCCGGCACGATCAGCGCCCTCCAGCAGCGAGCCGAGAACGGCGCCGGCACCGTGCTCTACGGGCTCATCCGCTTCGACGCGCCGGTGCCCGGCGAGGTCGCCGGCGGACCGCTCGTCGTCGACTCGGGCGCGGTGGTCGGGGTCGCCGTCAAGGCCGACGAGGAGGCGTCGTTCGGCTGGGCCACCCCCATCGACGAGGTCCGCCAGGTGGCCGACGACATCATCGAGCTCGGGCACGCCCGCCACGCGTGGCTCGGCGTCGAGGGCCGTCGCACCACCGAGGGCGCGCTGGTCTCCGCCGTCGTGCCGCACAGCCCCGCCGACACGGCCGGGCTCCGCGCCGGGGACGTCCTGCTCCACGCCGACGGCGAGCCGCTGCCGTCGATGGGCACGCTCGCCGCGCTCATCCGGGCCGCCGAACCCGGCGACCCGATCAGCCTCACCTTCCTGCGCGACGGCGCGGAGCACACCGCGACCGCCACCCTCGGCGAGCGCAGCTGAGCCGGGCTCAGCGGCTCCCCATCTGGCGCCGCACCACGGCGGCCACGCCGGCCCCCGCCGCGACCAGCGCACCGCCCGCGACGGCGAGCGCGATCTCCTGGCGGCGCTTCGGGCTCAACGTGTCGAGCGGGCCGGGCTCGGTGCACATGACGTAGGCCTCCTCGTTGGAGTGCGCCGGCGTCCACCCCTCGGCCCGCAGCCTGTCGTTGGCGACCACCCACGGGTGGATCGTCCACGGGAGGATCTCCGGCGGCGTCGCGGTGAGGCCGAGGCGCCACCGCCACCGGGCCACCTGGTCGGCCACCCACACCGGGACCCGCGGCTGGGGCAGGGTCGCGAAGGCCCGCATGCGGTCGGGCGGGATCCACCCGTCGGGCGCCACGTTGTACGCGCCGTCGAGGCCCCGGTCCGCGGCCAGCACCACCGCGTCGGCCAGGTCGTCGAAGTGGAGGAACTGCGACGGGGGGTCGGTGTCCCCCGCGTGCACCGACGCCGCCGACGCGAGCGCCTCGCTCACCCAGCTGCGCTCCTCCTCGGCGAGCGCGACCGTGGGGCGCAGAACGGCGACCGACGTCCCCGGGGACGAGGTGCGCAGCTCGGCGGCGAGCTCCTCGATGCGGAGCTTGTCGACGGCGTAGGTGAAGCCGTCGTTCGGTCGCAGCGGCGACTCCTCGGTGAGCGGCACCGGGTTGTCGGGCCACGCGCCGTAGACCGTGGCGCTCGAGATGAGCACCACGTGGCGGGTGCCGGCGCGCCGGGCCGCGTCGAGGACCCGACGGGTGAGCTCGACGTCGATCGACGGCTCGTTGCCGCGCCGCTCCGGCGCGAACACCGACGCCAGGTGCACGAGCGTGTCGCGGCCCTCGAGGTCGGCGCCGAGGTCGTCGTGGAGGAGGTCGACCTGCCGCGTCGCCACACCGATCGTCGAGGGACCCTGGTCGGGCACGACGTCGAGACCGACGACGTCCTCGACGTCGGGGTGCGCCGCGAGCCGCCCGAGCACGCGCTGGCCGAGCGCGCCCGCGGACCCGGTGAGGACGACGGCCTTCATGGGCTTACCATGCCCCCATGAGCGGTTTCGGTCCATTCGGTGCGGGCGATCCCTTCGGCGGGCTGCCCTTCTTCGCCGACCTGGCCAAGATGCTCGCCCAGCAGGGCCCGGTCAGCTGGGACGCGGCCCGGCAGCTGGCGGCGTCGATCGCCACCGGCGGCGAGTCCGAGCCGAACGTCGACCCCGTCGACCGGCTCCAGCTCGAGCAGCTGGCACGCGTCGCCGACCTCCACGTCGGTTCCACGACCGGGCTGTCCACCTCCGCCTCCGGCCAGGTGAAGGTCGTGCCGGTCACCCGCACGCAGTGGCTCGCGTCGTCGCTCGACGTCTACAAGCCGCTCGTCGAGTCGATCGCGAGCTCCCTCGGCCCGGCCCCCGGCGACGACGCGCCCGCGGTGCCCACCGTCGACCCCGACGCCGACCCCGAGGCCGCCGTCGACCAGTGGCTCGGCGGGATGATGCAGATGCTGGCGCCGATGATGCTCGGCATGACCGCCGGCTCGATGCTCGGGCACCTCGCCACCCGCTCGTTCGGCCAGTACGACCTGCCGGTGCCCCGCCCGGGCACCGACGAGATCCTCGTCGTGCTCCGCAACCTCGACGAGTTCGGCCAGGAGTGGAGCCTCGACCGCGACGAGCTGCGCCTGTGGGTCTGCCTCCACGAGATCACCCACCACGCCGTCCTTGGCGTCCCTCACGTGCGTGACGCGCTCCGCGAGATGCTCTCCGGCTTCGCCGCCAACTTCCAGCCCGACACCGGGGTGCTCGAGGAGCGCCTCGGCAACCTCGACCCCACCGACGTGCAGGGGCTCGCCTCGGTGCAGTCGATGTTCGGCGACCCCGAGGTCGTCCTCGGCGCCATCCGCTCCCCGGCCCAGGCCGAGCTGCTGCCCCGGCTCGAGGCGCTCGTCGCCGTCGTCGTCGGCTACGTCGACTGGGTGATGGACACCGTCGGCGAGCGGCTGATGGGCCGCTACGGGCAGATCACCGAGGCCATGCGCCGGCGACGGGTGGAGGCCGCCGCGGCCGACCGCTTCGCCGGCCAGATCCTCGGGCTCGACCTCACCCAGGACCTCTACGACCGGGGCACGACCTTCGTCGAGGGCGTCGTCGAGCGTGCCGGCACCGAGGGCCTCGACCGCCTGTGGGCGGCACCGGCCAACCTCCCGACCCCGAACGAGGTCGTCGCCCCCGGGCTCTGGCTGGCCCGCATCGACCTACCGGACGACGTCTGACCCGTCCCCCGACGGCGGCGGCTGCTCCTCGGGCACGGTCCCGGGCACGATGCCGCCCTCGCGACGCAGGCGGCGCGTCGCGGAGCGCCGCACCCGACGGGCCCGGCGCGACGCCTCCTCCTTCAGCTTGCCGGTGACATCGGGCGTCCGGCGGGGGCGCAGCCGACCGTGGGCCTCGAGGAACCGGTACCCGAGCACGTAGGAGACCGCGGCGAACGCCGCCGTGCCGGCGATGAGCAGGTAGCCGATCCGGCCGGGCATGGCGACGACCACGGGCAGCGCCGCACCGACCACCCAGATGAGCTGGAAGCGGGTCTCGAACCGGGCGAACGAGCGGCCGCGGTCGGCGTCGGGCGCGTCGCGCTGGACGATCGAGTCGAAGGCCAGCTTGCCGGCACCCGCCGAGAAGCTCACGGTCAGGGCGATGAGGGCCGCGCCCACCAGCCCGCCGAGGATCGCCGCCGCCACACCGACCGCCACGAGCAGCAGGATCGACCCGACGAGGATCTGCTCCTCCTTCACCGTCCGGCGCAGGCGTGGCGTCACGAGGGCCCCGACCGGACCGCCGATGCCGGCCATCGCCGCGGCCACCCCGAAGTGCCAGGTCGGCGCACCGGTGGACACCGTCGTCGACGCCATCCCGATCGCCTCGCGGGTCGCCGCGCCCACCTGGGAGCCGAACTCCTCGACGTAGGGCTGCTCGACGGTGCCCCGCAGGGTGAAGGCGATGAGGAAGGTGAGGAACCCGACGATGCCCCGCAGGAGGCCCATCGCCGACGCCGCGAGGCGGATCCCCCCGCCGCGCAGCTCCGAGCGCTCGACCTCGGTCGGCTCGGTGCTGACCGCCTCCGCCTTCATCCGGAGCCCCATCACCGCACCGGCGCCGAACACGATCGCGGCGAGCACGCACACCGCGGGCGCGCCGCCGAGCAGCATCGCCAGGCCGCCGGGGACGACGATGACGGCGCCGGAGATGCCCGACAGGAGCGACAGCTTCGAGTTGGCCTCGACCAGCTCCTCGTCGGTGCGCACGGTGCCGGGCACGAGCGAGCTCTTGGCGACGTGGTAGCCCTTGCCGAGCACCAGCATCGTGAAGGCCTCGGGGAACAGCAGCAGCGAGTCGAGGTGGCGGGCCATCACGAGCGCGAGCACGCAGCGCAGCGCGCCGGAGCCGATGACCATCATCCGCCGACCGCCGGCGACGCGGTCGAGCGCCGGCCCGATCAGCGGCGCCACCACCGCGAACGGGGCCATCGTCAGCAGCAGGTAGAGGCCGACGCGCCAGCGGGCCGCGCTCGGGTCGATAGAGAAGAAGAGCGACCCGGCGAGGGCCAGGGCGACGAGGGTGTCGCCCGAGACGAGGCAGGCGTGGGTGCGGGCCAGCCGGGCGAAGGGCGACAGGGTGAACGACCCGCGGGCCTCGCGCCGGGCACGCGGCTTCTCGAGCGGACGCCAGCCGGTCTGGTCGGTCACGGAGCGCTCACCCCCGCCATGGTACGGCGGCGCGCCGCGGGCTCCGGGCCCGGACGGCTCAGGCCCTGGGCACCTCGTACTTGTAGCCGAGGCCTCGGATGGTGACGATCCGCGTCGGGTGCGACGGGTCGACCTCGACCTTCGACCGCAGGCGCTTGACGTGCACGTCGAGGGTCTTGGTGTCGCCGACGTAGTCCAGCCCCCACACCCTGTCGATCAGGGTCTCGCGCGGCAGGACCCGCCCGGCGTTCTCGATGAGGAGGCAGAGCAGCTCGAACTCCTTCAACGGGAGCGACACCGGTTCGCCGCGCACGACCACCTCGTGGCCCTCGGGGTCGATCGTCACGTCGCCGACGGTCATCGACTCGCCCGAGAGGACGGCCGGTTCCGACAGCGGCGTGCGCCGCAGGACGGCGCGCATCCTCGCCACCAGCTCGCGCAGCCGGTACGGCTTGGTGACGTAGTCGTCCGCACCGACCTCGAGGCCGACCACCGTGTCGATCTCGGCCGCCTTCGCGGTGACCATGATGATCGGGACCTTGGACTTCGTCCGGATCTCCCGACAGACGTCGATGCCCGACACCTTGGGCAGCATCACGTCGAGCAGCACGAGGTCCGGTGCGACCACGTCGAACAGCGCGAGCGCCTCCGCGCCGTCGCGGGCGACCTGGACCCGGAAGCCCTCGCGCTTGAGGCCCACGGTCAGGGCCTCGACGAACGCCTCTTCGTCCTCCACGACGAGGACCGTCGTCTCCGGCTGGCTCATGTCGTCCTCTCGAGAGCGGTGGGATCGGCGGCCCCGACGGGGAACCGCAGGGTGAACGTGGAGCCCTCGCCCTCGCGAGAGGCGACGAGGACCTCGCCCGCGTGGTTGTTGACCACGTGGCGGACGATGGCGAGTCCGAGGCCTGTGCCGCCGGTGCGGCGGCTGCGGGCCTGGTCGACCCGGTAGAACCGCTCGAACACCCGCTCGAGGTCCCGGGTCGGGATGCCCATGCCGTGGTCCTCGACGACGATGTCGACCACGTCGCCATCGGCCTCGGCCCAGGTGCGCACGGTCGAGCCGGCCTCGGAGTACTTGACCGCGTTCTCGAGCAGGTTGAACACGGCCGACACCAGCTGGCGACGGTCGCAGACGACGGCGAGGTCGTCGTCGGGCTCGAGCAGCTCCACCCGGATCTGGCGCTGGTCGGCCGCCGGACGGATGCGTCCGACGGCCCCGGCGAGGACCTGGCGGACGGGCACCGGTTCACGCACCTTGTCCTCCTCGACCTCGATCGAGCTCAGCTCGAGCAGGTCCTGGATGGTGCGGCCCACGCGGTGCGCCTCGGTGAGCATCCGGCCGGCGAGTCGCTCGACGACGTCGGGGTCGCGCTCGTCCATGATCGTCTCGGCGAGCAGAGCCAAGGCACCCACCGGGGTCTTCAGCTCGTGGCTGATGTTGGCGACGAAGTCGCGGCGGACGGCCTCCAGGCGGCGCCGCTCGGTCACGTCGTCGATCACCGCGATGGCGCCGCGGCCCGCCACGCCGTCCTCGAGCGGCACGGCGGTGATGACGAGGGTGCGCTTCGGGGGGCCGAAGAGCTCGATCGTCTCGACGCTGCCCTCCCCAGCGACCGCCCGCCGCAGGAGGTCGTCGATCGCCGCCTCGACGAGCGCGTCGCCGTGGCGGGCCGAGGAGTACGCCGAGCCGCTCGCGTTGTGGAACAGGATCTCGCCGTCGGCGTCGCAGATCGCGACGCCCTGGGGGATGGCGTCGAGCGCCCGGGCCATGCGCTGCTCGGCACGGGCGGCAGCCTCCAGCTCGTCGACCAGGGCGGCGCGCTGCTGGTCCGCTCGTCGCGCCGCGCTCCGGTGCAGCGCCGTCGCCACCAGCGCGGTCACGAGCGCACCGGCCAGCGCCCCGACGAGCAGGTCGGTCAACTGTCCTCCGACTCGTCCTGGGGGTGCGGGTGGGACTCGCGCCGGGCCTTGGCCCGGGCGGCGCCGGTGTGCTCCGGCATCCAGCCGGTCACCATGAACTGCACCATGTCGCCGATGTTGACCGCGTGGTCGCCGATGCGCTCGTAGTAGCGGCCGATCAGCGCCAGCTGCACCGACGCCTGGAGGTCGATCTCGCCCTGCCCGTGCGTCTCGAAGATCGCCTGGACGAAGTCCTTGTTGAGCGCGTCGAGGCGGTCGTCCATGTCGTCGAGGGCCCCGGCGAGGCTGGCGTTGCCCTCGACGTAGGCGTCGATCGCGTAGCGGTAGAGGCGGGCCGCCTCCTCGCTCATCTGCTCGATGATCCCCCGGCACCGGGGGCTGAACGTCGCCCCGTACATCCGTCGGCAGGCCTTGGCGATGTTGATGACCAGGTCGCCGGAGCGCTCGATCTCGCCGTTCATCTTCAGCGCGGTGACCACGGCGCGGAGGTCGGAGGCGAAGGGCTGCTGCAGCGTGAGCAGGCGGATCGCGTGCTCCTCGATCTCGAGCGACAGCAGGTCGAGCTCGTCGTCGGACTCGATGAGCGCCTGCGCGCCCTCGAGGTCGCCGCCGAGGAGGATCTCGGTCCCCCGCGGGATGGCCTCGGTCACGAGCGCGGCCTCTCGCACCACCTCGCGGCGGAGCTCGTCGAGCTCCTCGTGGAAGGCCCTGCGCACCTCGCCCATCGGTTCTCCGGTCGTCTCGGTCACGTGGTCGGTCTCCAGTGTGCTCGGACTCAGCGGATCTCGGCGGCGAGGTGGGCCGGATCGCCGGTGATGAGGTACCGGAGTCGCGCTCCGATGATCGTGGTGTGGTCGGAGATGCGCTCGAGCGAACGGGCGATGGAGGCCGCCCGCAGCGCGACCTCGACCGCGTTGGGGCCGTGCAGCTGCACGAGCTCGCGGATCAGGCGCTGGTGCAGCGCCTCCGCGAGCGGCGAGCCGCTCGCGAGGCTCACCGCGAGGTCGAGGTCCATCGCGCCCCACGCGCGACGTGCGGTGTGGAAGCGGTCGATCGTCTCGTCGGCGAGCGTCAACAACAGGTCGTGGAGCGCGCCGGGGTGGCACGGCGCGTGGTGCGCTGCCGCGTCACGGCAGATCCGCACCGCGTGGTCGCTGATGCGCTCGAGCTCGTTGAGCACCCGGACGACCGAGACCACGAGGCGCAGGTCGGAGGCGACCGGGGTCTGCAGGGCGAGGATCTCGTAGCACCGCTCGGTGAGCGACACGTTCATCGCGTCGACCTCGTCGTCGACCCTCGCCGCGAGGCTCGCGACACCCGAGGGCTCCCCTGCGAGCGCGCCCCTCATCCGGTCGAGGTTCTCCTCGACGCGGACCGTCATGACCTCGACCTGCAGGCGCAGCTGCTCGAGCTCGGCGGTGTAGTGGCTCCGCAGACCCATGCCCCGAACGCGACCGATCAGCCGAAGCGGCCGGTGACGTAGTTCTCGGTGCGCTCGTCGGCCGGGCTCGAGAAGATCTTCTCGGTCTGGTCGTACTCGACGAGCAGGCCGGTGCGGGTGTCGCTCGTGTCGCTCACCTCGGTGGTGAAGAACGCGGTCATGTCGCTGACGCGGGCGGCCTGCTGCATGTTGTGGGTGACGATCACGATCGTGTACTCGTCCTTGATCGCCTGCATCAGGTCCTCGATGCGCGCCGTGGCGATCGGGTCGAGGGCCGAGCACGGCTCGTCCATCAGCAGGACCTCGGGATCGGTGGCGATGGCCCGGGCGATGCACAGGCGCTGCTGCTGGCCGCCGGACAGACCGAGGCCGGAGGTGTGCAGGCGATCCTTGACCTCGTCCCAGAGCGCCGCGCCCCTCAGCGCCTTCTCCACGACGTCGTCGAGGCCCTTCTTCTGCCCGGCGATGCGCGGCCCGTAGGCCACGTTGTCGTAGATCGACTTCGGGAACGGGTTGGGCTTCTGGAACACCATCCCGATGCGGCGGCGGACCTCGACGGGGTTGACCTTCGGGTCGTAGAGGTCGACGCCGTGGTAGCGGACCGACCCCTCCACACGGGCGATGTCGATCAGGTCGTTCATGCGGTTGAGCGTCCGCAGCACGGTGCTCTTGCCGCAGCCCGACGGACCGATCAGCGCGGTGATCTGGCGCTTGCGCACGTCGAAGCTGACGTCGCGCACCGCCCGGAACTCGCCGTAGTAGACGTCGAGGTCGTCGACGTCGAAGACGACCTCGCCGAGCTCGGGCGCGGGGCCGGACGGGCTGCCGAGCGTGTCGACGTCGATGCCGACGGCCGGCGGGTTCGTCACGGTGGTCTCGGCCATGGGGGTCACCTTCTCTTCGATTCGAAGCGGTTGCGGAGCAGGATGGCGGTGCCGTTCGCGATGAGCACGACGACGAGCAGGACGACGATCGCTGCGGACGTGTTGGCCTCCCAGCCCTGGCCGCCCGGTTGGCTCGCCCAGTTGGCGATGAGCGTGGGCATGGCGGCGAAGCGCTCCCGGATCGCCGCCAGGTCGACGAACGAGTCGCCCCGGCTGAGGTAGCCGGTCGTCGCCCCGACGAGGATGAGCGGCGCGGCCTCGCCGAGCGCGCGTCCGAGGGCGAGCACGGTGCCGGTGAGGACGCCGGGCGACGCGTAGGGCAACACGTGGTGGCGGACGACCTCCCATCGGGTGGCGCCGACGCCGTACCCCGCTTCGCGGATCCCTTGGGGCACCGCTCGGATCGCCTCCGCTGCGGTGATGATGATGATCGGCAGGACGAGGATGGCGAGCGTGAGCCCGGCCGACATGATCGAGCGCCCGTTGGCGTCGGGGCCGGTGAGGGGGCGGAGGGCGTTGACGAAGATGGTCAGGCCGAGGATGCCGTAGACCACCGACGGCACGCCGGCGAGGTTGCGGATCGTGAGGTCGACGAGGTTCGTGAACCGGCCCTTCACCGCGTACTCCTCGAGGTAGACCGCAGCGGCCACCCCGAGGGGGAAGGAGACGGTGACGACGAAGACGCCGATCCAGAACGTGCCGACGAGACCCTGGATCACACCGGCGTCGGCGGCCTGCGAGGAGAGCTTCGAGGTGACGAAGTCCCACCCTCGCGTGGTGAAGACGCTCCAGCTGTCGGTCGCGACGTCGACGAGCAGCACGAGGAGGACGACCAGCGACACGGCCAACGCGCCGCCGACGACGACCTGGAAGGCCCGACCGCTGACGTCGGCTCGGCCGCCGGTGAGCTGGCGCTCGACCGAGTCCTTGCTGGTGCGCTCGGCGATCGCGCCGGGGGTGCTGAGGACGGTCACGTCGGCTCCTAGTAGATCTCGCGCACGCGCCGGACGATCCGGTTGGCGATCACGTTGAGCAGCAGGGTGGTCAGGAACAGGAGCAGGGCGACGAAGAAGAGGCTCTGGAACGTGAGCGCCTCGCCCCGCACCTGGTCGGTGCCGACGGCCTGGGAGGCGATGGCCGCCGTGAGCGTCGTGCCCGGTCCCGTCACGTCGGTGGAGAAGAGGGAGCCGCCGGTGCCGCCGGCGGCGATGAGGACGACCATCGTCTCGCCGATGGCCCGGGACACGGCGATGATGAACGCCGCGACGAGCCCCGAGATCGCCGCGGGGATCACGACCCGCACGACGGTGGTGATCTTGCGGGCGCCCATGCCGTAGCTCGCCTCGCGGAGGCTGTCGGGCACCGAGCGCATGGCGTCCTCGGAGATCGAGGCGATGAGCGGGATGGTGAGGATGCCCACGCCGATGCCCGCCGCCAGCATGTTGAACTGCGAGGCGTCGTCGATGACCCGCTGGACGACCTCGGGAGAGATGAAGCGCAGGGCGAACACACCGAGCACGACGCTCGGAATGCCAGCGAGGATCTCGAGGAAGGGCTTGAGGAACTTGCGGACCCGTCGGTCGGCGTACTCCGACAGGTAGATCGCGGCCCCGACACCGAGGGGAACGGCGACGACCATCGCCACACCGGTGACGAGGAGGCTGCCGACGACGACTGTGCGCAGGTCGTACATGCCCCGGCGCGGGAACCAGCCGTCGGTCCACAGGGCGCTCATCTCGACCTGGGAGATGAACGTCCACGCCTCCCCGAGCAGGGAACCGACGATGAGCACGCTGACCACGATCGACGTGGTGGCGGCGAGGAACACCGCCCGTCGGACCTGGGCGTCCCTCCGGACCCGGCGCTGGTCGCCCCGGAAGTCGTCGACGGACAGGACGGTCATGCGGCTCCTCGGATGCGGGCTTCCCAGCGGGCACGGGTCTCGGCCAGGTCCTCGGGAGCGAGGGGCACGTAGCCGACCTCGGCGACCGAGCGGATGCCGTCCTCTGACAGGTAGAGATCGACGTAGGCGTCGAGCGCCGCGCTGTCGTCGGCCATCTCGGCGTTGACGTAGATGAACAGCGGGCGGCTGATCGGGTAGCTGCCGTCGGCGACGGTCTCGTCGGTCGGGGCGACGCAGCCATCGCCGCCGTCGACCTCGAGGATCTTCACCCCGTCGGCCTCGCGGGCGAAGGCGTAGCCGACCCACCCGAGACCGGACGGACTGCCCTGCACGCCCTGGACGATGACGTTGTCGTCCGAGGAGCTCTGGTAGTCGGGACGGGTCGTCGCCGGCTGGCCCCGTTCCTCGTTGAGCTCCTCGATCACGAGCTCGACGAAGCTGACGAACGTGCCCGACTCCTCGCCGGGCCCGGTGACGGTGAGCGGCAGGTCGGGGAGGTCGGTGTCGGACCCGAGCTCGGCGGCGAGCGGCTCGGCGTCGCTCCAGTCGTCGACGCCCTGGGACTCGGGGCCGACGAGGGCGTAGACGTCGGCCAGCGTGAGGCAGCTCACGGCATCGTTGCGCTCGGTGGTGAGGAGCGTCAGGCCGTCGTTGCCGATCCAGAGCTCGATGAACTCGACGCCGTTCTCCTCGCACTGCTCGATCTGCTCGGGCTTGATCTTCGAGGAGGCGTCGTTGATCGCGATCTCGCCGTGGCAGAACAGCTCGAAGCCGTCGCCGGTGCCGGGACCGTCGACGGCGAGCGAGACGCGGCTGCCGGCTCCGGCGTCGAACTTCTCGGCCACGGCGACCGAGATGGGCTCGACGGTCGAGGAGCCGGAGACGACGACGGCACCGGCGAGCTGGTCACCGCCGCGTGATGTGCAGGAGGTGGCAGCGATGGTGGCTGCCAGGGTGATCGCCATGGTGGCGAGGGCCTTCCGTCGACTCGGTACCGGCGGGGACGGCACGCATCGGTCCTGCTCCTGGTCCACGGGGGTGGACGGTACGGAGGGCAGGTTGCGCGCCACCCCGCCGGAGGTGAACGAGAGGTGAACGGGACGCCAACAGTCGTGGCGTCCCGTCCACCGCTACGGGAGCGTGGCGCTACTGGGCGCCCGTGGTGCGGGCTTCCCAGAGGGACCGGGTGGCCTCGAGGTCCTCGTCGGCGAGGGGCACGTAGCCGACCTCACCGACCGAGGCGATGCCCTCGTCGGAGAGGTAGTAGTCGACGAAGGCTGCGAGGGCGGGGTTCTCCTCGGCCATCTGGGCGTTGACGTAGATGAACAGCGGGCGGGCGATCGGGTAGCTGCCGTCGGCGACCGTCTCGTCGGTCGGGGCGACGCAGCCGTCGCCGCCGTCGACCTCGAGGATCTTCACGCCCTGGGCCTCCCGGGCGAAGGCGAACCCGACCCAGCCGAAGCTGGTGTCGCTGCCCTGGATGCCCTGGATGATGACGTTGTCGTCGGCCGAGCTCTGGTAGTCGGGTCGGGTCGTGGCGTCCTGGCCGCGGTCCTCGTTGAACTCCTCGATGACGATCTCGACGAAGCTGGCGAACGTGCCGGACTCCTCGCCGGGGCCGGTGACGTCGAGGGGGGCATCGGGGAGCTCGGTGTCCGAGCCGAGCTCGGTGGCGAGGTCCTGGGCGTCGCTCCAGTTGTCGAAGCCCTGGGACTCGGGTCCGACGAGGGCGTAGATGTCCTCGAGGCTGACGCAGCTGAGCGCGTCGTTGGCCTCGTTGGTCATGATCGAGAGGCCGTCGTTGCCGATCCAGAGCTCGATGAACTCGATGCCGTTCTCCTCGCACTGCTCGATCTGGGCGTCCTTCACCTTCGACGACGCGTCGTTGATGGCGGTCTCGCCCTGGCAGAACAGCTCGAAGCCGTCGCCGGTGCCGGGGCCGTCCACCGGGATGTCGACGTCAGGGTTCTCGCCGTTGAACTTCTCGGCCACGGCGACCGAGATGGGCTCGACGGTCGACGAGCCGGAGACGACGACGGACCCGGAGAGGTCGCCGCCCGCCTCCTCGCCGCCGGCGTCCCCGCCGCCGGTCTCCTCGCCGGCGCCGCCGTTCGAGGTGTCGTCGCCGTCGTCGTCGCCGCAGGCGGCGGCGACCAGGGTGAAGACGGCGAACAGGGCGATCAGCCACGTGATGCGGCTCTTGCTGTGACTCAAGGGATGCCCTCCTTGGGCGTCGGTCCTACGTGCATCTCTGCGATGACAGGGGGACCGTACGGAGGGCGGGTTGCGCGCGACCCCGGCTCGGGCGAACGGGAGGTGAACGGAGGGGCAACTCTCGCCGCCGCCCACGGCGGGGCGGTGGCGGGGCGGCGCGGGCGGGGCTCAGGCGGAGGGCCGGCGGCGGCGTAGGTGCCCCGACTGACGCGCACGGCGCGGCCGGCGTCGGCCTCGTACCCGAGCGCGTCCGCGAGGGTCTTGACCGGGGTCGTGCTGTCGACGGCGTACCCAAGCCGGTGGAGGAGGTCGTGCAGGTCGTCCAACCGCAGGGGTCCGTGTGCGCGGAGCAGGTCGAGGGCGACGGCGCGGAGGGCCGGGCCCCACAGCAGCTGGGCATCGGCGGCGACCGGGGCGAGGGGATCCTCGTCGACGGCCGGCGGGCGCCGCCCCATCACGCCGGGGACGATGGGCCAGAGGTCGTCACGCAGGGCTCGGGCCCGCTCCAGCAGGTCGATGCGCCGGCGGGTCAGCTCCTGCAGCTCGTCGTCGAGCCGGCGGATCTCGTGGAGGACGGCGTCCCGTCGCACGTGCAGGACGACGCGCTGCGGGCGGGTGAGCCCGGCCTGTCGGCGCATCGGGCCGGTGCGGCGGGCGCTGTCGGGTCGCGGCGGACGGCGACCCCGGTGGCTGGGGTCGGCTGTGGACCGGCGAGCGGCCTCGCTCGCGTCGTCGGGCGGGGCGCCGTGGACCCATGGCGGCGGTGGGTCGTCGGGCGTCGGGTGGCGGAGGTCGGGGTCGGGCGGCCAGGGCATCTGCGGCACCTCGTGGCTCGATGAGCTGAGGGCGCTCCCCGCGCCGATGCCCCAGTCTCCCCACCCCCTGTGACACTCACCCACCGCGCATACGCGCCGAATCGGCGGCGATTCGGCGCGTATGCGCGGTGGGTGGGTGGGGTCAGGTGGAGGGGGTGGGGTGGTGGGCGCGCCGCCACTCGCGCACCAGCGCCATGCGCTCGGCGGCGGGAGGGTGCGTCGCCTGCGCCCGCTTCCACCGGCTCGGATCGAGGTCCGACAGGTTCTTCACGTGCAGCCGCCGCAACATGTCGTGCATCAGCTCCGGCTCACCGAGCAGCTCGAGCGCCTCGACGTCCGCCTGCCGCTCGAAGGCCCGGGAGACGTAGCTCATCGCCAGCCCCATCGTCCCGAACCCGACCTGCACGGCGAGCAGCAGCACCGGCAGCGACGCCGGGTCGCCCAACCCGTCCACCGAGATCGCCGACCACAGCCCCTCCCACTCCGACAGCAGCCGCAGCCCCAGCATCAGCACCAACGCCAACACCGCCGCCAGCGGGATCTGCTTCCGGAGGTGGCCGAGCCGCCAGTGCCCGACCTCGTGGGCCACCACCTGCGCGACCACCGCCGGCGGGTGCTCGAGGATCGTGTCGTAGAGCACGACCCGCCGCGTGGCGCCGAGGCCGGCCACGTACGCGTTGTCACGCGTCGAGCGGCGGCTCTCGTCGGCCACGAAGGCGCCCTCGATGTCGACGCCCGCCCGCTCGGCGATCTCCTGGATCCGCCCCGCCAGGATCTCGTCCTCCAGCGGCTCGAAGCGGTTGAAGATCGGGGCGATGACGACCGGATAGAGGAAGCCGAGCCCCACGCTGAACCCGACGAGCAGCAGCCACCCCCACAGCCACCACAGGTCGGTGCCACGGATCACCGCGTAGAGCGGCACCAGGAGCGCCAGGTTCACCACGACCCCGAGCAGGAGGCTCTTCACCTGATCGGCGACGAACCCGCCCGGCGTCTGGGTGGACAACCCCCACCGGCGGTCGTGGACCAGATCGACCCACCAGTCGAGCGCCGGGTTGTACACCAGCGCCACCACCTCGAGGAGCACGACGACGACGAGCAGCTGCGCCACCCAGTTCGACACGCCGACGGCATCGACGAGCGACTGGGGCAGCTCCAGCCCGATGACGAGGGCGATGCCGACGAGCCCGCAGGCGGCACGCACCAACCGCAGCCGGGTCAAGGGGCGCTGGCAGGCGCGCGACCGGTCCAGCTCCTCGTCGGAGAACCACTCGGCCGGGTCGTTCGGCACCCGGCGCCACGTCGACAGCTCGCTCGTCACCACGCCAGGCTCGCAGACCGCAGCACGACCCGGTCCAGGTCGTGGTCGAGCAACGACCGCGCCTCGTCGAGCACGCACCAGCGCGCCTCGTCGACCTCGTCGTCGGGACGCCGTTCGGCCGACCGGTCGGACACGACCGACATCAGCCAGTAGCGCACCAGCTTCGGCCCCTCGGCCACGGTGTACGCCGCGCCGCACAGCTCCCGGCCGAGAGCGCCCACCACCCCGGTCTCCTCCTCGATCTCCCGGCAGGCCGCGTCCTCCCACGACTCGCCGGGATCGAGCTTCCCCTTCGGCAACGACCAGTCCTCGTGCCGGGGCCGGTGCACCAGCAGCACCTCGACCTCGCCGCCGCCCGACGATCGCCGCCAGACGACGGCGCCCGCCGCCCGGACGAGCGTCCCGCCGCTCACTCCGCCCGGCGGCCGGCCCGGACCAGGGCCAGCTCCTGAAGCCGCTCGTGCGTGGAGACGCCCTCGGGTCCCTTCCGCCGCACCCACCGCCCAGACGGCTCGAGCACCCACGCGTGCTGGTCGTCCGCCAGGTTGACGTCGAGCACCTGCTGCAACCGGTCCTGCAGCGCCGGGTCGAGCACCGACACCAGCGCCTCGACCCGACGATCGAGGTTGCGGGGCATGAGGTCGGCCGAGCCGATGTAGTAGGCGGCCCGCCCCGGTCCGGCGCCGTTCGCGAAGCGGTAGATCCGGGAGTGCTCGAGGTAGCGCCCGACGATCGACCGCACCCGGATCGTCTCCGACATCCCGGGCACGCCCGGGCGCAGGCAGCAGATCCCCCGCACGATCAGGTCGACGGGGATCCCGGCCGCCGACGCCGCGTACAGCTCCTCGATGAGCCGGGCATCGACCAGGCTGTTCATCTTCATCGTGATGCGGCCCTGCTCGGGACCGGCCGCGACCTCGTTGCGGACGAGCTCGACGATGCTGTCCCGCAGCCAATGCGGCGCGACGAGCAGGCGCTGGTAGGGCACCTCGCGGGAGTACCCGGTGAGGAAGTTGAACAGCTGCGACAGGTCGGAGCCGAGGACGTCGTCCGCCGACAGCAGCCCGAGGTCCTCGTACAGCTTCGCCGTCTTCGGGTTGTAGTTGCCGGTGCCGATGTGGACGTAGCGGTGGATCCGGTCGCCCTCCTCGCGCACCACCAGCGCGGTCTTGGTGTGGATCTTCAGGTCGACGAACCCGTAGGCCACGTGCACCCCAGCCTTCTCCAGCCGGCGCGCCCACTCGATGTTGGCCTGCTCGTCGAAGCGGGCCTTCAGCTCGACCAGCGCCGCCACCTGCTTGCCGCCCTCGGCCGCACGGATCAGCGACTCGATGATCGAGCTGTCCCCCGACGTGCGGTACAGCGTCAGCTTGATCGCCAGGACCTGCGGGTCGACCGACGCCTGGCGGATGAACTCCTCCACCGACGTGGCGAACGAGGAGTACGGGTGGTGGACGAGGATGTCGCCCCGGCGCAGCTCGGCGAACATGTCGACCGGTTCGTCGTCGACCTCGGCGAGACGCAGCTGGGTGATCGGAGACCACACGGGGTCCTTCAGCTCCGGCCGGTCGAGCTCGACGAGGGCGAACAGCCCCCCGAGCCCCAACGGCCCCCGATGGACGTAGACGTCCTCCTCCTCGACCTCCAGCTCGCGCACGAGCAGGTCGCGGATCTCCGGCGACATCCGCGCGTCGATCTCCAGGCGCACCGCCCGCCCGAACCGGCGGCGACGCAGCTCGACCTCGACAGCAGCCAGCAGGTCGTCGGCCTCCTCGTCCTCGAGCGTGAGGTCGGCGTTGCGGGTCACCCGGAACGCCACCTGCTCGTCGATCTCCATGCCGGGGAAGAGGCGCCCGAGGTGGGTCCCGATGACCTGTTCGAGGGGCACGAAGCGCTCGCCATCGGGCAGGACCACGAAGCGGGGCAGCAGGCTCGGCACCTTCACCCGGGCGAAGCGGATGTCGCCGGTGTCGGGGTTGCGGACCACGACCGCGAGGTTGAGCGAGAGGTCCGAGATGTACGGGAACGGGTGCCCCGGGTCGACCGCCAGCGGGGTGAGCACCGGGAAGATGCGCGAGTCGAACTCCTCGTCGAGGAACTTGCGGTCCTCGTCGTCGAGGTCGGCGACGTCGGAGTACACGATCCCCTCGGCGGCGAGGGCGGGCACGAGCGACTCGAGGAACGCCTGCTCCTGGCGTTCGAGGAGCGGCTCCAGCGCGTCGCGGATCTCGATCAGCTGCTGCGCCGGGGTGCGGCCGTCAGGCGTGCGTCGCGTGATCCCGGCGGCGACCTGGTCCTTCAGGCCGGCGATGCGCACCTGGAAGAACTCGTCGAGGTTGCCGCTGAAGATCGCGAGGAACTTCGCCCGTTCGAGCAGCGGCGTGGACTCGTCCTCGGCCAGCTCGAGCACGCGGGCGTTGAAGTCCAGCCAGGACAGCTCCCGGTTGAACAGCCGCGGCCCCCCGGTGGTCTCGAGCTCGGTCTCCACCGGCTCGATGCTACGGCTGCTCGGCGGCGAGGAGGGCGGCGCCGATCGCGCCGGCGGGGTCGCCGAGCCGGGTCGGGACGACGTGGAGGTCGGAGTCCCAGGGGAGGAGGTCGTGGACGCGCTGCTCGACGGCGCCGAGGAACGAGGCACCGAGCCGCTCGGCGAGGCCGCCACCGACGGCGACGAGCCCGACGTCGACGACGAGGGCGACCTGGGCGAGGGCCGTCCCGACGTGCGACGCCGCGCTCTCCACCAGCTCCGCAGCCATCGCATCCCCGGACGCTAACGCCTCGGCCCAGATGCTGGACCTCATTCGGCCCTCACCCGCCAGGTCGACGAGGGCGGTGGGCTCACCGGCGTCGTGGCGACGACGAGCGATGCGCTCCATGCCCGCCCGGCCGGCGTAGGCCTCGACGTGCCCGCGCCCGCCGCACCCGCACGGCTCCCCGTCGGGGACGACGAGGAGGTGCCCGATCTCGCCCGCCATTCCGTGGGCGCCCGTGCGCACCCGGCCGTCGAGCACCAGTCCTCCGCCGACGCCGGTGCCGACGAACACCGTGAGCAGGTCGGGCGCGCCCGCGCCGGCGCCGAGCGCCGCCTCGGCCCGGGCCGCGGCGTTCACGTCGTTGTCGACGACGACGACCAGGTCCTCGCCGAACCGCTCGCGCAGCGGCGGCGCAAGGTCGACCGCGTCGTCCCACCCGGCGAGGTTCGGCGCGGGACCGAGCGTGGTGCGGCCGGCGCGGGACGGTCCGGGCCCTCCGATGCCGATGCGGTGGGGCGGCCCGTCGAGCCCGAGCCGCTCGACCGCCTCGGCGACGCGCTCGAGCACGGCGCTCGGCCCGCCGGTGCGGGGGGTCGAGCGCTTGGCGGTGGCCACCACCTCGCCGTCGGCGAGCGCGACGGCGTAGATCTTCGTGCCGCCCAGGTCGACGCCGACGGTGGGCGGCGGGGCCACGACGGGCCTCAGTCCTCCTCGGGCAGACCGAGGTCCCAGCGCAGGGTGAGGTTCTCGCGCTCGGCGTCGCGCGCCACGCGCTCGCGGTTGCGGCGGAACTGCGGGTCGTGCGGCGGCAGGAGCAGCAGCCGGGCCATGACCCGGGTGCGGAAGTCGTTGATGACCCGCTCCTCGCCGAACTCGCCCCGGACCTCCCAGTGGGGAGCGACGGGGCCGAGGTAGACGACGACCACACCACCCCGCGGCGGCTCGTACTCCTCGGCGGTCTGCTCGGACATCGGGACTCCTACCTTCGGTGACGGCTGGCCCGACAGCCTACCCAGCACGGCGTCGGCTGCCCTGCTCACCGAGTTCTTACCTGCCTCACGGAACTTTCCGCCTGCACCGCTCGTATACATGGCGATCGGAGGTCGATCTCACATGCGACACGAGACGGACGAGAACTGGATGGCCCGGGGGCGGTGCAACGATCAGCCGCCGTCCCTGTTCTTCCCGAGCGACGGCGTGGGCGTCGAGATCGCCAAGCGCATCTGCGCCGAGTGCCCGGTGAAGGAGCCGTGCCGGGAGTACGCCCTGGCCAACCGCATCGACCACGGTGTGTGGGGCGGCACCTCGGAGCGTGAGCGGCGCCGCATCCTGCGCAGCCGCCGGCTGGCGGCGGAGGCCGCGACCAGCGCCCGCTGAGCGACCCTAGGCCTGCGGCGGCGAGGACGGGCCCTGCTGCTGGCCCTGCTCCTCGTCGGTGTACCCCTCGGACATCCCCTGGCGGAACTCCTTCTGCGCCTGGCCGAGCGACCGGGCGAGCTTCGGCAGCTTGGCGCCGCCGAAGAGGACGAGGACGATGACGAGGATGATGCCGAGCTCACCGGGACCGAGGTTCACGTCGTCCAGCCTACCGGCGCGGCACGCCCCGGTCCGGTCGCCCCGCCTGCCAGGCTGAGCGCATGATCGAGTGCGTCGTCAACGTGAGCGAGGGGCGCGACGCGGCGACGCTCGACGCCCTGGCCGACAGCGCCGGCGACGCCCTCCTCGACCTGCACCGCGATCCCCACCACCACCGCAGCGTCCTCACCCTCGCCGGCGTCGACGCGGTGCGCGCGGTGGCCCGGGTGGCCGTCGGACGCATCGACCTGACCCGCCACGACGGGGTCCACCCCCGCATCGGCGCGGTCGACGTGGTGCCCTTCGTCGCCCTCGGGCGCACGCCGTCCGCCGATGCCCTCGCCGCCCGGGACGACTACGCCCGCTGGTCGGCGACGGAGCTGGCCGTGCCCTGCTTGCTCTACGGCCCCGAGCGCACCCTGCCCGACGTGCGTCGCGCGGCGTTCGCCGGCCTCCTCCCCGACCACGGCCCCGACACCCCCCACCCCACCGCCGGCGCCACCGCCGTCGGGGCCCGACCGATCCTCGTCGCCTACAACGTGTGGCTGGTCGAGCCCGACCTGTCCCTGGCCCGGCGGATCGCCCGCGAGATCCGCCGACCGGGCCTGCGTTCGCTCGGGTTGCAGGTGGGCGACCGGGTCCAGGTGTCGATGAACCTCGTCGCACCCGACGACATCGGGCCGGGCGTGGCCTACGACGCCGTCGCCGCGCGGGTGCCGGTCGCCGGCGCCGAGCTCGTCGGCCTGGTGCCGCGACGGGTGCTCCTCGCCGAACCCCGGCACCGGTGGGCGGAGCTGGATCTGGCCGAGGACCGCACGATCGAGGCGCGCCTCGATCGTGCGGGCTGGCCGTGGACGGACCGCTCTAGGCGGTGACCGGCTTGACCTCGAGGCCGGCGTTGCGGGCGAGGGCCCGCTGGCGACGGATGCGACGACGCTCCCGCTCGCTCATGCCGCCCCAGATGCCGAACTTCTCACCGTTGGTGAGGGCGTACTCGAGGCAGTCCATGCGGACGACGCAGCCTCGGCACACCTCCTTGGCCTCGCGGGTGGACGCGCCGCGCTCAGGGAAGAACAGGTCGGGGTCGACCCCCAAGCAGTTCGCGTAGTCCTGCCAACCCTTGTCGTCCGGTTCGTCGACAGTGTGCTCTCGCATGTGTCGACCCTCCTCCGGTGTCGGACGCCCATACCACAGACGTAATTACAATGGTGTGATCATGGACCCTGCCGGCGGAAAGCGCAACCCCTGCAGGCCGCGGTGGGCCGTTCGGCCCATGCGGGCCACCGCTCAGGGCGCGACGACCGGTCCCAGCGTCTGGGCGATGAGCTCGGCGATCCGCCGCCGGCCCTCGGGGGTGAGGTGCATGCCGTCCCACGCCAGGCCGGGCTCGGCGGCGATCACCGGCGCCCAGTCGGCGACGCGCATGTTCGGCCAGCGCGCCGCGGCGTCCCGGATGGCGACGTTGATCTGCCGGCGGGAGTCCGACACCTCCGACACCGTCACCCACACCACGCGCGGCACATCGGCCAGCACGGTCATCGCCTCGTCGATCTGGCTGGCGTAGTCGCCCCGCTCCCCCTCGATGTAGTTGTTGCCGAGGTGGACGACGACGGCCTCGCCGATCTCGCCGCGACGCATCGCGAGCACGTCGATCCCCTGGGCCAGCCGGCGGCTCCCCACCGCGTCGTAGGTGACGAGCCACTCGGGCAGCGCGGAGGGGATCGACGACGTGGTGCCGAGGAAGACCGAGTCGCCGAGCACGAACACGCTGTTGCGCCCCGGCGGAGGTCCCGGGACCGGCGGCGGCAGCGGCGGGTCGACCGGCGGGTTCGGCGGCGCGGTCGTCGTCGTCGGCAGGAGGGGTAGGCCGGAGTCGACCTCCTCCGGCGCCGAGGTGGTCGTCGTGGCCTCGGTGGTCGAGGTCGTCGACTCGGAGGTGGTCGACGACGCCACCGTGTCGGTGGTGGCCGGCGCGTCGGTGGTGCTCGTCGTGGACGCGGCGTTCGGGCCGGCGTCCGCGCCGCCGCACGCCGCCGCCACCAGCGCGACCGCGAGGAGCAGGAGCAGCAGCCGATGCCCTACCCGCCGCGGCGCCTCAGGCGCCACGGGCACGACCTCGCATCATCTGGCGCTTCTGCTCGATGAAGTCGACGAGCACGTAGTCGCCGAGCGTCTCGGGGGTCGTGAAGAACGCACGGCCGCGGTTCATCTCGGTGAGCCGCTCGATGAAGTGCTGCAGGTAGCTGTTGGCGTCGAGCATGAAGGTGTTGATGCGGATGCCCTCGCGGGTGCAGCGCGCCACCTCCTGCAGCGTCGCGTCGACGGTCTCCTTCACCGGCGGGTAGCTGAAGAACGGCTCGCCGTTCGGGAGGATGTGGGCGGTCGGCTCGCCGTCGGTGATCATGATGATCTGCTTCGTGCCGCTCTGGCGGGCGAGCATCCGGCGGGACAGCGCGAAGCCGTGCTGCATGTTCGTGCCGTAGACGAAGTCCCACGACACCTCGGGCAGCTGCTCGGGCGTCAGCTCCCGTGCGACCTCGGAGAACCCGACGATGCCCATGAAGTCGCGGGGGAACTGGCTCGTGATGAGCGAGTGGAGCGCCATCGCGACCTTCTTGGCGGGCAGGAAGTTGTCCCGCATCGGCATCGACAGCGAGAGGTCGAGCATCAACACGGTGGACGACCGGGTGAGCTGCTCGGTGCGCTCGACCTCGAAGTCCTCCGGCAGCAGCCGGACCGGGGTGCCGCCGCCCGTGCGCTGCACGGCGTTGCGGACGGTGCGCTCGATGTGCAGGTTGAACGGGTCGCCGAACTCGTAGGGCTTGGTGTCGTACTCCCGCTCGTGGCCGATGCCGGTGCGCTCGAGCTGGTGGCGACCCATCTTGTCCTGGGCCAGCTTCTTGAACAGGTCGTTGAGCGCGTTCTGTCCGAGGCGACGGATGGCACGAGGCGTGAGCTCGAAGCGCCCCTCCTTGTTCTCGATGAGCCCGGCGTCCTCGAGCATCTTGGCGAGCTCGGCCATGCGGTCGAGGCTCTTCGCGGCATCGTCGCCGAGCAGCTCGCGGGCCCGATCGATGTCGACCTCGGCGAGGGCGCCCGGGTTCGTGGCCCCCCGCAGGAGGTTCTCGAGCTGATCGATGTCGCCGAGCTCCTGCATCATCTCGGCCGCCTCGGCGAAGCCGAGCGGGTCCTGGCCGCGGAAGTCGAAGCTGCGGTTCCAGCCCATGTTCGGGAACGCCGACTGGAGGTTGGCGGCCAGCTGGTTGGCCTGGAACGCGAGGTCCATGTCCTCGAGCAGCTGCTCGGAGAGGCCCTGCAGCTGGGCGCGCTGCTCCGGGGTCATCGAGTTGAGCATCGCCTGCATGTTGGCCATGCGCTCGGCCATGACCTCGAGGAGCTCGTCGAGGGTCTGGGGGTTCTCGGGGAAGAAGTCGCCGAAGCGGTCCATGAACCCCTCGAAGTCGGGCTCCTCACCCCGCTCGCGCTGCTCGAGCATCTGGTTGAGCTCGGCCATCATGTCCTTCATGCGCGCCATGTCCTCGGGCGTGAGGTTCTGCATGGCGCCGGCCATCTGGTCGACGTACTGCTGCATCAGCTGCTGGCGGAGCTGGTCGAGGAGCTCCTCGAAACGCTGCTGGGCCTCGGCGGAGGTGAAGTCGTACTCCTGGAGCTCGCGGACCTGGCCGGCGAGGTCCGGCGGCAGCATGTCGAGGCCCATCTGCTTCTCCATCACCGACTGCTCGGTGATCTCCTGGCGGCGGGCGTCGCCGGAGTCGCGCGCCTCCTGGGCCAGCTGGTCGAGCGCCTCCCGCTCGGTGTCGACGACGTCGCGGAGCTCCTGGGCGATGTCGTCGTAGACGCCACCGAGGTCGTAGCGGTCGAGCTGGTCCTTGCGGCGCCGGCGCAGCTTCTCGAGCATCTCGCGGACGCCCTGGAGGCGCTCGCCGTTCTGGTCGGTGAAGCCGGACTGCATCATGCGGCGGAGGGCGGCGTTGAGGTCGCCGTGGTAGAGGAGGTCGTCGGTGATCTCCTCGAGCACGTCGAACGCGTTGAGCTCGAACCCCGTCTGGGTGCCGTCCCAGCGGGAGTAGCGGAACTGCGAGCCGCCCGTCACCTCAGGCCCGTCCCCGGTAGGTGGCGCGGCTGCCGACCGCGTCCTTGTTCAGGCGCTTCGAGAGGTGGAGCCCCTCGAGGACGAGCTCGACCGCGCTCGCCACCCGGGCCGGCGACGCGCCCTCGCCGACCAGCTCGCGCACCGGATCGGCCAGCGAGGGCATGGCGTTGAGCAGGCCGACGTAGTCGGTGGCCGACACGTCCTCGCCGGCGTCGACGACGGTGCCGGCCTCGAACCCCTCGAGCACGGCGCGGAAGTGCTCGGGCGACACCCGGTCCTTGAAGACGGTGAGGACGGCAGCCCGGAGGAGGTGCTCGACGATCTGGCCGTCGCGGCCGTCTTCGAGCGTCTCGATCTCGACCTTGCCGGAGGTGGAGCTGGCGAGGGCGTCGAGGTCGCTCACCCTCGGGACGACCTCGGTCTCGCCCTGGCGGAGCGCCCGGCGGGCGGCGTTGGCGACGAGGGTCTCGAGGTTGGCGACGGTGAGGCGCACCGACACGCCGGAGCGCTGGTTGATGTGCGGGCTCTGGCGGGCCAGGTGGCTGAGCGTGGCGACGATCTCGGCCATGTACTCGGGGACGTGGACCTCGACCCCCGGTGCTTCGAGCGGTCGCGCCTCCTGGGCCGCGATCTCGACCTCGGTGGCGACCTCGAGCGGGTAGTGGGTGCGGATCTGGGCGCCGAAGCGGTCCTTCAGCGGCGTGATGAGGCGGCCGCGGTTCGTGTAGTCCTCGGGGTTGGCCGAGGCGAAGAGCATCACGTCGAGGGGCAGGCGGATCTTGTAGCCCCGGATCTGGACGTCGCGCTCCTCGAGCACGTTGAGCAGGCCGACCTGGATGCGCTCGGCGAGGTCGGGCAGCTCGTTGATGGCGAAGATACCGCGGTTCGTGCGGGGCACGAGCCCGTAGTGGAGGGTGAGCTCGTCGGAGAGGTAGCGGCCCTCGGCGACCTTGATGGGGTCGACCTCGCCGATCAGGTCGGCGATCGACGTGTCGGGCGTGGCGAGCTTCTCGCCGTAGCGCTGGTCGCGGTGGACCCAGTCGATCGGCGTGTCGTCGCCCAGGTCGTCGACGAGGTCCCGGGCGTGCTTGGAGATCGGGTTGTACGGGTCGTCGTTGATCTCGGAGCCCTCGATGATCGGCAGCCACTCGTCGAGCAGCCCGGTGAGGGCGCGGATCATGCGGGTCTTCGCCTGGCCGCGCTCGCCGAGGAAGATGACGTCGTGCCCCGCCAGCAGGGCGTTCTCGAGCTGCGGGAGGACGGTGTCCTCGTAGCCGAGGACGGCGGGGAACAGCGGTTCGCCGGCGGCGATGCGGGCGACGGCGTTGCGACGCACCTCCTCCTTGACGGGGATGGACTCCCAGCCCGACTCGCGGAGCTGGCCGAGGGTGACAGGTCGCGACATGTGACCGACGCTACCGCCGCCCGCCGAGGATCGACAGGGCGCGCGAGGGCCACGGTTGGCGTCGGGACCCCGGGGGGTAGCGTGCCGCCGGTGCAATCGGTCGACCTGTCCGGGACGTGGCGGGCCGTCGTCGCCGACGAGGAGCGACGGCGGACGTTCGCCGACCTCGACGCCGACGACTCGTCGGCGGCGGGGTGGTCCGACCTGCGCGTCCCGTCGCACTGGCGGTCGAACCCGGCGTTCGCCCGCACCGACGGTCCCCTCCTCACCCGCCGCCGCTTCTCGCTGCCCGCTCGGGGTCGAATCGACGTCGAATCGACGCCGACGGGGCAGGACCGGTGGTGGCTGGTGCTCGACGGGGTCGCCTACCAGGGCGACGTGTGGCTCGACGGCCACTACGTCGGCGACACCGAGGGCTACTTCTTCCCCCACGGCTTCGACGTGACCGACCTGCTCGCCGACGGCGACGACCACGTCCTCGCCGTCGAGGTCACGTGCTCGCCCGCATCCGACCGCACCGCCAAGCGCAACCTCACCGGATCGCTGCAGCACTCGACGTGGCTCGACCCCAGCTGGAACCCCGGCGGCATCTGGCGTGGGGTCCGCGTCGAGCGGAGCGGCCCCCTCCGCATCCGCCACTTCCGCGTCCGGTGCACCGAGGCGTCGCCGTCGCGGGCCGTGCTCGCCCTGCGCGCCGTCATCGACGCCCAGGAGCCCGGCACCGCGACCCTGCGGACGACCGTCCGACCCCACGAAGCCGACGACGCCTCCGACCCGGCCTGCTCCCACCACGCCGTCCACGTGCTGGCCGCCGGCGAGAACCGGGTCGAGTGGACCGTCGAGGTCGACGACCCCGATCTCTGGTGGCCCCACGCCCTCGGCGCGCAGCCGCTCTACGACGTCGACGTCGACGTCGTGCCCGGCGGCGATCCCGACGAGCCCGACGCCGAGCCGGACGAGCCCGTCGACGCGAACTCCCTCACCGGCGACGCCGCGCCGAGCGACCACCGCCGGATCAGGACCGGTCTCCGCCGCATCGAGATGTCCGACTGGATCCTGTCGGTCAACGGCCAGCGCCTCTTCCTCAAGGGCACGAACCTCGGCCCCACCCGCCAGGACCTCGCCGCGGCAACCCCCGAGCAGGTCCGCGCCGACGTCGCCGCCGCCAAGGACCTCGGCCTCGACCTCATCCGGGTCCACTCGCACGTCGCCCGCCCCGAGCTCTACGCCGCCGCCGACGAGGCGGGCATGCTCGTCTGGCAGGACCTCCCCCTCCAGTGGGCCTACGCCCGCAGCGTCCGCCACCAGGCCGTCCGCCAGGCCCGGGAGGCCGTCGACCTCCTCGCCCACCACCCCTCGGTCGCCATCTGGTGCGGGCACAACGAGCCCCTCGGCGTCGGCACCGTCGCGTCCGGGACCGGCGACGACGACGCCACGGCGGTCGCCGAACGGCGACGTCGGCGCCTCGGGCAGGTGCTCCCCAGCTGGAACCGGTCGATCCTCGACCGGTCGATCCGCCGCACCCTGCGCTCCGTCGACGGCACCCGACCCGTCATCGCCCACAGCGGCGTCCTCCCCCACTTCCCGCAGCTCGACGGCACCGACTCCCACCTGTGGTTCGGGTGGGCCTACGGACAGATCGGCGACCTGGCCCGGGCCGCTCGCCTGTGGCCCCGCCTCGTCCGGTTCGTCAGCGAGCTCGGGGCGCAGGCGGTGCCCACTCGGGCGGACTTCTGCGAACCCCACCGCTGGCCCGACCTCGACTGGGACGAGCTGGCCGCGCGCCACGGCCTCCGCAAGGACCTCCTCGACCGGATCGCCGATCCCGCCGACCACGACACCTTCGCCGACTGGCGCGTGGCGACGCAGCGCCACCAGGCCGAGCTCCTGCGTCGCCAGGTCGAGACCCTGCGGCGCCTCAAGTACCGCCCGACCGGCGGGTTCGCCCAGTTCCTGCTCGCCGACGGCCATCCGGCGATCAGCCACTCCGTGCTCGACCACGAGCGTCGACCGAAGCTCGGCCACGCCGCCCTCCGCGACGCGTGCCGTCCGGTCATCGTGGTGGCCGACCCGCTCCCGATCGCCGATGGCCGCCGACGAGGCCGTCACGCGTCGACGAACGTGGACGTCCACGTGGTGAGCGACCTGCGCGTCACCCTCGTCGACGTCGAGGTCACCGCCGAGCTCCACCGCGACGGCGCCGACCCGGTGACGCACCGCTGGATCGGACGCCTGCCCGCCGACGAGTGCAGCCGCATCGGCACCATCGACGTCCCGTCCGGCCCGGCCGGCGACGGCACCACCCTGCGCCTCACGGTCACCGGCAGCGACGGCGACGTCATCGCCACCAACGAGTACGTGCGCTGAGACGCCTGTCCGCCGGGTAGGGCCGCCGGATGAGCGAGTGGTTCGGGTCGAGCTGGAGCACGATCGGCTGGGTCGCAGCCAGCACGGTCGCCATGTACGCCACGCTCCTCGTGACGGTGCGCATCGCAGGGCGGCGCACGGTCGCGCAGCTGTCGGCGTTCGACGCCGTCATCACCATCTCGTTCGGCACGCTGCTCGCCTCGACGGCCCTCGCGCCGGATCCGAGCTACGTGCAGGGCACGACGGCGCTGCTCACGCTTCTCGCCCTCCAGGTCGGCGTGGCCTTCGTCCGCCGCCGCTCCGCTCTGGCCCGGCGGCTGCTCGAGTTCGAACCCGAGACCGTCGTGGACGACGGCAGGGCGACACTCCCGACCGGCCTGTTCACCTCCCAGCTCAGCGAAGGTGAGCTGCGCAGCCGCCTCCGGGAGAAGGGGCACCACGACCTCTCCGGACTCATGGTCGTGGTCCTCGAACCGGACGGCGGCATCTCCGTGCGCACCGACGAGTGACGCGGCATCTCCGCTTTTCGACCGCTCGACGGGCCCAGGGGTAGGTTTCGGTCACACCCACACCCCTGCCGGAGGCGCGAGCACCGATGCAGCAAGCGAACGAGCGGGCGACCAAGGTGCGCCCCATCGCCAGGCGGCCGAAGCGGCAGCTGCCGTTCCCGCTCAACCTCTACCAGACCGCGGTCGGCAAGAAGTGGGTGATGGCCCTCACCGGCATCGCCCTGCTCGGCTACGTGCTGGCCCACATGATCGGCAACCTGAAGCTGTACTTCGGGCCCGAGGACATGAACGCCTACGCCGACTGGCTGCGCCACCTCCTGTACCCGGCGCTCCCCGAGGGCTGGATGCTCTGGATCATGCGCGCCGGGCTCCTCGTCGCCTTCGTGCTGCACCTCCACTCCGCCTACAGCCTGACGATGATGAACCGGGCCGCACGCCCCGTCGGCTACCAGGGCGACCGCGACTACATCGCCGCCGACTTCGCCGGCCGCACGATGCGCTGGTCCGGGATCATCGTCCTGCTGTTCATCGTCTGGCACCTGCTCGACCTGACGATCGGCGCCGAGCCGGTGAACGGCGAGTTCATCAGCCACGACCCGTACAACAACGTCGTCGCCAGCTTCGAGCGTCCGCTCGTCGCCGCCTTCTACGTGGTCGCCAACCTCGCCCTCGGCCTCCACATCTTCCACGGGGCATGGAGCATGTTCCAGAGCCTGGGCGCCAACAACCCCAAGCTGAACCCGATCCGGCGGCCGTTCGCCGTGGCGTTCGCCGCCATCGTCGTGGTCGGCAACGTGTCGTTCCCGATCGCCGTGCAGGCCGGGCTCGTCGACCAGGACAACCGCACGACGCCCTACGCCGACGAGGTCCACGAGGAGGCCCTCCGATGACCGCCACGCCCATCGACGCCAGCCCCCGGCTCGACTCCAAGATCCCCGCGGGCTCCATCGGCGAGAAGTGGACGAACCACAAGTTCGGCTCCAAGCTCGTCAACCCCGCCAACAAGCGGAAGTACCAGATCATCGTCGTCGGCACCGGCCTCGCCGGCGCCTCGGCCGCCGCCACGCTCGGCGAGCTCGGGTACAACGTGAAGGCCTTCACCTTCCACGAGTCGCCCCGCCGGGCGCACTCGATCGCCGCCCAGGGCGGCATCAACGCGGCGAAGAACTACCAGAACGACGGCGACTCGGTGTACCGCCTCTTCTACGACACGGTGAAGGGCGGCGACTACCGCTCCCGCGAGGCCAACGTGCACCGCCTCGCCGAGGTCAGCGTCAACATAATCGACCAGTGCGTCGCCCAGGGCGTCCCCTTCGCCCGCGACTACGGCGGCCTGCTCGACAACCGCTCCTTCGGCGGCGCCCAGGTGTCCCGCACGTTCTACGCCCGTGGCCAGACCGGCCAGCAGCTGCTGCTCGGCGCCTACTCGGCGATGATGCGCCAGGTCGCCGCGGGCACCGTCGAGCTGCACACCCGCAGCGAGATGCTCGAGGTCGTCATCAAGGACGGCGTGGCCGCCGGCATCGTCGTGCGGGACCTGACCACCGGCGAGGTCACCTCGCACTCCGCGCATGCCGTGCTGATCGCCACCGGTGGCTACTCGAACGCCTACTACCTGTCGACCAACGCCATGGCGTCCAACGTGACCGCCGCCTGGCGGGCCCACCGCAAGGGCGCGTTCTTCGCCAACCCCTGCTACACGCAGATACACCCGACCTGCATCCCGGCGAGCGACGAGTTCCAGTCGAAGCTCACCCTCATGTCGGAGTCGCTCCGCAACGACGGGCGCATCTGGGTGCCGGTGTCGGCCGACGAGACCCGGCCGCCGGACCAGATCCCCGAGTCCGAGCGGGACTACTACCTCGAGCGCAAGTACCCGGCGTTCGGCAACCTGGTGCCGCGCGACGTGGCGTCCCGCAACGCCAAGACGGTCGTCGACCAGGGGCGCGGCGTGGGGCCGCTGAAGAACGGCGTGTACCTCGACTTCTCCGACGCCATCAACCGGCTCGGCGAGGACGTCATCCGTGAGCGCTACGGGAACCTGTTCGACATGTACGAGCGCATCACGGCGGAGAACCCCTACAAGGTGCCGATGCGCATCTACCCCGCCACCCACTACACGATGGGCGGCCTGTGGGTGGACTACGACCTGATGACCACGGTCCCCGGCCTCTACGCCCTCGGCGAGGCCAACTTCTCCGACCACGGCGCCAACCGCCTCGGCGCCTCGGCCCTCATGCAGGGCCTGGCCGACGGTTACTTCGTCATCCCGGCCACGATCGGCAACTACCTGTCGAACCTGCTCGGCACCCAGCCGGTGCCGACCGACGACCCCGTGTTCGTCGACGCCGAGCGCGAGGTCGCCGAGCGCACCCGCCGGTGGCTGTCGGTGCAGGGCACGAAGTCGGTCGACCACTACCACCGCGAGCTCGGCAAGATCGTGTGGGACAACATCGGGATGGAGCGCACGGCTGCCGGCCTCGAGAAGGCCATCTCGGAGATCCCCGCGCTGCAGGCCGAGTTCGAGAAGGACGTGAGGGTCCTCGGCGACGGCGAGTCGCCGAACCAGTCGCTCGAGAAGGTGGGCCGGGTGGCCGACTTCTTCGAGCTCGCCCAGCTGATGGCCCGCGACGCGCTGCACCGGGAGGAGTCCTGCGGCGGCCACTTCCGGGCCGAGCACCAGACCGAGGAGGGCGAGGCTCAGCGCGACGACGAGAACTTCGCCTACGTCGGCGCCTGGGAGTGGCAGGGACCCGACAGCCCCCAGCAGCTCCACAAGGAGCCGCTCGAGTTCGAGAACGTCGCGCTGACCCAGAGGAGCTACAAGTAAGTGGAGACGCTCAACCTCACCCTCAAGGTCTGGCGACAGGACGGACCGAACGACGCCGGTCGCTTCGAGACCTACGACGCGCCGGGCATCAGCGCCGACATGTCGTTCCTCGAGATGCTCGACGCCGTCAACGAGCGCCTCATCGACCAGGGCAAGCTCCCCATCGAGTTCGACCACGACTGCCGTGAGGGCATCTGCGGGTCGTGCGGGATCATGATCGACGGCAAGGCGCACGGTCCCCAGAAGGGCACCGCGACCTGCCAGCTGCACATGCGCCACTACCGCGACGGCGACACGATCGTGCTCGAGCCGTGGCGTGCCGCGGGCTTCCCGGTGCTGCGGGACCTCATGGTCGACCGCACGGCGCTCGACGAGATCATCGCCGCCGGCGGCTACATCTCGGTGAACACCGGCTCGGCCCCGGACGCCAACATGATCCCGATCCCGAAGCCGGCCCTCGACTCGGCCATGGACGCCGCGGCGTGCATCCAGTGCGGCGCCTGCGTGGCGGCGTGCCCGAACAGCGCGGCGCAGCTGTTCACGGCGGCGAAGATCCAGCACCTCAACCAGCTCCCGCAGGGCCAGGCCGAGCGCTGGTCGCGCACCGAGAACATGGTCGAGAAGATGGAGGAGTTCTTCGGCTCCTGCACGAACTACGGTGAGTGCGAGGAGGCGTGCCCGAAGGAGATCTCGATCGACTTCATCGCCTACATGAACCGCGACTACGTCCGCTCGAAGATGCAGAACCGGCGGTTGCTGGGGCAGCGGTAGCGTCCTCGGGGTGCCTCAGACCCTCCTGCAGTTCCTCCGCGGCTTCCTCATGGGATCGGCCGACATCGTGCCCGGCGTGTCCGGGGGGACGATCGCGCTCGTCGTCGGCATCTACGAGCGACTGATCGCCAACGTGCGGGGCGGCGCCTCGGCGCTCGCGTCGGGCGCCAAGGGACGGGCGAGCGAGACGATCCGCAAGCTGAGCCACGTGGAGTGGGGGTGGCTCGTGCCCCTGGGCGTGGGCGTGCTCACGGCGCTGCTCGTGCTCGCCCACACGATCGAGCACCTCCTCGAGGAGCAGCCCGTGCGGATGTCCGGGTTGTTCTTCGGGCTGGTCGCCGGGTCGGTGGTGCTCGCCTGGCGGATGGTGGGGTCGCCCGATGCCGCTCGCCTCGCCGTCACGCTGGCCACGGCGGTCGTGGCGTTCTTCGTGCTCGGCCTGAAGTCGGGCCCCGTCGACGACCCGTCGGTCGCCCTCTACTTCGTCGCCGGCGCGATCGCGATCTGCGCCATGATCCTTCCGGGCATCTCGGGCTCGTTCCTGCTGCTGATGCTCGGCATGTACGACAACGTGCTCGGCCTCGTCACCGACCGCGACGTGCTGCCGCTCGCGGTGTTCGCGGTGGGGTGCGTGCTCGGTCTGGCGCTGTTCTCCACCGGTCTGCACTGGGCCCTCGGCCACCACCACGACACGGTGATGGCGGCGATGGTGGGGCTGCTGCTCGGCTCGCTGCGGGTGCTGTGGCCGTGGCCGGACGGCACGGAGTCGACGACGATGACCGGGCCTCAGGGCGAGGTGCTCGCCGTCGTGGGTCTGATGGCGCTCGGTGCCGCCGTCGTCGTCGGGTTGAGCATCATCGCCGGACGGCGCGACGCCCTCGACGACGTCGAGGAGGCGCACTCCCCGACCTGAGGACGCCGGCTCAGCTGTGCGTGTGGTGGTCGTGGTCGTGGGCCCGGCCGACCACCCGGAGGAACGTGTAGCCGGCGATGCCGGCGATCGCGGAGGCGGCGAGGATGCCCACCTTGGCCTGGTCGGCGACCGCTCCCGGCTCGAAGGCCAGCTCGGTCACGAAGAGGGCGACGGTGAAGCCGATGCCGCCGAGCATGGCGACGCCGAACAGCTGGGGCCACGAGGCGCCGACGGGGTGCTTGCCGATGCCGAGCCGGATGGCGACGAGGGCGAAGGTGAAGATGCCGACGGCCTTGCCGAGGACGAGACCGAGCATGACGCCGAGGGTGACCGGCTCGGTGAACGCCCCGACGAGGTCGTCCCAGCTGAGCTGGACCCCGGCGTTGGCCAGGGCGAACACGGGGACGATGGCGAAGGTGGTCCAGGGGACCAGGCGGTGCTCCAGGCGGTCGAGCGGGGGCTGGGTCTCCTCGGCCAGGACGATGAGCTGGTTGAGGGCGTCGGCCTCCTCTCCGTGCTCGTCCTCCCCGCTGCTCAGGTCCTCGGCCTCGATCATCTCCTCGGCCCGGTCGACGAGGGCGCGGGCCTGCAGGCCGAACAGGGGTCGCTCGATGAACGGCAGGCTCGGTGTGAGGAGGCCGAACGCGACGCCGGCGAGCGTGGCGTGGACCCCGGACTCGTGGAGCGCGAACCAGCAGAAGGCGGCGAGGAGCGCGTACGGGACGAGGGACCGGACGTCGACGCGCTTGAGGCCCAGCGCGACGACGATCGAGGCCACGCCGAGCGCCAGCCAGCCGAGCGACATGTCCGACGTGTAGAAGACCGCGATGACGACGATGGCGCCGAGGTCGTCGACGATGGCAAGGGTCAAGAGGAAGATGATGAGCGAGGACGGGACCCGGCGCCCGACCAGGGAGAGGACGCCGATGGCGAAGGCGATGTCGGTCGCCATGGGGATGCCCCACCCGTCGGCGCCGGCACCGCCGCTGTTGAAGAGGGCGTAGATCGCCGCGGGGACGACCATGCCACCGAGGGCGGCGATCGCCGGGAGCGCGGCGGCCCGGGGGTCGCGCAGCTCGCCGCGGACGAGCTCCCGCTTGATCTCCAGGGCCACGACGAAGAAGAAGAACGCCATGGCGAGGTCGTTGATCCAGCCCCGGAGGCTGAGGTCAATGTGCGCGAGGTCCCCCAGGTGGACGGTGAGGGCGGTGCCCCAGACCTCGGTGTAGGACTCGCCTGCGGGTGAGTTGGCCCAGGCGAGGGCGGCGATGGCCATGGCGAGCATGACCACGCCACCGGCGGCTTCGGTCGAGGCGAAGCGCCGGAGGGGGCGGACGACCGCTCGGGGGACGAGGCGATCGGACTCGCTCCAGGTGCGGGGGAGCGGCGGCTCGTGGAGGGTCGGGTCGGGCACGGCCGGTAGTCTGCCGCTCCGAGCGGCGGCGGCCCAATCTCCGCGGTCCCCGTCGACGCGCCGCCACCGAGCCTCCCCCACCCCCACACCACCACCACCCGCTTGGGGTCGAATCGATGTCGATTCGACCCTGAGATGGCACGGGCGGGCAGGCGGTCGAGGTAGTCGGAGGTGTGGGCCGGGGCGGGCGGGAGGCGGAGACGGAATCGGCGCGCCGGGAGGCTCGGTGTCACTCCCCCTCGGCATCATCGACCCATCGGCGGACCGCCCCGGGTCCGTGCTCGACGTCCGGCGACGTCCTCACCCGCACCGAGACCCGGAGGCACCGATGCACGACGCCCCACCCCCGCCGCCGACACCGCCTGTGCGTGAGCCCCACCGCACGCTCCACGCCCGTGTCCTGGCGCCGCTGCGCCACACCGCTCGGCTCGCGCCGACCCGCAAGGAACGCCTCGTCAGTCGGCGCGCGGCCGCCATCAACCGCGTGGACGAGCTGGAGTCCGAGCTCGGCGAGCTCACCGGCGAACGCCTCGAGCTGCTGGCGGAGCTCGACGACCTCCGGGACCAGATCTGGCCCGTCCAACCATGGCGGAAGGGCCGACGGCCACCGGCGTTCGACCAACCGGCGCTCTCGCCCGCCCCTGCCGACGCCCGTCCTCTCGCCGGGCGCGACCTGCGATCGACCTGCCTCGCCCTGCTCCGACGCCACGGCCCCCAGCAGCTCCGCGACCTCCACGACCTGCTCCACCGCTACGGCTACGTCATCGCCAGCCCCACCCCCGTGCGGACGCTCGCCGACGCCCTCGCCTACGAGCACGAACAGGGCCGTGCGCGGCGCGTGCGGCGCGGCGTCTACGCCGTGCACCCTGGGTTCCGGCCCCGCCGGGGGCGCCACGGCGCGCCGCCCCTCACCGACCCGCCACTCGACGAGGACCCGTTCTCAGCCCCGCGACCGGGAGGCCATCACGACCCCGTCGCTCCCGGCTTCGAGCCACCACTCGACGATCGCCCCGACACCGTCGTCGGCCACCGCCCTCCGGACCCCCTCGACGGGCCTGGTCCCGGCCGACCGCACGGGTCGCGACGTCCAGCCGGGCAACCGCGGCCCGGTACCCCACCTGTGCAGCCGGCCGCCGATCCCGTCGAGCTCGACGGTGTCGTCGTCCAACAACAGCTCCCCGTGCGCCCGCCCGTGCGCGAGGTACCCGTCGTCCGCACCGCCGATCGGCTCCACCCCACCGTCGTCCTCCCACTCCAGGTCCCACCCGATGGGGACGGCCCGACCCCGCCCGGACGTCACCGCGTCCTCCGGCTCGTCCAGCACGAGCCCGAACGCCTCGAGCCCCACGGACCAGTGGCTGAAGGGGGTCTCGCACACGTGGTCGGCCCAGATGCCCGAGGCCCTCAGCTCCAGACCCCCGCCCCGGGGCTCATCGATGTCGTGCTCGTGCACCGTCACGACGCCGTCGGCGGCGCCGAGCACCGACGCCAGGTACGAGACCTGGCGCTCCGCCGGCCGGCGCACCACCGCCACGACCAGCCCGATGCCACGGCCGGGGTCCACCAACCGGAGCTCCCACGTCTCGGACCACGCCGACGACGCCCCCGGGGGGTGCGCCAGCTCGTCCGCCTCGACCAACCCGCCGCTCACCCCGGGTGGACCGGCCGGTCGGCGCGCAGCGCCCAGTCGAGACCTCCGAGCAGCACCTTGGCCGCCGGACGGACGACCAGCGGGTCGGACAGCGGCGGGCTCGGCAGCCACAGCATCCGTCGCGCCCATGCCGGCAGCAACCCGACGGCGGCCGCGGCGATCACCCCGTACGGTCCGCGAGCGAGCAGCGGCACCGGCGGCAGCAGGAGGAAGCGCACGGCGTCTCGCGCCTGAGACCCTGCCGACAGCTCCGGCCGCACCGACCGCAGCCACAGCCTCATCTCGGCGACGCTCCTCGGCACCGCCTCGGCCCCGAGGCGCTCGGCCACCTGCGCCATCTCCGCCACGTACCGGTCGGCAGCGACCGCATCGAGCGGATCGGTCCCGTAGCGCTGCTTGGCCCGCAGGAAGCTGTCGACCTCGGTGACGTGCACCCACGCGACCAGATGGGGATCGGTCGCCGAGTAGGGGCGACCGTCCGGCGCCACGCCCTGCACCCGCTCGTGGATGCGACGCACCCGTCGGATCACCGCCTCGGCCTCGTCGGTGCCGCCGAACGTCGTCACGCCGATGAACTCGGCCGTGCGGTGCAGGCGCCCCCACGGGTCGCTCTTGTAGTCGGAGTGCTCGGCCACGCCAGCCATCGCCAACGGGTGCAACGTCTGCAGGAGCAGCGCCCGCAGCCCGCCGACGAACATCGCCACATCGCCGTGCACGCGCCACGCCGCCGAGTCGGGGCCGAACAGCCCGGGATCGTCGGATGCGGCCCTCGCCACGGGAGGCGGCGGTCGCCGCGAGCCCGACACCATCGACCGCACCGCACCCGCCAACCGCCGCTGCACCTCGGCCAGCGGCTCGTCCAGCGGGGTCGACATGCCACCAAGGCTACGGCGGCAGCACGGATCGAGGGCCTCGGCCCCTACGATGCCGGCGTGGTCACGTTCCTCTCCCCCGCGTGGGTCGCCGAGCTCGACGCCGCGGCGCAGGCCGCCCCCGAGCTCACCGACGTGCTCGGATCCGGGGAGGAGCTCGTCGTCCAGCACGTCGTCACCGACGACGCGGGCGACGAGCGGGCCGCGTTCCACCTGCGCCTCGGCGCCGGCGCCTGCCGAGCCCACCCGGGACACGCCGACGAGCCGACGGTGACGTTCACCCAGACCGAGGCCACGGCGCGACAGATCAGCCAGGGCACGCTCGGCGCCCAGGCCGCGTTCATGTCGGGCCACCTCCGCCTCGGCGGCCGGGTCGACGTGCTGCTCACCCACCACGCCGCCCTGTCGGGGATCTCCGACGTGTTCGCGGTCGTGCGCGAGCGCACCGACTGGTGAGCGGAGCCGCACGACGATGCCCGAGCTCCCCGAGGTCCAGGCCCACGCCGAACGGCTGACCGACAGCTTCGCCGACGCCGTCCTCTCACGCTTCGAGCCGTTGTCGTTCACGGTCCTGCGCACCTACGCCCCGGATCCGAAGGACGCGGTCGGCCGACCGCTCCAGGAGGTCGGCCGGCGGGGCAAGCTCCTCCTCCTCCGCTTCGCCCCGCTCACGTTCGTCGTCCACCCGATGCAGGGCGGCCGCCTGAAGCCCGACCCCAAGCAGTCCGCCAAGCCGCGGGGCGGCATCGCCCGCTGGCGGTTCGAGGACGGCGGTGCCCTGCTGCTCACCGAGCCCGGCACCGAGCGCAAGGCCGGCGTCTGGGTCCTCGACGGCGACCCGCTCGTCCAGGAGCCGCTCGCCGACCTCGGCCCCGAGGCCGACACGATCACCCGCGACGACCTCGCGACCCGGCTCGCCGCCACCTCGATGCGCGTCCACGGCTTCCTGCGCGACCAGCAGCAGCTCGCCGGCGTCGGTCGCCGCCTCGCCAACGAGGTCCTCCACCGCGCCCAGCTGTCCCCGTTCGCGACCACGTCGAAGCTCGACGGCGACGAGGTCGACCGGCTCCACGCCGCCCTGGGCGCGCTGATCGCCGAGTCGCTCGAGTTCGAGCGAGCCCAGAGCGAGATGGTGAAGTCAGCGGACCGTCCCGGCGCCGTGCACAACCGGGTCGGCCAGCCGTGCCCGGTCTGCGACGACGCGATCCGCGCCGTCGAGTACCGGGCCTACACCGTGGCCTACTGCCCGACGTGCCAGACCGGCGGCAAGGTCCTCGCCGACAACACGACGAGCAAGTTCCTCAAGTAGGGGCTCAGACCAGACCGAGCTCGGCGACGGTGTCGCGCTCCTCCTGGAGCTCGGCCACGGTGGCGTCGATGCGACCCTGGGAGAACTCGTCGATCTCGAGGCCCTGGACGATCGAGTACTCGCCCCCCGAGCAGGTGACCGGGAACGACGAGATGATCCCCTCGGGCACGCCGTAGGAGCCGTCCGACGGGATGGCCATCGAGACCCAGTCGCCGTCGGGGGTGCCGAGCGCCCAGTCGCGCATGTGGTCGATCGCCGCGTTCGCAGCCGACGCCGCGCTCGACAGGCCACGGGCCTCGATGATCGCCGCACCCCGCTGCTGCACGGTCGGGATGAACTCGCTCTCGAGCCAACCCTGGTCGTTCACCAGCTCGGCGGCGCTCCGGCCCCCGACCTCGGCGTGGAAGATGTCGGGGTACTGGGTCGCCGAGTGGTTGCCCCAGATCGTCATCTTGGTGACGTCGTTGACGGAGGTCCCCGTCTTCTGGGCCAGCTGGGCCTTGGCCCGGTTGTGGTCGAGCCGGGTCATCGCCGTGAAGCGGTCGTTCGGGACGTCGGGGGCGTTGCTCATGGCGATGAGCGCGTTGGTGTTCGCAGGGTTGCCGACGACGAGCACCTTGACGTCCGACGCCGCGCTCGACGACAGGGCGCGGCCCTGCACCGTGAAGATCGCGCCGTTGGCCTCGAGGAGGTCCTTGCGCTCCATGCCCTTCGACCGGGGGCGTGAGCCGACGAGCAGCGCGTAGTTCACGTCACCGAACGCGACCTCGGGATCGTCGGTCTGCACGATCTCGGTGAGCAGCGGGAAGGCGCAGTCCTCGAGCTCCATCGCGACGCCCTTCAGCGCGTCGAGCGCCGGCGTGATCTCGAGGAGCTGGAGGGCGACGGGCTGGTCCTCGCCGAGCATCTGGCCGCTCGCGATGCGGAACAGCAGGCTGTAGCCGATCTGGCCGGCGGCTCCGGTGACGGCGACGCGAACGGGATCCTTCATCGATCGACTCCTCGAGGCGGGGTGGGAGGTACCCGCCGAATCTAACGGAGCGATCCGCCGCCCTCGGAAATCCGTTGGCGTCGGACAAACGGAACTGTACCGTTCAGTTTCGTTCTGACTCCGACGCCTCCGGGAGGGTCCCGTGACCACATCGCCGACGACATCGCCGACACCACCTGACGAGCACGCTCACGAGGGCCACCCCCAGCGTTGGACGATCCTCGCGATCCTCGTCCTCAGCCTGGTGGTCGTCGTCGCCGGCAACACGTCGCTCAACGTCGCCATCCCCACGCTGGTGCGCGAGCTCGGGGCGACCAACACACAGCTGCAGTGGATGGTCGACTCCTACGCCCTCGTCTTCGCCGGCTTCCTCCTGCCCGCCGGCGCGCTCGGCGACCGGTTCGGGCGCAAGGGGGCCCTGCAGTTCGGCCTCGGGGTGTTCGCCCTGGCCGCGATCCTCTCGACGATGGCCGACTCCCCCAGCCAGCTGATCGCCACCCGGGCCCTCGGCGGCTTCGGCGCCGCGTTCATCATGCCGGCCACCCTGTCGATCCTCGCCGCCTCGTTCCCCCCGCACGAGCGGGGCCGGGCCATCGCGGTGTGGGCCGGCTTCGCCGGTGCCGGCGGAGCCATCGGCAACATCGTCTCGGGCTACCTGCTCGAGCACTTCTGGTGGGGTTCGGTCTTCTTCGTCAACGTGCCGATCGTCCTGCTCGCGATCGTCCTCGGCATGGCGATCGTGCCGACGTCGAAGGACGCCACGGAGACACCGCTCGACCCGTGGGGCTCGCTGCTGTCCACCGCGGGCCTCGCCGCCCTGCTCTTCGGCATCATCGAGGGCCCCGAGCGGGGCTGGACC
Organism: Actinomarinicola tropica; assembly: GCF_009650215.1. Taxonomy (GTDB): domain Bacteria; phylum Actinomycetota; class Acidimicrobiia; order Acidimicrobiales; family SKKL01; genus Actinomarinicola; species Actinomarinicola tropica. Next base: position 352,765 of record NZ_CP045851.1, on the reverse strand, counting down.
GACCCGATCACCCTCGCCGCCTTCGCCGTGGGCGTGGTCGCCCTCGCGTCGTTCATCACGTGGGAGCGGCGCACCGACCACCCGATGCTGCCGATCCGGTTCTTCGCCGACCGGCGCTTCTCGGTCGGCGCCGGCGTGATCCTCCTCGTGTTCATGGCCATGTTCGGCCTGTTCTTCATCTCGACGCAGTACCTGCAGTTCGTGAAGCAGTACTCGCCGTTCGAGGCCGGCCTCGCCATCCTCCCGTCGGCGCTGACGATGGTGACGGTGGCCCCACGCAGCGACGGGCTGGTCCAGCGCTACGGCATCCGCACCACGATCGCGTCGGGCCTCACGCTGGTGGCGATCGGCCTCGGGTCGATCGCCCTGCTCGACGCCACGAGCCCCTACGCCCAGTACGCCGTGTCGCTCGTCATCATGTCGGCGGGCATGGCCACGACGATGGCCCCCGCCACCGCGGCGATCATGTCGTCGCTGCCGCTCGACAAGGCGGGCGTCGGCTCGGCGGTCAACGACACCACCCGTGAGGTCGGCGGGGCCCTCGGCATCGCCGTCATCGGCTCGATCCTCAACGTCGTCTACCGGGCCCGGGTGACCGACTCGATCGAGGCGGTCGACGCGCTCCCTGCCGGCCTCGCCGAGGGGGCCCGCGAATCGGTCGGCGCCGCGCTCGCCGTCGCACGTGACCTGCCGGGCGCCGCCGGTGACGCCCTGAGGCAGGCGGCCGAGACCGCGTTCACCGACGCCATGGGCCTCGCCGCCCTCACGGGCGCGGGCATCGTGGTCGGCGCCGTCGTGCTCGTGCTGCGCGCCCTGCCCCGCTCCGGCGCCTACGAGCCGGACCCGCGTGACCCCGTCGAGGCGACGGTCGACGGCATGCCGGTCGACGCCGGCGCCGGGGAGGACGTGCCGTGAGCCCGGCCGACGCCCAGCCCTCGCCGAGCGCGACCCACGAGGAGTGCCGGGTGTTCGAGTGCCCCGAGGGCACCGATCCCCGCATCGCCCGGTCCCGCGCTGCGGTCCTCGGCGCCACCGTCGACCTGCTCCTCGAGGGCGGCATCCACGACGTCAGCGTCGACGCCATCGCCGAACGTGCAGGCGTGTCGAAGGCGACCATCTACCGCCACTGGGAGACACGCCAGGCGATCATCATCGAGGCTCTCGACCACATGAAGGCCCGCCACGAGGTGCCCGACACCGGTTTGCTGCGCGACGACCTCGTCGCCATGCTCGGGCAGCTCGTCGCCCACGTGGCGTCGCCTGCGGCGTCGGTGTTCGCGTCGCTCGTCGGCGCGGCCGAGCACGATCCCGAGCTGGCCGACATGCGCCAGGCGTTCGCCCGGGCGCGCAGCGAGCCCATGCGGGGGCTCATCGTCCGCGGGATCGAGCGCGGCGAGCTGCCCGCCGACGTCGACGTCGAGGTGCTCCTCGCGAGCCTCGTCGGGCCGATCTTCTACCTGCGGCTCGCCCGGGGCGAGGCGGTGCCCGGGCACTGGCCGGCCGACATCGTCGACGCCGTGCTCACCGCCCACGGCTCGGCGCCGAGCGACTAGGCCGCCGAGCCCCGGCGGGTGTTGCCGATCCAGCTCTCGTAGAGGCCGGCGTACACGCCGCCCTGGGCCACGAGCTCGTCGTGGTGGCCCCGCTCGATCAGGTGGCCCCGGTCGAACACGAGGACGAGGTCGGCCGCCTCGGCGGTCGACAGCCGGTGGGCGATGCTCACCGTCGTCCGCCCCTCGGCCAGCGTGACGAGAGCGCCGGCCAGGGCGCGCTCGGTCTCGGGGTCGACCGAGCTGGTGGCCTCGTCGAGGATGAGCAGCCCGGGGTCGGCGAGCTGGGCGCGGGCGAGGGCGACGAGCTGGCGTTCACCGACCGAGAGCGAGTCGCCCCGCTCCCCTGCCGACGTGTCGAGCCCGTCGGGCAGCGTGGCGAGCCACCAGTCGAGGCCGAGGCGGGTGAAGGCGTCGGCCACCTCGGCGTCGGTCGCGTCCTCCCGCCCGTAGCGGACGTTCTCCCGGATCGTCGTGTCGAACAGGAACCCGTCCTGGGGCACCATGCGCACCGCCCGGCGCCGCGACGCCGGCGCGACCTCGCGGAGGTCGACGCCCCCGATCTCGATGCGACCGCCGGTGGGGTCGGCCAGGCGGGCGAGCAGCTTGGCGAAGGTGGTCTTGCCCGACCCGGTCTCGCCCACGATGGCCACGTTCGTGCCGGCGGGGATCTCCACGTCGATGCCGTGCAGCACGCGCCCGCCGGTGCGGTAGGCGAACTCCAGCCCGACGGTCCGCACCGCCAGCGCCCCGGCGGCGACCTCGATGCCGGGCTCGGGCTCGACGATCTCGACCGGGGTGTCGAGCACGTCGAGCACCTTCCGCCACCCGGCGAGCGCGGTCTGGGTCTGGTCGAGGATCTCGCCGAGCTCGCCGATCGGGTTGAGCATGAGGTTGACGAGGAAGAGCGACGCGACGAGCGCACCGGTGTCGAGGCCCCACGAGTCGGCGTTCCAGGCGCCGACGACGGCCACGGCCGACAGGGCGACGGCCCCGAAGACGTCGCCGGTCGGGAAGATCAGCGCGAAGTACTTGGCCGCCATCATCCGGGCCCGGTACGTCAGGTCGATCGCCCGGTGGAGACGCTCGCGGGACCGGCCCTCCAAGCCGTAGGCCCGCACGACCGCGGCACCCATGATCGACTCCGAGATCTCGGTGAGCATCTCCGAGACGCGGGTCCGCAGCAGGTCGTAGGCCGACAGCTGGCGGCGCTGCAGGCGCACGAGGATCGGCACCATCGGGACGAACACCGCGAGCACGAGCAGCGCCAGCTGCCACGAGTAGATCGCCAGGACGACGAACGTGCCGACGAGCACCGTCGAGTTCACGACCCACGAGATCGCGCCCCACTGGGCGAACCGGGCGATCGTCTCGATGTCGGAGGTCACGCGGGCGACGAGGATGCCCCGCTTGGTGTCGTTGTGGTCGGCGACCGACAGCTCGTGGATGTGGGCGAAGGTGCGGACCCGCAGGTTCCGCAGCATCCGCTCCGCCGCGTTGATGAGCCGCAGGTAGGTGCCACGGCTCGCGAACCACACGGCGACGATGACCACGAGCGCCAGGCCGCAGGCCGCCCACACGAAGCCGGGCCGGTAGCCCTCGTCACCGAGGATGCCCCGGTCGAGGATCTGCTGGACGAGGATCGGGATGGTGAGGCGACCGACCGCGGCGGCGATCGCCATGGCGATCGTGAACCACACGCCGACCTTGAGCTCGGGGCTGGCCGCGAGGCCGCGCCGCAGGATCGAGATGGCGCCGTCGGGCCCGAGGTCGCGTGCGTCGCCCTCCTCGAGCAGCGCGGCGGTGGGGTCGGTCTCGACGTGGTCGTCGCGGCGGTCCTCGTCGGCGCTGAGTCGCTCGGTCTGCTCGCCGGGGGTCACTCCATCACCTCGTCCTCGTAGGCCCGCACCAACCGCTCGTAGTCGGGGTGGGAGAGCAGCTCCTCGTGGGTGCCGACGGCGACCACCCGACCGCCGTCGAGGTGCACGACCCGGTCGGCGAGCTCGATGGTGGAGAGGCGGTGGGCGACGATCAGCGTCGTCGTGCCGAGCGCGGTGCGCAGGCCGTCGAGGATGCGGGCCTCGATGACGGGATCGACGGCGGACGTGGCGTCATCGAGGACGAGGAACCGGGGTCGCCGCACGAGGGCCCGAGCGAGGGCGACCCGCTGGCGCTGGCCGCCGGAGAGGCTGACGCCCCGCTCGCCCATCACCGTGTCGAGGCCGTCGGGCAGCTCGGACACGAAGCGGTCGGCCTGGGCGATCCGCAGGGCCTCCACCACCGCCTCCTCCGAGGCACCGGTGGACAGGGCGACGTTGGAGCGCACGCTGTCGGCGAAGAGGAACGACTCCTGGAAGACGATGGCCGTGCGAGCCCGCAGCAGATCGGGGTCGACGTCGCGGGCGTCCACGCCACCGACTCGCACCGCACCCGACGTCGGCTCGACCAGGTGGACGAGCACCTGGCACAGCGTGCTCTTGCCCGAGCCGGTCGGCCCGACCAGCGCCACGACCTCGCCTGCCGCCATCTCGAACGTCACGTCGTCGAGGACGGGCTGGGACGTGGCCGGGTAGGTGAACGCCACGTGCTCGGCGGCGACGGGCAGGGGCGCGTCGTCGATGACGGCGCCGCCGGCGTGGGCCGCTCCCGTCGCTGCGACGAGGCCGGGCCGCACGTCGAGGACCTTCTGGATGCGCTCGGCCGACACGACCGACCGGGGCACCTCCTCGAGGAAGAAGCCCACCACCCGCATGGGGAAGGCGAGGATGCCGAACAGGGCGGTGGCGGTGACGAGGTCGCCGGTGGAGACCGCGCCCTCCGACAGCCGCCAGGCGCCGACGAGTATGAGCGCGACCGTGCCGATGTTGGGGAGGGCATCCATCGTCGGTTCGAACGCGGCCCGGAGGCGCCCGACCTGGAGGCGGGACGCGAGGAGCCGATCGGAGGCGTCCGCCATGCGCGCCACCTCGGCGTCCTCCCGCCCGAGGGTCTTGACGACGAGCGCCCCGTCGAAGCTCTCGTGCGCCACGTTGGCGACCTCGCCGACATGGTGCTGCACCATCGCCGCCGGCACCTCGACCCGGGCCGTGTAGAGCTTGTTGACCACGGCGAGGAGGGGGAAGACCAGCACGCCGACGGCCATGACGATCGGATCGACGAGGGCCAGGGCGATCACCGAGAAGAGGATGAGCGTGATGATCCCGGTGCTGAACGGCAGCGGGAACATGGCGTCGGTCGTCGCCTCCACGTCGGCGTCGGCGTGGGCGAGCAGCTCTCCCGTGGGGGCGCTCAGGTGGTACGAGAGCGGCACGTCGAGGTACGTGTCGGTGACGTCTCTGCGCAGGGATGCGGCGGTTCGGTTCGCCGCCATGGCGCCGAAGTAGCGGCGGAAGACGACCCCGACCGCGCGCACGAGCGTGAGCCCGATGATCGCGGCCGCGGCTCCGACCGCCGTCGCCAGCTCGAGCTCGCCCGCCTCGATCGCCGGGACGATGACGTCGTCGGTCACCCAGCCGAGCACGGCGGTGCCGCCGACGAGCGCCCCGGAGAAGACCGCAGCACCGATGACCGCGATCGCGAAGGGTCCCGGGTGCATCCGGATGTAGCCGGACAGCACGCGAGCGCCGCGACGGAGCACGGACCGGGTGGGGACGAGAGGCGTGTCGGGCGCGGTGGCGGTCAACTCGGTGCTGGTTTCCGTGGAGGGCCGGGGCGTCCCCCGCCGTCGGGCGCCCGCCGGGGACTCGACCCGGATGCTAACGACGCGTCGACGCGATGAGGACGGAGATAACGGCGTACGGGCCGCCCCCCGGAGGGGACGGCCCGCACGTCCGACAGAAGGAGCCGGGGGCTCAGAGCTGCAGCGACTTCACCTCGAGGAACTCCTCGAAGCCGAAGGAGCCGAGCTCGCGGCCGATTCCCGACTGCTTGTAACCGCCGAAGGGTGCGACAGCGTTGAAGCTGCCGCCGTTCACGTCGACCTGACCCGTGCGCATGCGCCGAGCGACGGCCTTGGCCCGCTCGGGGTCGGCCGACCACACGCCGCCCGCCAGGCCGTAGATCGTGTCGTTGGCGATGCGGACGGCGTCGTCCTCGTCCTCGTAGCCGATGATCGACAGGACCGGCCCGAAGATCTCCTCCTGGGCGATCGTCATGTCGTTGGTGACGTTCGCGAACACCGTCGGCTGCACGAAGTAGCCCTTGTCGAGGCCCTCGGGCTGGTCGGGGCCACCGGTGACGAGGGTGGCGCCCTCCTCGATGCCCTTGCGGATGTAGTCGCGGACCCGGTCCTGCTGGGCCTTGGACACGAGCGGGCCGAGCATCGACGCCTCGGAGTCGGCGGCACCGAGCGGGAAGCCGGCGGCGGCCTGGGCCGCGATCTGGGCGGCCTCGTCCATGCGGTCCTTCGGGACGAGCATGCGGGTGTGGGCGGTGCAGGTCTGGCCCGAGTTGAGGTAGCAGGCGAACACGCCCTTCGGGATGACCTCGGCGAAGTCGGCGTCGTCGAGGATGATGTTGGCCGACTTGCCGCCGAGCTCGAGGTGGATCTTCTTCACGGTCTCGGCGCCGACCTGCATGACGCGCTTGCCGGCGCGGGTCGAGCCGGTGAACGACACCATGTCGACGTCGGGGTGGGCGGCGATGGCCTCGCCGACGACGGGGCCCGTGCCGGTGACGAGGTTGAACACGCCGGCGGGGAGGCCGATGTCCTCGAAGATCTGGGCGAGGACGAAGGCGTTGAGCGGGGCGACCTCGCTCGGCTTCAGCACGACCGTGTTGCCGGCGGCGAGCGCAGGGGCGACCTTGGCCATGATCTGGTGGAGCGGGTAGTTCCACGGCGTGATGCACCCGACGACGCCGATCGGCTCGCGGACGACGAGGGAGTTGCCGATCTGCTCCTCCCAGGCGAAGTTCTTGGCGGTCTCGATGACCGACGCCGTGGTGGCGGCGGGGAGGCCGGCCTGGATCATCTTGGCGAAATTGATCGGCATGCCGACCTCGCCGGCGATGATCGTGGCGATCTCCTCGTTGCGGGCGTTGAGCTCCTCGGCGAGGCGCTGCACGTACTTGAGGCGCTCGTCGACCGGCTGGGTCGACCACGACTCGAAGGCCCGCTTGGCGGCGGCGACGGCCTTGTCGACGTCCCCCGCGGTCCCCTCGGGGATGTGGCCCATGACCTCTTCGGTCGAGGCGTTGACCACCTCGATGGTCCCGGTGCCCTCCGACGGCACCCACGCGCCGTCGATGAAGATCTTGTCCTGGTCGCGCACTGCTGCCCCCTGGGTGACGGTCGTTCGGTGGAGCCAACCTAGCGGTTCGGGCGTCGGTGTGGCCTGCGGCACCGTACGCCGTACGGACGGGACGTGCCCAGTCCGCGCCCTGGTCACTTGTCTTCGACTTGTCCTATCCTGCCCAGGTCCCCCGCATCCCGATCCACGAGGCGAAGAGAACAGACATGTCGAAGATCAAGGTCGCGAACCCGATCGTCGAGCTCGACGGCGACGAGATGACCCGGATCATCTGGCAGATGATCCGTGAGGAGCTCATCCTCCCCTACCTCGACGTCGACCTGAAGTACTACGACCTCGGCATCGAGGAGCGGGACCGCACCGACGACCAGATCACGATCGACGCCGCCAACGCCATCAAGCAGCACGGCGTCGGCGTGAAGTGCGCCACGATCACCCCCGACGAGGCCCGGGTCGAGGAGTTCGGCCTGAAGCAGATGTGGCGGTCGCCGAACGGCACGATCCGCAACATCCTCGGCGGCGTCGTGTTCCGCGAGCCGATCATCATGTCGAACATCCCCCGCTACGTCCCGGGGTGGACGAAGCCGATCGTCATCGGTCGTCACGCCTTCGGCGACCAGTACCGGGCCACCGACTTCAAGGTGCCCGGCCCCGGCACCCTCACCGTCACCTTCACCCCGTCCGACGGCGGCGAGCCGATCGAGCACGAGGTGTTCCAGTTCCCCGGCGGCGGCGTCGCCATGACGATGTACAACCTCGACGAGTCGATCCGGGACTTCGCCCGGGCCTCGTTCCGCTACGGCCTCGACCGGGACTACCCGGTGTACATGTCGACCAAGAACACGATCCTCAAGGCCTACGACGGGCGCTTCAAGGACCTGTTCCAGGAGGTCTTCGACGCCGAGTTCAAGGCCGAGTTCGACGCCAAGGGTCTCACCTACGAGCACCGGCTCATCGACGACATGGTCGCGGCCTCCATGAAGTGGGAGGGCGGCTACGTCTGGGCGTGCAAGAACTACGACGGCGACGTGCAGTCCGACACCGTCGCCCAGGGCTTCGGGTCGCTGGGCCTGATGACCTCGGTCCTCATGACCCCCGACGGCCAGACCGTCGAGGCCGAGGCGGCCCACGGCACCGTGACCCGCCACTACCGGGAGCACCAGAAGGGCAACCCGACCTCGACCAACCCGATCGCCTCGATCTTCGCCTGGACCCGGGGCCTCGCCCACCGCGGCAAGGTCGACGGCACGCCCGAGGTGACGCAGTTCGCCGAGACCCTCGAGCGGGTCATCGTCGAGACCGTCGAGGGCGGCAAGATGACGAAGGACCTCGCGCTGCTGGTCGGCCCCGATCAGGAGTGGCAGACCACCGAGGAGTTCATGGCCACCATCGACCAGAACCTCCAGGCGGCGATGTCCAAGGGGTGAGCCCTGAGGGGCGGTCCCGCTGCCGCCCCCACCGCCGCCTCCGCGCGACTGGCTCCTGCTCGCCTCCGGATCTGGAGACGGACAGGAGCCGGTTCGCGTGTCAGGGCGGGTCGGCCCCGGTGACCTCGGCGACGAGATCGACGAGTGGACGATCGCCGTCGACGTGGAGCACCGGACAGGGCAGCTCCGCCAGCCAGGCCTCGTGGAGGGCGCGGTTGCGGCCGGCGAAGGACGGATCGTCGTAGCCGGCGGCCCACGCGAGGAACCCCTCGGTGGATTCGTGGAGATCGCCACCCTCGTCGATGCGAGCGCCGTACCGCTGCCGTTCGCGCCGGCGCAGCCGGGCGAGCCGGACCGACGGGTCGAGGGTGACGAACACAGCGAGATCGATGTGGGGGATCAGTGACTCACCCCATCCCACGATCGACCCGGTGAGGACCCAGGCGGGCCGGGCGACGAAGATCTCCTCCATCAACCGCAGGCGGGCCGCAGGCTCCCTCTGCCGCGTGTACGGCGGATCGGTCGGCTCCCAGAAGTAGTCGTCGACATCGGCGTGGGGCACCGACCACCGGTCGGCGATCGCGCGCCCGAGCGTGGTCGTGCCCGCGCCGCTCGCTCCGAGGATGTGCAGGCGCCGAGGGTTCACGTGCCTAGGGCCGGGCGAGACCGAGGTTGGCGGCGATCTCCCTCGTCGCGGTGGAGCGGTTGAGGGTGTAGAAGTGCAGCCCGGGCACGCCCTCGTCGAGGAGCGTGCGGCACAGCTCGGTGGCGACCTCGACGCCGATGCGCCGGACCTCAACGGCGTCGTCGGCCACGCTCTCCAGCCGTGCGGCCAGATCGGCCGGGAAGGCGGCGCCGGACAGCTCGGCGAAGCGCTGGACCTGGCGGGCGTTGGTCACCGGCATGATCCCGGGGATGACCGGGGTGTCGCAGCCCCGCTCGACGAGGCCGTCGCGCATGCGCAGGTAGTCCTCGGCCCGGAAGAAGAACTGGGTGACGCCGAAGTCGGCTGCGGTCAGCTTGGCGGCGAGGTGGCGGAGATCGCTGTCCCGGTCCGGCGAGCGCGGGTGACCCTCGGGGTGGGCGGCGACGCCGACGCTGAAGTCGCCGGCCTCACGGACGAGCTCGACCAGCTCGAGGGCGTAGGCGAAGTCGCCCTCGGCGGGCTCGCCGTCGGTGGGCGGGTCGCCGGCGAGGGCGAGGATGTTGCTGACGCCGCCCTGCTCGTACTCCTCGAGGAGCTCGGTGATCTCGTGGCGGCGGTGGCCGACGCAGGTGAGGTGGGCCATCGCGGTGAGGGAGGTGTCCCGCTCGATGCCGATGACGATGTCGCGGGTGCGCTCCCTCGTCGAGCCGCCGGCGCCGTAGGTGACGGAGACGAACGAGGGGCTGAGGTGCTCGAGCTCCTTGATCGTCAGCTGGAGCTGGCGCTCGGCCTCGTCCGTCTTCGGCGGGAAGAACTCGAACGAGACGGAGGGGCCTGCGGCGAGCAGGTCACGGATGAGCGCCATGGCGGGAGAGGTTAGGTCGTGGGGTTCGGTGCCTCGGCCGGCCCGGAGGTCCGCGTCGGCTCGACAACGTCGGACGTGCGGACACTCCGCACGGCGTCTGGCAGCCTCACTCGAGGACGGCCTGGAGCTCCCGCACCACGACCGGCCTCGCCGTCGTCGCGGTCAGCGGCGGGTTCACGGCGACCTCCGGCCCGCCGTCGATGCGGTACGCCACGGCGATCGTCACCGTCGCGTCCGTTGCGTACCCACGGTCCGGATCGCTCGGGGTCGTCGAGCGGTCGGTGTAGTTGTGCCGCACGGTCGAGGCTGCGGGTGGCGCGGCACCGAGGTCGCCCGAGGCGGTCGTGCCGTCGCCGAAGTCCCACGTGACGGTCTCGAGGTCGAGGAACACCTCGATGGTCTCGCCGAAGGGCGAGATGGGCGGCACGGCGATCCGCTGGCCGTCCCAGCCGTCGACCCAGAACGAGGCGGGGACGCCGGTCACCGCGAACTCGGCCGGTGCCACGCCGATCGAGAGCTGCGGCCCGAGCACCGTCTCGACGTAGCGCTGGGCCTCGCCCCGCACCACGTCGTCGAGGTCCACCACCTGGTCCGGCGTCACCCACAGCGGCCGGATCATCGCCGAGCCGCACATGAGCCAGTAGGGAACGGCATCGACCGAGGGTGGCTCGCCCAGAATCTCGTATGCCTCCGCCGCGGTCGGGATCTCGACCAGCGTGTAGGTGCAGGAGGGAGCGTTCCCCGAACCACCCCGGTGTCCGACCCGCGGCGCCAGTCGCTCGCCTTGGCGCACGATCAGCTCGATCGTGACGGCTTGACCGTCAGACGAAACAGGCGACTCGTTCTGGTCTCGTCCATAGCCACCTGCGAGTCCAGGAGTCACAAGGGTCAGAGCGAGTCCGAGCCCCAGAGGAGCGGCTACTCGCCGCCGAAGATGTCCACGACGAGCCACGCGTCACCCACCTTCCTCATCGCAAAGAACTGCTCGTTCGTCGTGTTGGGATCACTTTCGAGTGGTTGTCCGGTGACTGCGTCGTGGAGAACCAGGTGATTCGTGTAGGCGTCGAGAACCACCACCTCTCCCTCTGCGGTCTCGGTGATCGCATAGTCATGGCCCACACTCCCGAGAACCATCTGTCCGGCCGACGAGAGGCGCTCGACCTCGGAGGCGACGAGATCGAGGGCTTCATCGGCGTAGGCGAGGTGGAGGAACGACGTGTCACCGCGTTCGACGGCGTCGAGGTAGATGTCCCAGGAGAACAGGTAGGCCTGCTCGACCTGCTCCTCGGGGGTGAGGCTCGGGTCGGCGAGCAGTGGCTCGAACTCCGGCGCCGGCGCGGTGGTCGTGGTGGAGGTGCTCGTCGTCGAGGTCGAGCTCGTCGACGAGGGCACGGTGGCCCGCGCCGCATCGCCACCGTCGTCATCGCCACCGCACGCCGCCGCGAGCACGAGCGCGCCCGCCACGAGACAGCCGCCGAGGATCCTTCCGCCGATCCGCACGGCGCCGACCCTAGAGCGCTTGGACCCTCAGATCAAGAGCACGTCAAAGTGCACGAAACGTCAGCACGCCGGAGTTGTCGAGGCAACGCGGACCAGTGGCCGTCAGCCCCGACCCACGGCCCGGCGTTCGGCGGCCTCGACGCAGTTCGAGAGCAGCATCGCCCGGGTCATCGGGCCGACCCCTCCCATGCGGGGCGACAGCCACGACGCCACCTCGGCCACGTCGTCGGCCACGTCTGACAGCAGCTTCCGCCCCTGGAACGACACACCAGCGGCCACGACGACGGCGCCCGGCCGCACCATGTCGGCGGTCACGAGACCCGGCGACCCGGCGGCCGCCACGAGGACGTCGGCCTCCCGGGTGTAGCTGCCGATGTCGTCGACCCCCGTGTGCACGACGGTGACCGCAGCGTTCAGGCCCGGCTCCTTCAGCGTGAGCAGGTTGGCGAGCGGCCGACCGATCGTCAGCCCCCTCCCCACCACGACGACGTGCGCCCCCTTCAGGTCGATGTCGTAGGCGCGCAGCAGCTCGACGATCCCGACAGGCGTGCACGGCCGCGGCCCCACGGTCCCCATCACGAGCTTCCCGAGGTTGACCGGGTGCAGGCCGTCGACGTCCTTCGCCGGATCCATGCGCAGCAGCGCCGCCTCGAAGTCGAGCCCGGCAGGGAACGGGTACTGCATGAGGTAGGCGTCGACCTCGGGGTTCTCGTTGAACGCGTCGACCGCCGCCTCCACCTCGTGCTGGGTCGAGTCCGCAGGCAGGTGGCGGTGGAACGACTCCATGCCGATCGCCTCGCAGTCCCGGTGCTTCATCGCCACGTAGTTGGCCGACGGCCCGTCGTCGCCGACGAGGATCGTGCCGAGGCCCGGCGTCACGCCCTGATCCCGCAGGACGGCGATCCGGCGGGCCAGGTCGTCCTTGATCCGTGCGGCGACGACCTCGCCGTCGAGCACCTGTGCGGTCATCGGGCCTCCTCCTCGGGGCGGGCGGTCTCCTCGGGGCGGGCGATCACCGCTGCTCCCGTACGACGATCGTGCGAGCCGCCTTGTCGTGCAGCGTCTGGCGCCGAGGGTCGACGAAGATCATCACCACGGTGACGATGAAGGGGATGACGAGGATGTAGGAGAAGGTGACCAGCCAGCGGAGGAACGCGGCCCCAGGCGACGGGTACCGCCCCTCGTCGGCGTCGACGACCTTCAGGCCCACGAGCATCTTCCCGGGCGTGGCGCCCCGCTGGACGAGGAACCCGACGAAGTAGGCGAGCTGGACCACGAGGGTGATCAGAAGCGCCGGCCCGTGGAACTCCCACTCGTAGGTGACCTCGCCCCCGAAGGTCGAGATCTCTGTGACCTCGATCGCCGGGCCGAAGAGGGCACCGGTGACGATGCTCGTCGGGATGCCGACGATGAGGCTGTCGAGGAAGTTCGCCCCGAGCCGCGCCCAGGGGCTGGCGAGCGGACGACCGGCCGCGCCGGGCGGGCCGGCGACGCCGGACGGCGACCACGCCGGGCCCGTCGGCGGCGGGCCGGCGACGAACGGATCGGAGCCCGACGGGTCGACGAACGACACGCCGCTGCCGTCGGAGACGTGCTCGGTCCAGCCGTCACCGTCGTGGTACCGCTGGGTGAAGCGGCGGAAGGGGTCGTCGTACCAGCCTGGATCCATGTCGCTCCGCGCTCGCTAGTGGAGGAAGTGGCGCTCGCCGGTGAACACCATGGCGAGGCCCAGCTCGTTGGCCCGGGCGATCACATCGTCGTCGCGCATGGCGCCACCCGGTTGGATGACCACGGCCGAGCCAGCCGCGGCCGGGGCGTCCATGCCGTCGGGGAAGGGGTAGAACGCGTCGCTGGCGCAGGCGCCGCCGGCGGCACGTCCGTCGGCCTTCTTCACCGCGATCTCGCCGGACTCGACCCGGTTCTGCTGGCCGGCGCCGATGCCCCACGCCACCCGGTCCTTCACGAGCACGATGGCGTTCGACTTCACGTGGCCGCACACCCGCCACGCCAGCTCGGCGTCGGCCCACTGCTCGTCGGTGGGCTCCGCCGTGGTGACGACCTGCCAGTCGGCACGGTGGCGGGCGAAGTGGTGCGCGTCCTGGACGAGCCACCCACCGGAGATCTGCCGCAGCTCGAGCGGGTCGCCCGTCGGCGCCGGCGCGGTGAGCAGCCGGGTGTTCTTCCGCTTCTTCTGGAGCGCCTCGATCACCCCGTCGTCGTAGCCCGGGGCGATGACCACGTCGGCCTGCGCGGCGGCGACCATGGCCTCGACGGTGTCCGCGTCGACGACCTGGTTGAGGGCGACGATGCCGCCGAACGCCGAGCGCTCGTCGCAGGCGAAGGCCTTGGCGTAGGCGTCGGCCAGCGTGTCCCCGAGGGCCACGCCGCAAGGGTTGGCGTGCTTGATGATCGCCACCGCGGGCCCGGCGCCGAGGTCGTGCACCAGGTTCCACGCCGCGGCCGCGTCGTAGAGGTTGAGGTACGACAGCGGCAGTCCCCCGTGCTGCTCGACCGCGTCCCACCAGCTCTCGGTGCCGACCGTCCGGTAGCGGGCGCCCACCTGGTGGGGGTTCTCGCCGTAGCGCAGGTCCTGCACCCGCTCGAGCGCGAGGTGCACCGTCGACGGCAGCGACGGCGGGTCGCCGGCGTCGGCCGCCAGACGAGCGTCGGTCTCGTCGAACCAGGTGACGATCGCCGCGTCGTAGGCCGCGGTGTGGGCGAAGGCGTCGCGGGCCAGGCGCCGGCGGGTGGCGACCGACAGGTGACCGTGGTCGCGCAGCTCGGCGAGCACGATCCCGTAGTCCTCGGGGTTCACGACCACGCCGACGTGGGCGTGGTTCTTCGCCGCCGCCCGCACCATGGCCGGGCCGCCGATGTCGATGAGCGCGATCGAGGGGTCGGAGCGGAACGGGTACAGGTTGGAGACGAGGAGCCCGAACGGCGCGATCCCGTTGGCCTCGAGGTCGGCGCGGTGCTCGGGCAGGTCGAGGTCGGCCAGCAGGCCGCCGTGGATCTTCGGGTGCAGGGTCTTCACCCGGTCCGACAGCATCTCCGGCGAACCGGTGACCTCCTCCACCGTCGTGACGGCGATCCCCGCGTCGTCGAGGGCGCGCGCGGTGCCCCCGCTCGACACGATCTCCCACCCGAGGGCGACGAGGCCCTTCGCCAGGTCGACCACACCGGTCTTGTCGTAGACGGAGATCAGCGCACGGGGTGCGGTCATGGCAGGGTCCCTTCGATGAACCGGCGGATGGTGGCGGGGTAGATCCGCCGTTCGACCTCTTTGATGCGCTCGTGGAGCGAGTCCTCGGTGTCGTCGGGCTCCACGACGACGGCCTCCTGGGAGAGGATCGGGCCCTCGTCCATCACCTCGGTGGCGATGTGGACGGTGCACCCGGTGACCTTCACGCGGGCCGCCAGCGCCTCGCGCACCGCGTGCCAGCCCTTGAACGACGGCAGCAGGGCGGGGTGGGTGTTGAGGAGCCGGCCCGGGAACTCGGCGGCGGCCTTCGGCATCACGGTGCCGAACCCGGCCATCACGACGAGCTCGACGTCGCGGGCCCGCAGCTCGGCGACGACCCGGTCGGTGTAGCCGTCACGGTCGAAGTCGGCGCCGAAGCTGTCGCGGGCGACGACGACGGCCTCCACACCGGCCGACTCGGCCACCTCGACCGCCCGGCAGGGACGGTCCGTGATGACGACCTCGACGGGGATGCCGTCAGCGAGGATGGCCTCGAGCAACGTCCCGCTTCCCGATGCCAGCACCCCGATGCGCACGTGGGCTGACGGTAGCAGTCGCCCGCAGTCAGCCCGTCGGGCGCGGGATCACAGATCGCGCACAGCCGGGCACGTAGGGTCGCGTTGCACTGAACGCATCGCTGACCGCACCTCGTGGTCTAGCGTGACCCGCGACACGACGTCGCATCATCCCTGGAGGCACGGGTGGACCTGAACAAGCTCACGACCAGCGACAAGGTGATCGCGGGGTCGGCCATCGCACTGCTGATCTTCTCTTTCCTGCCGTGGTTCAAGGTCGACTTCGGCCCGTTCGGCGGGGACGTGACCGTCAACGGCTGGGAGTGGTTCTTCTGGGGGATCCTCCCGGTGATCCTTGGCATCGTGATGCTGGCGCAGGTGGCCGTCTCGGCGTTCTCGCCGGACACCAAGCTCCCCGACCTGCCCGTCACCTGGGGCCAGGTGCACCTCGGCGCCGGTGCGCTCGCCGCCATCCTCGTCGTCCTGAAGCTCCTCATCGGCCAGACGGGCTGGGACCGGGCGTTCGGCCTCTTCCTCGCCGCGATCGCCGCCGTCGGCCTGGCCGTCGGTGGGTTCCTGAAGTTCCAGGAGGAGAAGTCGGGCACGTCGACCGCTCCCCCGAGCGCCTTCTGATCGACTGACGTCGCAGGACACGACGGGCCCCGCTCTCCGGAGCGGGGCCCGTCCGCGTCCGAGCTCAGAACGCCTCGGGCCGGGAGGGGGTCTCCTCGCCCGACGCCACGGCCGGCGCCACCGCCCGCTCGATCGCCTGCGACCCGGCCACGAGGCCGGCGGCGATGAGCACGAGCAGGACCCCGGCACCGGTCGGGTCGTCGACGAGGTCGGCCAGGAGGGCCACGATGCCGGCGACGGCCAGGCCCGTCCCGATCCACGTCGAGCCGCGGCGGCGTCCGGAGCCGCCGACGACGGCGATCACGCCGCCCACGGCGATGACGAGGACCGCACTGGCGGCGATCGAGTCGACCCCGGACGTCACGCTCGACACCCCGACGAACCCGAGCACGACGCCGACGGCGATGAACGGGGTGGCCAGGACCCGCCAGCCACGCCGGTCGAGCACCGCCGCGACGCACACGACGACGAGGGCGACGACGAGCGTCGACTCGCCCTGGCCGATCGGGTTCACGGGCGCGTCCCAGTAGCCGGTGCCCCCCATCCCGTACACCTCGACCGAGCGGAACGCGTCGTTCGTCGGTGCCGTCGCGCCCGTGAACGCCGCCCACGCCGCGAGCAGCGCACCGGCGACGAGCACCGGCGCACCCCGCAGGCCGGGGGCGAGGAACATGGCCAGCCACGCGCCTCCGGCCAGCAGTGCGGGGAGGATGATCGCCATGCGGCCGTCGAGCTCCGGGGCCAGGTTGCCGGCCAGGACCAGCGGCGCCACGACCCCACCGGCCAGGGCGGCCGGCCGCGTCCACGCCGGACCGGCCAGCGCGAGCGCGTAGGCGGCGAGGAGGACGAGCACCGCGACGAGGTTGGACGGCGTGCGCCCGTCGGTCTCCGAGATCGTGACGAACGCACCGAGGACCCCGAGCACGCCGCCCGCCGCCGCGACCGCGACGCCGACGCTGCCCTCGGGTCGGGCGCGCATCAGCCGCTCGGCCAGCTCCACCCGGCCGGGTGTCGCCGCCGGGGAGGTCGACACGCCGGGAGCACCGCCGGCTCCGCTCACCTGGTCCGTCCACGCCGTGCCGTCCCACCAGCGCTGCTGCGCCGGGTCCGAGGGGTCCGGATACCAGCCCGCGCCCGGTCGGTCGCTCATCGCCACGCCTCCATGTCTCGCCGTCGGGGTGCGGCCAGGGTAGGCCCGGGCGCGACTCCGCCCGGCGACCGTGTGGCCACCGGGCGGAGTCGACGTGCAGGAGCGGGTCGCAGCGCGACCCGATGCGGCTACTTCTTCAGGCCGTTGACGACCTCGACCATCAGCTGGCTGGCCTCGGTCGGGTTGTTGCCGACGTGCACGCCGGCGGCGCGCAGGGCGTCCATCTTGGCGGCGGCGGTGCCCTTGCCGCCGGAGACGATGGCGCCGGCGTGGCCCATCTTCTTGCCGGCCGGGGCGGTGACGCCGGCGATGTAGGAGACGACGGGCTTGCTCATCTCGTTGCTGATGAACTCGGCGGCCTCCTCCTCGGCCGACCCGCCGATCTCGCCGAACATCATCACGGCGTCGGTCTGGTCGTCGGCCTCGAACGCCTTCAGGCAGTCGATGAACGAGGTGCCGGGCACCGGGTCGCCGCCGATGCCGACGCAGGTCGACACCGCGATGTCGTTCAGCTTCAGCTCGTAGAGCGCCTGGTACGTGAGCGTGCCGGAGCGGCTGACGATGCCGACCGACGGCTCGCCCTCGACCGGCGGCTTGGCGATGTGGCCGGCGGTGATGCCGATGTTGCACTTGCCGGGGCTGATGATGCCGGGGCAGTTCGGGCCGAGCAGCTGCACGTCGGGGAAGTCCCGCTGCAGCTTGTTGAAGAACCAGGCCTCGTCCTGGGCGGGGACGCCCTCGGTGATGGCCACGATGAACTTCACGCCGCCCTCGGCGGCCTCGATGACGGCGTCCTTCACGCCCGGGGCGGGGATGAAGATGCACGACGCGGTGGCGCCGGTGGCCTCGACGGCATCGGCGACCGTGGCGTACACGGGGATGCCCTCGACGTCGGTGCCGGCCTTCTTCGGGTTGGTGCCGGCCACGACCTGCGTGCCGTACTCACGGTTCAGCAGGCCGTAGAAGCGGCCCTGGCTGCCGGTGAGGCCCTGGTAGACGACCTTGGTGTTCTCGTCGACGAAGATGCTCATGCTCTCGGTCGTCCCTTCTCAGTTCTTGGCCAGCGCGACGACGCGCTCGGCGGCGGCGACCATGGTCGGTTCCATCAGGAGCTTGTCGCTCAGGTGGGGCTCGAGGATCTCGCGGCCCTGCTCGGCGTTCGTGCCGTCGAGGCGGACGACGATCGGCACGTCGATCTGGACGCGACCCATGGCGGTGACGATGCCGTTGGCCACCTCCTCGCCCTTGGTGATGCCGCCGAAGATGTTGATGAAGATCGACCGCACGTTCGGGTCGTTGGTGATGACCTCGAGCGCCCCGGCCATCACGTCGGCGTTGGCGCCGCCGCCGATGTCGAGGAAGTTGGCGGGCTTGCCGCCGACCTGGTTGACGATGTCGACGGTGGACATCGCGAGGCCGGCGCCGTTGGCGATCACGCCGACCGAGCCCTCGAGGCCGACGTACTGGAGGCCCTTCTCGAACGCCTCGGTCTCGCGCTCGTCGCGGACCTGGGTGGCTTCGTACTGCTCGTAGTCCGGGTGGCGGAACACCGAGTTGGCGTCGAGGGTGACCTTGGCGTCGAGGGCATGGACACGACCGTCGGGGGTGAAGATCAGCGGGTTGATCTCGACGAGGTCGGCGTCGCCGTCGACGTAGGCCGTGTACAGCTTCTGGAGGATGTCGACCGCGCCCTCGGTGGCCTCGGGGTTGAGCTTGGCGGCGGCGACCCACTCCAGGGCCTGGGCCTCGGTGAGCCCGTCGACCGGGTCGACCCAGATCTTGGCGATGGCGTCGGGGTTGGACTCGGCGACGGCCTCGATCTCGACGCCGCCCTCGGCCGACAGCATGCCGAGGTGCTTCTTGGCCGAGCGGTCGAGCGTGAAGCTCGCGTAGTACTCCTCGGCGATGTCGGAGGCGGTCTCGATCCAGAGGATCTCGACGGTGTGGCCCTTGATGTCCATGCCGAGGATGTTCCCGGCGTGGGTGCGGACCTCGTCGGCGTCGTCGGCGAGCTTGATGCCGCCGGCCTTGCCGCGGCCGCCGACCTGCACCTGCGCCTTCACGACGACGGGGTAGCCGATGCGATCGGCGACGGCCACGGCGTCGTCCACCGTCGTCACCGCGTCACCCGCGGACACCGGGATGCCGAACGATGCGAAGAACTGCTTTCCCTGGTACTCGAAGAGATCCACTCGCTGCCTGCCTCCGGGGCGTTGGGGAGAACGCCGCGCCGGGCACCAGCGCGACTCGGGGCGATACTAGGTGGATGCCCGGTCACGGTCCCCAATCGCCCCGGCCGTTCGCGTCCCGTCGTGGAGCGGCGGCGTGAGCCCGGTCGAGCGGCGCACGTCGCGGGCGACGACCACCGCGATCGTCGTCGCACTCGCGGGTGTGGTCGCCGGGCTCGGTCTCGTGTGGTTCGTCGTGAGCCTCGCCGGTTCGGGCGGTGACAACGTCGAGATCCGGCTGGGCGACGACCGCTTCCCGGGTGGTCCGGCCGCCTCGCGGGCCGACACGATCGCCGACGGCGGGCCGATCCTCTTCGCGGACGTCGCCGGTGGGTCGCGCGACATCCTGCTCCACCACGTCGGCGAGGACGCCGAGTCGGGCTGGTACGCCGTCGGCGCCGCGCCGATCGGCAAGGAGCGCGACTGCGTGCTGCAGTGGCAGGCCGACGATGCGGAGTTCGAGGACTGCGACGGCGACCGGTTCGCCATCGACGACCCGGGTCTCGCCAGCTACCCGGTGACGGTGGAGGACGGCCAGCTGTTCGTGGACCTCAACGCCGAGTTCCGCGAGGAGGACGAGGCGCCGGCGGACGACTCGCCCACCGAGGAGCCCGCGGCCGACTCGGACTGACCGAACCG
This sequence comes from Actinomarinicola tropica, assembly GCF_009650215.1. GTDB lineage: Bacteria > Actinomycetota > Acidimicrobiia > Acidimicrobiales > SKKL01 > Actinomarinicola > Actinomarinicola tropica. The sequence goes on along the minus strand of NZ_CP045851.1, from coordinate 333,122 downwards.
GCCGTCGGACCTCGGGCTCAGCGCCCGTCGGCGGCCGCGTCGGCCAGCAGGCCGTTCACGATCTCGTCGAGCATCGGCTGGCCCGGACCCTCGGGGACGTCCATCCCCGCCAGGCCCCGCAGCATGTCCATCGCGACGGCGACGTTGCCGCCGGTGATCGCCGGACCGTGCGCCGAGGCGATGGCGCGGATGTGGAGGTCGGCCACCCGGTCGACCGACCGCTGGTACCTGGCGTCGTCGACGACGGACAGCCACGGGCTGTTCATCAGCTGGAACATCGTGAAGCCGTCGCGCCAGTCGGCGGCGTCGAGCTCGTCGACGTTCGCCGTGCCGCGGGCGACCGGCGTGGCCCAGCAGTCGCTCGCCCAGTACACGCCGGTGCCGGTGTCGTAGAGGCCCCGGGTGGTCGGCGAGTCGTAGACCGGCGGGCGGATGGCGGCGTAGGTGCGGCCGTTGGCCTCGAACGTGCCGCCGTCGTCGATCCAGCGCAGGCGGAACGGCGGGATGGTCGGCATGTTCTCCATCCGCTCCCACTGGAACCACGAGGTGACGAGCGTGGCGTGCGGGCAGGCGGCCATCACGGCGTCGAGGTTGCCGTAGTGGTCGGCGTCGTCGTGGCTGAGGAAGACCCAGCGGACGTCCTCGGGGTCGACGAGCGAGAACAGGTCCTCGAGGTAGCGGTCCCGGTGGGTGGCGGCGCCGGTGTCGACGACGATCGGCTCGCGGCCACGGATGACCATGGAGTTGAGGTGCACGGCCATCGGGGCGACACCTTCGCCCTGGGTGGCCTGGATGACGAAGGTGTCGGGAGCGATCTCGACGGGGTGGTGGCGGGGCGGGTTCGTGTGCATGTCGGTGGTCCTCTCGGGTCGGGGTGTCAGGCGTGGTGGGCGGGTCGGAGGGCGTGGACGTCGAGGGTGACGACCATCTCGGGGTCGTCGAGCAGGTCGACCTCGACGACGGTGATGACGGGGGCGCCGCCGGACGCCGCGAGGTACTCGTCGAGCACCTCGCGGACCTCCACCAGAGCGCCGGGGTCGGTCGTACGTACACGGACCTCGGTGAGGTCGGCGGCGGTGAGGCCGGCGGCGTGGAGGGCACCGTCGACGTGGGTGACCGCCAGGGCGAGCTGCGCGGCCACGTCACCGGCGTGGAGCAGCCGGCCGAGGTCGTCGACCGGGGACTGCGGGGGGAGCTCGACGATCACTCGACCACGAGCTCGGCGAACATGCCGTGGGCGACGTGCGGCGGGCCGCCGTCGACCTGCGGGGGTGCGCCGCCCGACTGCGCGGCGGCCTCGAGGTAGACGGCGGGCTCGACGCCGCTCGGGATCATGCAGACGATGAGGTAGCGGCCCGGCTCGGAGAGGGTCCCGTCGCCGACCGCGGGGATGGCCTCGCCGCCGGGGGCGGCCAGCAGCACGGCGGCCGGCGGACCCGCGGTGAGCACCTCCTCGAGCGCGGCGGGGTCGTGGACGAGCTCCTCCGCGGAGCGCTGCTCGTCGTCGGGCAGGCGGACCGCGACCAGCTCGTGCAGCTCGCGCTGAGCCTCGTTGACGACGGTGAGGCGGGTGCCGGCGGGGACCGACGCGGGCAGGTCGGCGAACGCGAAGTCCTCCAGGACGACGGTCAGGGTCTCCGGCTCGGGTTGCTCGGCCGGCACGGGTTGTTCGGCCGGCGCGGCGGTGGTCTCCGGGGTCGGCGCGGCGCCGGCATCGGCATCGTCGTCGCCGCATGCGGTGCCGAGGAGGCCGAGCGCGGCGACGAGGGCGAGCGAGCCGAGGACCCGCGTGGTGGGTGAGGTGGTGTGCGTGGTGGTCATGGCGGCCACGATGCGGGGCGGCGCCGTGGCGGTCGATCCCGTGGGCGCGGGTTCCCCCGGCAGGGTCGGCCGGGGCCTCGCGACCCCCCAGACATTGGGGATTCCCAAGCCGACCGGTTGGGCGCACACTGACCGCCATGCCCACCAGTCGGCTCACCGCAGAGCGCGTCCGCGGCGACATCGACGTGCTGGCCCGTGCCGGCCTCGACGTCGACACGTTCCTCGTCGAGGCGATGTCGTCGCTCGGCCGTGCCATCCCGCACGCCGCGTCGTGCGTGCTGGTCGTCGATCCCGCCACCCAGATCTGCACCGCGACCTTCAAGTACGGCCAGCTGGAGGCGGACAACGAGCGCGACGCCGAGTGGGGCAAGATCGAGTACAGCGGCGGCGACGAGACGAGCTTCATCAACCTGTTCGACGCCGGCCTCGATGCCGTCGCCGTGAGCCACGCCACCGGCGGTGACATCGCCCGGTCGATCCGCATGCGCGAGTTCCTCACGCCGTTCTACGAGTTCCACGACGAGCTGCGCATCGTCGCCCGCACCGGCGGGCGTACGTGGGGCGGCATCTGCCTCCACCGCAGCGACGAGGCCCCCTACGAGCCGGAGGAGGTGGCGTTCGCGACCGCCATCTCACCGATGTTGGCGGTGGGGCTCCGGTCCGGCCTGCTGGCCCGCTGCGCGACGACGGTCACCGGCATCGACGCCGCCGGACCGGCGGTGATCATCGTCGACGAGCACGACGAGCTGTCACAGGTGAGCGTCGGCGCCGACGTCTGGCTCGACGAGCTGGCGGCGTGCGACAACAGCAGCAACCCGATCACGACGATCGTCGCCCTCGTGGCCGGCGCACGACGCTACGCCCGCCGGGAGACGACGATCCTGCCCCGCTGTCGGGTGCGCCTGCGGTCGGGTCGGTGGCTCGTGCTGCACGCCTCCCCGCTGGCCGGTCCCGGCGCCACCGGCGGCCAGGTGGTCGTGACGATGGAGGAGGCGCGACCGCCCGAGATCGTCCCGCTGGTCGTGTCGGCCTTCCAGCTGACCCCGCGCGAGCGCGACGTCGCCCAACTGGTGCTGCAAGGGGTGGAGACGAAGGACATCGCAGCCCAGCTCCACATGTCCGTCTACACGGTGCAGGACCACCTGAAGTCGGTGTTCGAGAAGTCCGGCGTGCGGAGCCGGCGGGAGCTGACGGCCCGGGTGTTCTTCGACCAGTACGTGCCCCGCATGGGCGCCGAGCTGGCGCCGAGCGGTTGGTTCGTCGACGAGCCCGTCGCCTGAGGGGCTACTCGGCCGACGGGAACGCGCAGAGCTCGTTGCCCGCCGGATCGGCGAGGACGTGCCAGGAGATGTCGCCGTCGGGCGCCCGCAGGACGGTGCAGCCGCGTGCGACGAGGGCCGGGACGTCGTCGCACACCAGGTCCCAGTGGATGCGGTTCTTGACCGTCTTCGGTTCGGGGACGGGCACGAGGTCCCACGAGTCGAACGGGAAGCCGTCGATGCCCTCCACCCACCAGAACCCGCGTCCGTCGTCGTTCACGGTCGCGCCGAGCACGTCGGCCCACCACGTCGCCTCGGCCTGAGAGGCCTGTGAGGAGGCGCAGTCGACGACCATGGCGTAGCGGCGGGCGGGGGCATCGGTGTCGATCTCGTCGCGCAGGAAAGCGCAGAGCTCGTTGCCCTCGGGGTCGGCCAGGAGGGTCCAGCGGATCCCGCCGTCGCCCTCGGGCCGCAGGACGGTGGCGCCGAGGTCGAGGAGCGGGTCGAGCGACGTCACGTCGACGTCGAGGTGGACCCGGTTCTTCGACGTCGTGGGCTCGGGCACGGCGTTGATCCAGATGGTCTCCTCCGGCCGGGCGCCCCGGAGCACCGCATCGCCGTCGTCGTCGACCGTGAGCTCGAGTCCGAGGGCGTCGGCCCAGAACCGACCGACGACGGCCGCGTCGGCGGCATCGATGCAGAGGTCCTTCCACCGGGCGAGCGCCATCGCCGCGCACGCTACCGACGCGGCCCGCGCCGCGCGCACCCGTTCCGCCTCGGTGCGACATGCCTCCGCGCCCCATTCGCGCCGATTCGACGGCGATTCGGCGCGAATGGGGGCGTGATGGTCGAGCGGCAGGTCCTCGACCTGCTCGTGGGGGCGATGTTGCCAACGGGCTGGCGCGATCGCGCCCACTGCGCGACCCCGGGGGCGATTGCACCATCCCTCTGGCGGAACCACGCCCACCACCCCGCTGATGGGTTGGCGTCGAATCGACGTCGAATCGATGCCAACGGGGGCGGCAGGGAGCGAGGGCGGACGAATAGATCGGCGGCGGGGCGGTTAGGGGGCGAGGAGCATGTCTGTTGCGACCTCCGCGCCCGACCAGCCCGAGATCGCCACCCGGGCCCAACCGCCCGAGGCCCCGAGCGGCCGCAAGATCCTCCCGTGGATCGGCCCCGGGCTCCTGTGGATGATCTCCGCCGTCGGCACCGGCTCGGTGCTGTTCACGCCTCGGGTCGCGTCCCAGCACCGCTACGCCCTGCTGTGGGTGCTCCTCGCCGTGTGCCTCCTGATGTGGGTGATGATCCGTGAGGCCGCCCGGTACACCGTCGTCACCGGCCGCAGCCTCCTCGAGGGCTTCGCCCGACTCCCCGGCCCGGCCCGGTGGGCGGTCTGGGTCGTGTTGGTGCCCCAGGTCGTCGCGGCGGTGGCGGGCATCGCGGGCTTGGCGTCGATCGTCGGGAGCGCGCTCGAGACCGCCGTCGGCGGCGACCACCGACTGTGGGCCGCGGGGGCGATCGTCGCCGCAGCGGTCCTCGTCGTCACCGATGGCTACCCGCTCATCGAGAAGGCGGCCCGGTACCTCGCGGCGGTGCTCACCGGCATCACGGTCGTCGCCGCCGTCAGGGTCGGACCCTCGCTCGGCGACCTCGGCGCCGGCCTGGTGCCCTCGCTGCCCGACGGCATCGACCCCTACGTCGTCGGCCCGTGGATCGGCACGATCCTCGCCGGCTCGATGGGCATCGTCTGGTTCTCCTACTGGACCGCGGCCCGCGGGTTCGGCGGACGCAGCCCCCTCGCCGAGTCGCCCGACACCGAGGACGACGAGATCGAGCCGCTCGGCGAGGAGGACCGCCACGAGCGGATCCACGCCTGGATGAGACTCATGTCGACGACCGCGGCGGTCGGGGTCGTCGCCGGTGCCATCGTGCTCGTCGCCTACATGGTGCTCGGCGCCGAGCTCCTCGCCCCCGAGGGCATCCTCCCCCAGGGCAGCGACGTGGCCGCCGACCTCTCGCGGCTCCTCCAGGACGTCTGGGGGCGCACCGGCTTCTGGCTGATGATCGCCGCCGTCCTCGTCGCCCTCGGCGGCAGCGTCCTCGCCAACCAGGACGGGTGGGGGCGCAGCTTCGCCGACATGACGATCATCCTCCGGCGGGGCCACGGCCTCCCCGCCTGGGCGACGCGGCGGCGCCTGACCGAGCTGTACGTCCTCACGCTCACGGGCGTGCTCCCGATCGTCGTCGTGCTCCTCGTCAGCGACCCGGTGGCGATCATGTCCGCGTCGGGGCTCGTCGCCGCCCTGCACACCCCGCTGATCGTCGGTCTGATCGTGGCCGTCAACCGCCGAGACCTCCCCGACGAGCTCGGCCCGGGCTGGGTGACCACGGGTCTGACGGGTTCGAGCGTCGTCGTCTACACGGTCGTCGGCGCCCTGCAGGTCATCGGCTGAGCGCCGGCGCTCGACCGAGGACCTCCTCGATCCGGCACCGCTCCACGACTGTCCCAGGGGGTCCGCACACTGGTCCGATGACGGCCAACGACCTGGTGATGCAGCGGATCGGCGACGGGATCGGAGCGAGCCAACGAGGCGATCGGCCCCGCGCCCGCGAGATCTTCGCGGCGGTGTGGGCCGACGTCGGTGAGGCCGGCGACCCCCTCCACGGCTGCGCGGTCGCCCACGCCATGGCCGACGTGCAGGACGATCCCCACGAGGAGCTGGAGTGGGACCAGCGCGCCCTCGATGCCGCACGTGTGGTCACCGACGAGCGGGCGGCCGCCGCCGGCATGGCGGGAACGGCCCGAGCGCCCCTTCCCTCGCTGCACCTCGACCTGGCCGATGTGCACCACCGCCTCGGCGACCTCCCGGCCGCACGACACCACGTCGAGCTCGGGCTCGCAGCTCTCCACGAGCTCCCCGACGACGGCTACCGCGCGATGGTGGCCGGCGGCCTCACCCGACTCGATGTCGCCCTCGGTCGACCCGGCTCAACCGGGTCAGATCTTCTCGAGCGGTGCCCAGGCGAGGAGCAACCGCTTCTCCCCCACCGACGGGAAGCGCACGACCGCCTCGGTCTTGTCGCCCTGGCCCTCGATGTCGAGGATGACGCCCTCGCCCCACGCGTTGTGGCGCACGTCGTCCCCTACCTTGAGCCCCAGGGCGTCGGCGCCGCTCGGCGTCGGGCCCTTCGGCTGCATGGCCTGGTCGACGATGCGCTCGCGGTTGGCAGAGATCCCCGCGGCACCACGACCGCGCTCCCGTCCGGAGGACCCGAACCAGCCCGAGGACCCGTCGCCCCGACTCCGTCCCCGCCCACGGGACCCCGACTGGTCGGACTCGACGAGGGACTCGGGGATCTCGTCGAGGAAGCGGCTGGGCGGGTTGTACTGGGTGGAGCCGAACAGGGTCCGGCACCAGGCGTGGGTGAGGTAGAGCTTCTGGCGCGCCCGGGTGATGCCGACGTAGGCCAGCCGGCGCTCCTCCTCCAGCTGGTCGGGTTCCCCGATCGAGCGCAGGTGCGGGAACACCCCGTCCTCGAGGCCGATGAGGAACACGGCGGGGAACTCGAGGCCCTTGGCGCTGTGCAGGGTCATCAGCACGACCGACGACGAGTCGTCGCTGTTCAGGGCATCGGTGTCGGCGACGAGTGAGACCTGCTCGAGGAACGCGTCGACCGACTCCGCCTCCCGGGCGACACCGACGAGCTCGGCCAGGTTCTCGAGCCGGCCGTCGGCCTCGACGGAGTGCTCGGCCTCGAGCTCGGAGGTGTACCCGGTGCGCTCGAACACGGCCTCGAGCAGCGCGGCCGGACCCTTCGGCCGGAGGTCCTCCAGCTCGTCGAGCAGGTCGAGGAACGACTGGATGCCCTTGACGGCGCGGCCGGTGACGCCAGCGTCGTCGGCCCGGCGCAGCGCATCGACGAAGGCGATGCCGTGGGCGTTGGCGTAGACGTCGAGCTTGCCGATCGTCGAGTCGCCGATGCCGCGCTTGGGGACGTTCAGCACCCGCTTCATGCTGACCTCGTCGACGGGGTTCACGACGGCCCGCAGGTAGGCGAGCGCGTCCTTGACCTCTCGCCGGTCGTAGAAGCGGGTGCCGCCGATGACGACGTAGGGGATGCCCACCCGCATGAGCCGCTCCTCGAGGACGCGGCTCTGGGCGTTGGTGCGGTAGAAGACGGCGACGTCGCCCCACTGGAAGTCGCCGCTGTCGTGGAGCCGGGCGATCTCGTGGGCGACCCACTGGGCCTCGTCGGCCTCGTCGTCGGCGTGGTAGCGGGTGATGCGCGGCCCCTCGCCCTGGTCGGTCCACAGCTCCTTCGGCTTGCGCCCGAAGTTGTTGGCGATGACGGCGTTGGCGGCGTCGAGGATCGTCTGCGTGGACCGGTAGTTCTGCTCGAGGAGGATGACCGTGGCGTCGGGGAACGCGTCCTCGAACTCGAGGATGTTCCGGATGTCGGCGCCTCGAAAGGCGTAGATCGAGTTGTGCACGAGCACGCCACCGGCCAGGTAGGTGTGCGCGGGAGTGACCTCGAGGTCGTGCACCGGCCCCTCGTAGTGGTCTGAGGTGACGCGCTCGACCCGGGCCCGGGTCATCCCTCCGGCGCCGTCGTCGACCATCACGTGCATGCCGGGGCGCAGGTGGGCGAGCGGGACGATGTCGAGGATCGAGCCGCCGACGTCGATGCGACGGCGGATCTCCATGCCCCCGGCGGCAGCCTTCTCGTGCGCCAGCGTGAGGGCCTCCACGTAGTCGTCGGTGCGGACGGTCCGTCCGGCGCCGGAGACGTCGTGGTAGCCCCGGTCGGCGAACATCGTGAGCTCGACCACGGAACGGCTGGGCCCGACCGCGTGGGGAAAGTCAGCGTGGAGGTCGTACGCCTCCATCAGCTCCTTGGCGCCGATCGCGGTGTCGAGGTCGAAGAAGAGCCGCGTCGCGATCGGCGCATCGAAGTCGGTCGTGGGGAGGCCGTGCTCGGCGGCGAGCCGGGCAGCCAGGTAGACGGCCTCCTCGGCGTCTCGACCAGGCTCGATGATCCATGCGGCGTCAGCGGCCTGGTCGAGCGAGCCGATGCGGTAGCCGCGGTCGGCGCGGTACATGAGGTAGACGACCCACCGATCGGCCCCGAGGGCGGGATCGGCGGGGACGAGGTGGTGGGGCGTGCCGGTGATCGTCCGACCGCCGGCCGTCACCGTGTAGAGCCGACCCGAGTAGTGCCGCGCCGGCGCCGACGTGACCCGGGACGCCGTCATCGAGCCGGAACCACCCAGACCGAGGACGTCCGCCCCCTCGCCGACCTGCTCGATGGGGCGGTCCCCCGTGGGGGTGGACACGAGCGTCCCCGGGACGAGGCACTGGTCGCTGTCGCCGACCACGCAGACGTTGCGGTGGTCGGACGCGAGGGCGACGACGATCTCGTTCTGGACCTTGTTCGTGTCCTGGTACTCGTCGACGAGGATGTGCCGGAAGCGGCGCTGGTAGTGGGTGAGCACGTCGGGGTGCTCCCGGAACAGCTTCACCGTGTTGAGCAGCAGGTCGTCGAAGTCCATGGCGCCGGCCTTCAGCAGGCGGGCCTGGTACTCGGCGAACACCTCGGCGATGCGCTTCTCGAAGATGACCTGCGCCCGGTCGCTGTAGGCCGCGGCGTCGAGGCCGTCGTTCTTGGCGGCAGAGATCGAGGCGTGGACGGTGCGGGGCGGGAACCGCTTGGGGTCGATGTTGAGGTCCCGCAGGACATAGCCCACGAGGCGCACGGCGTCGGACTGGTCGTAGATCGTGAACGACTTGGGGAAGCCGAGGCGGTCCGCGTCGCGACGGAGGATGCGGACGCACGCCGAGTGGAACGTCGACACCCACATCTTCTCGGCGACCGCGCCGACGAGACCGGCGACGCGGTGCTTCATCTCCGCCGCGGCCTTGTTGGTGAACGTGATGGCGAGGATCTCGAACGGCGAGACGCCCTCGGCCCGGATGAGGTGGGCGATGCGGGCGGTGAGCACGCGAGTCTTGCCCGACCCCGCGCCGGCGACGACGAGGAGAGGGCCCTCGCGGTGGGTGACGGCGTCGAGCTGGGCCGGGTTGAGACCGGCCAGGAGCGCGTCGCGCTCCTCGTCCAGGTCCTCGAGGGCGCTGGCGTCCCAGGCCGCCTCGGCGCCGGAAGCCGCGTCGTCGTAGACGTCGACCGGGGGCGCCTCCTCGGCGTCGGCCTCGGTGGCGTCCGGGTCGGGAGAGGGGGCGTCGGAGGGCTCGGGGTCGAACAACGTCATCGCATCGCCGATGGTACCGGGGCCCTGTGACGCTCCCGAGGGCGTCCGCCGCACCGGAGCGGACCGCCCCGGCTCAGGCGTAGGACCGGTCCAGCTCGTCGCCGACGTCCTCGACCGCGACCTCGTCGACGTAGCACCAACCCCACCGCTCGCCTGGCTCGAACGACTGGATCACCGGGTGCCCCTTGGCCCGGAAGTGCGCTGTCGCGTGGCGGTGCGGCGACGAGTCGCAGCACCCGACGTGACCACAGGCCTGGCACATCCGCAGGTGCACCCACCGGCTCCCGATGGCGAGGCAGTCCTCGCACCCCTCGGTGGTGGTCGGCTCCACGGCGGTCAGGTCGGACAGGTGCTCGCAGGCCATGGGCCCTCCTCGTGGTCCGGCGGTCGGCGCCCGCGCGCAGCGGTACGGTCGGACGATGACCACATTGCGCCCGTTCCGGTTCGGGGTCCAGGCCGGCTGGCTCACCGACGCCGTGGGATGGACGGAGCTCGCCCGACGCTGCGAGGACGTCGGCGTCTCGACGTTGACGATGGCCGACCACCTCGACGAGCAGCTCGCACCGATCGCTGGTCTCATGGCCGCCGCCGCAGCCACCACGACGCTGCGCATCGGGGCGCTCGTGTTCTGCAACGACTACCGCCACCCGGCCGTGCTCGCGAAGGAGGCGGCCACGCTGGACGTCCTGTCCGACGGGCGGTTCGAGCTGGGTCTCGGCGCCGGGTGGATGACGAGCGACTACGAGCAGGCGGGCATCCCCCTCGACCGGGCCGGCGTGCGGATCGACCGACTGGCCGAGGCGCTCCCGATCATCAAGGGTCTGCTCGGCGGCGAGACCGTCCACCACGAGGGCGAGCACTACCGGATCGACGGCCTCACCGGCTCACCCCGGACCGTGCAGCAGCCGCATCCCCCGATCCTCATCGGCGGCGGCGGTCGGCGGGTGCTCACCCTGGCGGCGCAGGAGGCCGACATCGTGGGGCTCAACATCGACCTGCGAGCCGGCGTCATCGACGAGCGGGCCGGGCCGAACGCCACCGTCGAGGCCACCGAGGAGAAGCTCGGCTGGATCCGCGACGCCGCCGGCGACCGGTTCGACGACCTCGAGCTCCAGGTCCGGGTGCACCTGGCCATGGTCACCGACGACCGGACGTCGGTCGCCGAGACGATGGCGCCGGCGCTCGGGCTCTCCCCCGCGGCGGCGCTGCAGACGCCGCACGCGCTCGTCGGCACCGTCGAGGAGATCTGCGACCAGCTCGTCGAGCGCCGTGAGCGCTGGGGCATCAGCTACATCGGCATCGGCGCCGACCAGCTCGACGACGTGCAGCCGGTCATCGAACGGCTGGCCGGGACCTGAGCGAACCGGCGGGTCAGTCGGCGTCGATGGGCCGCCAGGGGTGCAGCACCTCACGGGTCACGAGGTCGACCGTGAAGTAGTGGCCCTGCCCGGGCTGGTCGTGCCGCCGGTCGATCGGCTGGCCCGTCAACCGGCAGTACCAGAGCGTCCCGACCGCACCGTGGCCGACGACGGCGACGTCCGCCTCTCCGGGGACGAGCAGGTCCGCCAGGGCGGCGTGGACGCGCTCCTGCGCATCGGCCGCCCGCTCCCACCCGCCGGTCGAGACGTCGGGCAGGGCGAAGAACCGGTCGGCGTGCGCCTCGTGCTCCTCGGCCGGCAGGTATCCCGTCGAGCTGCGGTCGATCTCGCCCGTGTCGGGCCGCACCTCCACCACGAGGTGGAGCCGCTCGGCGAGGATCGCCGCCGCGGCGCGCGCCTTGTTCTCCGGGCTGGACACGACGCGACCGGTGGCCTCCACCCACGGCTGGGCGGCCATCGCCCGAGCCCGCGCCACGCCGGTCGGGCTCAGCCGCCACTCGGGCACGAGGACGTCGGGATCCGGCACGACGTCGGGGTGGGTGATGTAGCGCAGCACGGGCATCGGCGGCCTCCGGGGAGCGTCGGCCACATCATCTACCGCCCGAGGACCCTCCGCATCGTGTGACCTTGTGCCCTAGAGGCCCGGGCCTCGACCGGCGAGCATCGACCCGATGTCTCGCGCCGCCCGCCTCGGTCCGTGGTTCCGCCGGAACCCGCACCTCGCCATCGCCGCTGCCGCCGCCCTCTTCATCGGCGTCTTCGCGCTGCGCGTCCTGACCGGCGACGAGCGCGACGCCACCGGACTCCTCTTCGTCCTGCCGATCGCCCTCGTCGCGTCCGCCTTCGGTCTGCGTGCCGGCACGGCGGCTGCCGCAGGCGCCGTCGGTCTGCTCGCCGCGTGGGTGTCCATCGAGGGGGTGGAGCTCACCCTCCTCGGATGGGCCGCCCGCACGACGCCGATGCTCCTGCTCGGCGTCCTCATCGGCCACGCGTCGGACACCCAGCGGGCCGCCGAGGGTGTGGCCACCGACCTCGCCGTCGCCGAGGAGCGCCAGCGCGAGGCGGCGGAGATCAACGACACGCTCGTGCAGAACCTCGCCGTGGCCAAGTGGAAGCTCGAGTCGGGCGACGTCGCGGGCGGCATCGAGGTGCTCGACGAGACGATCCACGCCGGCGAGGGACTCGTCCGCACGCTGCTCGGCGGACTCGGCATCAGCAACGGGGAGCGTCGCCGCAGCCGCCCCCGGGCCCTCCATCGCCACTGAGGACGACGCAGGGCCCGGCGACCGGCTACCGGTCGTAGGTGCCGACGAGGCGGGCCTGCACGAGGATCAACGGGTCGATCTTCTCGAGCAGCTCCGTTCGGGTGAGCCCCGCAGGCGCGTCCACCTCGCCGCTCAGCGCGTAGAGGTGGAAGAAGTAGTGGTGCGTGCCGTGACCGGGAGGAGGCGCCGGCCCGTTGAACTGCTGGGCGCCGAAGTCCGTCGTGCCCTGCAGGTACTCGCCTCCGCCGCCCTCGGGGAGGGAGGTGACGTCACCCGGGATCCCGTAGAGCACCCAGTGGGTGAACCCGTCGGTGAGCGGCGCGTCCGGGTCGTGGCAGATGAGCGCGAACTGGCGGGTCTCGGGTGGCGCGCCGGTCCACGACAGCTCGGGCGACACGTCCTGGCCGTTCGTGGTGTGCGCATCCGGGATGCGGCCGCCGTGCTCGAACGCCGGGCTGGTGAGCTGCAGCTCACCGAGGTGCATTCCAGCCACCTGGTCCTCCTGTCGCTAGGGGTCGGGAGATGAGGTGCCTCCCCATGCAACCACGCGCTGAACCCTCAGGCCCGCGGCGCGGTCACTCCCACTCGATGGTCCCCGGCGGCTTGGACGTGACGTCGTAGGCCACGCGGTTGATGCCGGGGACCTCGTTGATGATGCGGTTCGACATCCGCTCGAGCAGGTCGTACGGCAGCCGTGCCCAGTCGGCCGTCATGGCGTCGTCGCTCGTGACCGCCCGGATCACGACCGGGTGGCCGTAGGTGCGCTCGTCGCCCATGACGCCCACGGACCGGACGTCGGCGAGCAGCACGGCGAACACCTGCCAGATGTCGCGCTCGAGGTCGGCCCGCTTGACCTCCTCTCGCACGATGGCGTCGGCCTTGCGCAGCAGGTCGGCCCGCTCCGGGGTGACCTCGCCGATGATCCGCACGCCAAGGCCCGGGCCCGGGAACGGTTGGCGCCACACGATCTCCTCGGGGAGACCGAGCTCGGTGCCGACCCGCCGGACCTCGTCCTTGAACAACGCCCGCAGCGGCTCGACCAGCTCGAAGTCCATGTCCTCGGGCAGGCCGCCGACGTTGTGGTGCGACTTGATCTTGGCCGCGTCCGGGGTGCCCGACTCGATGACGTCGGGGTACAGCGTCCCCTGGACGAGGAACTTGGCGTCCTCGATGCCCCCGGCCGCCTCCTCGAAGATGCGGATGAACTGCTCGCCGATGGCCTTGCGCTTCTCCTCCGGGTCGAGGACGCCGGCGAGGCGCTCGAAGAACCGGTCGGCGGCCCGCACGTGCTGGAGCTCGATCTGGAGGTTGCGCTGGAAGGTCTCGACGACCTGGTCCGACTCGCCTTCGCGCATCAGGCCCGTGTCGACGTAGACGCACGTGAGCTGGTGACCGATCGCCTTGTGCACGAGCGCGGCGGCGACGGCCGAGTCCACGCCGCCGGAGAGGGCGCAGATGACCCGGGCGTCGCCGACCTGGCGGCGGACCGCATCGACCTCGTGCTCGATGATCGACGTCATCGTCCACGACGGCCGGCAGCCCGCGCCGTCGTAGAGGAACCGCTTCAGCAGGTCCTGGCCGTGCTGGGAGTGGACGACCTCGGGGTGGTACTGCACGCCGAAGATGCGACGCTCGGCGTCCTCGATGACCGCGGCGGGAGTGGCGCCGGTGGACCCGGTGACGGCGAACCCCTCGGGCGCCTTGGTGATCGTGTCGAAGTGGCTCATCCAGACGGTGAGCTGCTCGGGCTCGTCGTCGGCCATCAGCACGCCGTGCCCGGTGCGGGTCAGCTCGGCGCGGCCGTACTCGCCGCGGTCGGTGCGCGACACCTCACCGCCGAGGTCGCGGGCGACGAGCTGGGCCCCGTAGCAGATGCCGAGCACCGGGACGCCGAGCTCGTAGACGCCGGCATCGATCGACGGGGCGTCCTCGACGTGGACCGACTTGGGCCCGCCGGAGAGGATGATCGCCGACGGCCGCCGCTCGGCGATCTCGGCCGCGGTGATCGTGTGGGGCACGATCTCGGAGAAGACGTGCGCCTCGCGCACCCGGCGGGCGATCAGCTGGGCGTACTGGGCGCCGAAGTCGACGACCAGGACGGTGTCGAAGTCCTGCTCGAGCTCGGTGATGGTCATGTGGTGTGTGCGCTCACGTGCGGTAGTTGGGCGCTTCCTTGGTGATCACCACGTCGTGGGGGTGGCTCTCACGGAGGCTGGCGCCGGTGATGCGGATGAAGGTGCCGTCGGCCTTGAGGTCGGCGATGGTGGCCGCGCCGCAGTAGCCCATCGACTGGCGGAGCCCGCCGACGAACTGGTGCAGGACGTTGCTGATCGGCCCCTTGTACGGCACGCGGCCCTCGATGCCCTCGGGCACGACCTTGCCGCTGTCGACCGATCCCTGGAAGTAGCGGTCCTTGGAGAACGACCGGCCCTGCATGGCGCCCATCGAGCCCATGCCGCGGTACTCCTTGAAGCGCTCGCCCTGGGCCACGACGATCTCGCCCGGCGACTCGTCGACGCCGGCGAGGGCGTTGCCGAGCATGACGACGTCGGCGCCGGCGGCGATGGCCTTGGCCAGGTCGCCCGAGTACTGCACGCCGCCGTCGGCGATGATCGGGATGCCCGCGGGGCCGGCGACCTGGGCGCAGTCGAACACCGCGGTGATCTGCGGCACGCCCACCCCGGCCACGACGCGGGTGGTGCAGATCGAGTTGTGCACCACCACGTTGTCGGCGATGAAGCTGTGGGTCGGGCAGTCGACCTCGATGTCGTACACCGGCACGGAGAGGCCGACCTGGCGGGCCTCCAGCTTCTTGACGACCTGGTAGTCCTCCAGGTGGCGGACGTGGTGGGAGACGTTCAGCCGGGAGACCACGCTGTCGAGGCAGTCAGCGGCGTCGACGCCGGGCAGCCCGCCCGCCGTGCCCGGCTCGGTCGCGGCGTTGGGGAAGCTGCCCTCGATGAGGAGGCAGAGCACGCCGTACAGCTCGGCGAGCTGCGGCGAGGTGTTGCGGAAGCAGACCCGCCCGTCGCCGGCGACGTAGCCATCGCTGTCGACGAGTCCGTCGAAGAGCCCGTTCAGGTAGATCGGGTTGCCGCACATGTACTCGGCGGGCAGGTGCTTCTCCGACCGCTTGCCGAACTGAGCGAGGAGGCGCGCCCACTGCAGCGAGTAGAGGTGCACGTGGGTCGCCCCGCCCGTGGTCTCGCCGATGGTGGGCCGGACGCCGACGACCTGCTCGACGCAGTCGACCAGCCGGCGGATCGTGGCGTGCTCGTGCTCGCCGAAGTACCAGGACACCCGGCCCAGCTCGGAGTTGCGCGAGCGGGCGATGAAGGCATGTCCGTCGCCGAGGAACGTGCCGAACAGGTAGCCGAGCTCGTAGGAGTCCTCGATGTCGGTGCGGTAGCGGTCGAGCTGGCGCTCGGTGCGCACCGCGAAGTCCCGCAGGTCGATGCGGAGGTGGTCGGGGAGCTCGAGGTGCACCCGGCGAGGCGACAGCAGCACGGCGCGGTCGGCCTCGCCGATCTCCTGCCAGCCGAGCTTCGAGGCACCGGTGCGCGTCGGCCGCTCGAGCGTGGCGACGTAGCCCTTGGACGACACCGTGGCCGGCGCCGTGGTGGACAGGTCGCCCACGTAGAAGCGGTGGTCCGGCGTCACGAACGTCTCGCGGGGCGATGCGGTGTGGCGCAACGCCATGACCTCGCGCACGCCGGTGCACCACGCCTTCTTCACCGTCACCGGCTCGCCGTGCATGTTGACGACCCGGTCGCCGGCGGCGACGTCCTCGATGTTGCGGTAGGTGCCATCGGCCATCAGCACGCGGGTGCCGGCGGCGAAGCACCCCGGTCCGATGCCGACCTTCACGGCGTCGGCGCCGGCGTCGATGAGCGCGCGGGTGCCCTCGGAGGTCGCGACGTTGCCGGCCGCCACCTGCACGTCCCAGTTGGCCTTCACCTTGGCGACCGCGTCGAGCACCGACTGGGCGTGGCCGTGGGCGGTGTCGACGACGAGGAGGTCGACGCCCCGGTCGATCAGCGCGCCGGCCCGGTCGAGCACGTCGGGGCCGGTGCCGACGGCCGCGCCGACCCGCAGGCGGCCCCGCTCGTCCTTGGTGGCGTGCGGGTAGGCGATCCGCTTCTGGATGTCCTTCACCGTGATGAGTCCGGTGAGCACGCCCTGGTCGTCGACGATCGGCAGCTTCTCGATGCGGTGCTTGCCGAGGATGACCTGCGCCTCCTCGAGCGTGGTGCCCTGGGGCGCGGTGACGAGCCCCTCGGAGGTCATCGCCGTGGTGACCGGCTCGTCGGACCGCTCGGTGAAGCGCAGGTCGCGGTTGGTGATGATGCCGACGAGGCGGCCGGTGTCGGGATCGGTGACCGGCACACCGGAGATGTGGAAGCGCTCCATGACCGACATCGCCTCGTCGATCGTGGCGGTGGGCGGGATCGTGACCGGCTCGGAGATCATCCCCGACTCCGACCGCTTCACCCGGTCGACCTCGGCCGCCTGGTCCTCGATGGAGAGGTTGCGGTGGATGATGCCGAGCCCGCCGTGGCGCGCCATCGCGATGGCGAGGCGGGCCTCGGTGACCGTGTCCATCGCCGCCGACAGGAGCGGGATGGCCATCGAGATCGACCGCGTCAGCTGCGTCGTGGTGGACGCATCGGACGGCATGACCTCGGACGCGGCGGGGACGAGGAGGACGTCGTCGTAGGTGAGACCCTCACGACCGAACTTCTCGTCGAACGACGTGCGGCGGACCGACTCAGAAGCCATGGGTCATCCTACGCACAGCGCTCACCGCTCAGGAACCCATCCCGACGCCCTGTGACCTCTGCAACGCCTTGCCCTCGGTCTGCAGCGCGGGGGCGACCATCAGCTCGGCCTTCTGGAACTCCTTCAGCGTCTCGTAGCCGCACGTGGCCATCGAGGCGCGCAGGCCGCCGAAGAGGTTCATGCGGCCGTCGTTGCCGTGCGCCGGGCCGAGCAGGACCTCCTCGAGCGAGCCGCGGATGGGCGTCTGCACCCGGGTGCCACGCGGCAGCGTGGGGTGGAACGTGGCCATCCCCCAGTGGAAGCCGCGGCCCGGCGCCTCCGACGTCGCGGCCAGCGGCGAACCGATCATCACCGCGTCGGCGCCGCACACGATGGCCTTCGCGATGTCGCCCCCGGTGGCCATCCCGCCGTCGGCGATGACGTGGACGTAGACGCCCGTCTCGTCGAGGTGGCGCATGCGGGCGGCGCGGGCGTCCGCGATCGCGGTGGCCTGGGGCACGCCGATGCCGAGCACGCCACGAGTCGTGCACGCGTGGCCAGGACCGACCCCGACGAGTACGCCGGCGGCGCCCGTGCGCATGAGGTGGAGGGCGGCCTGGTAGCTGGCGCAGCCCCCGACGAGCACGGGGATGTCGAGCTGGCGGACGAAGCGCTTGAGGTTCAGCGGCTCGGCGTTGCTCGACACGTGCTCGGCGGACACGACCGTGCCCTGGATGACGAGCAGGTCGAGCTCGGCCTCGCGGATGGCGGGCATCAGCGACTCGGTGCGCTGGGGCGTGACCGACGCGCACGACAGGACGCCGGCGTCGTTGATCTCCCCGATCCGCTGCACGACGAGCTCGGGCTTCACCGGCTCGGCGTAGATCTCCTGCATGCGCGCCGTGGCCGCGTCGGCGTCGAGCGAGGCGATCTCGTCGAACAGCGGCTCCGGGTCGGCGTAGCGGGTCCAGAGCCCCTCGAGGTTGAGCACGCCGGCGCCACCGAGCGTGCCCATGGCGATGGCGGTGGTCGGGCTCGTGACCCCGTCCATCGCCGCGGCGAGGACCGGCAGCTCGAAGCGGTAGGCATCGAGCTCCCACGAGATGTCGACGTCCTCGGGGTCGCGGGTGCGGCGGCTGGGCACGATGGCCACGTCGTCGAACCCGTAGGCGCGACGACCCGACTTGCCCATCCCGATCTCGATCTCCGCCACGGGGCCTCCTGTGCTGCGGGAAAGCGGCGATGCTACCGCGAGCCCCGACGAGCCCTGTCTGACGGGCCGTCAGCGGCCGGTGACCGAGCGGAACAGCTGCTTGGCGATGGCGGCGTTCATCTCGTAGGCCGCCTTGTTGCGGGTGTCGGCCACCTTCTTCACCAGGTTGCCGCCGGTGGCCTGGTCGAGGGCGTCCAGCCCGGCGATCACCGCGTCGCGGGTGACGTCGGTGACCTGGTAGCCCATCGCGGTCAGGCTCTTCACCAGGTCGGAGTCGGCGACCGAGGCCGGCGCCGCAGCGGCGACGATGCGGAGCGCGTCCTTGGTGATCTCGGCGCCCTGGGTGACGGCGTCCTCGGGTGACAGCCGCTCGCCCTCGGGGGGTACGGCGCGGCCGGCGTCGACGGACGCGAGCCACCGCCGGACCTGGGTGACGATCTCGTCGTGCGTCTCGCCCTCGAACGTGAGCCGCGCCATGTCTCGACGCTACCCCCGCGCACCCGGCGGGAAGCCGTCGGGCTGGAGGCGGGGCTCGATCGGGCGACCGTCCGCCGCTGCGCCGAGCAGCTCCCAGAGCGCGTCGACGTGCCGCTGCTCGGTCGTCGTCTGCCCGATCGAGGCCCGGATGACGAACCGCTCGTCGACCCGGGTGTGGCTGAGGAGCGCCCGGCCCGAGGCGTTCACCGCGTGCATGATCCGCTCGCTCTCGTCGTCGCCCGCTGCGGCGCGGAAGCACACGAGCGACAGCTCGGCGGGCCGGACGAGCTCGAACCGCGGATCGACCTCGACCCGCGCCGCGAACCCCTGCGCCAGCTCGACGTGCCGGCCGATGTGGTGGCGCAGCCCCTCGGCGCCGTAGTGGCGGATGACGAACCACAGCTTGAGGGCCCGGAACCGACGCCCGAGCGGCACCTGCCAGTCGCGGTAGTCGATGACGTCGCCGGCGTCGGAGGCCGCGTTGCGGAGGTACTCGGGGACGATCGACAGCGCCTCGACCAGGGCCGACCGGTCGGCGACGTAGAGGCAGTCGCAGTCGAAGTTGGTGAAGAGCCACTTGTGCGGGTCGAAGCACCAGCTGTCGACCAGCTCCAGCCCGTCGTTGACCCAGCGCAGCTCGGGCACCACGCCCGCGGCGCCGGCCATGGCGGCGTCGACGTGGACCCACGTGCCGTGGGGCACGACGAGCTCGGCGACGGCGCGCACGGGGTCGACGGCCATCGTGCCGGTCGTGCCGACCGTGGCGCAGGCGAAGAACGGCCGGCGCCCGGCGGCGACGTCCTCCTCGACCAGCGTCCGGAGGTGGTCGAGGCGCAGCGCCTGGTGCTCGTCGACGTCGACGACGCGCAGCTGGTCGTCGCGGAAGCCGGCGACGGTGAACGCCTTGCGCACCGAGGAGTGCGCCTCGGCCGAGGCGTAGCCGACCATCTCCCCCATCGCCGCCGCGCCGCCGGCGCGGTGGCGGGCGGCCAGGACGGCGACGAGCGTGGCGCTCGACGCGCTGTCCTCGATCACGCCGCCGCCCGGGCCGTCGGAGCGGAACCGGTCCGGCAGGCCGAGCAGGTCGACGACCCAGTCGAGGACGTGCGTCTCGAGCTCGGTGCACGCCGGGCTCGTCGCCCACAGCATCCCCTGCACCCCGAGGCCAGCGGAGAGGAGCTCGCCGAGGATCGACGGCCCCGAGGCGTTGGCCGGGAAGTAGGCGAAGAAGTCCGGCGACTGCCAGTGCGTGATGCCCGGCAGCACGACCGAGGCGACGTCGTCGAGGACGGCGTCGAACGGCTCCGGCGACGTGGGCGGGTGCGGCGGCAGCGCGGCGCGCACGTCGCCCGGGGCGCTGCGACTCGCGACCGGGTAGTCGCCGACCCCCTCGAGGTAGTCGGCGACCCAGTCGACGAGGCGGTGGCCGTGGCGCCGCAGGTCGTCGGGCGTCATGTGGAACGAGGGGGTGGGAAGGTCGTCGTGGTGGTCCGGCACGGGGCCGATGGTACGGCCCCGTTGTTGACGTTCTCCCGGCTTGTTGACGGCATGACAGCCCGGCTACCGTGCCGTCCGCTGTGCCCCTGGTCACAAGGCCCGGAGCCAGCTCCGGCCCGGACGAGCAACAACGGGGCCGGCCTGTCCAGAGACATCCCGTCCACCTCACCCTGGGGGATCCACCAACGTGAGAGAAGCATCGACTCCTTCCCGCCATCCGCGGGCATGGAGGCTCCTGGCCCTGCTGCTCACCTTCGGCCTCGTGGCCGCGGCGTGCGGCGACGACAGCGGCGACGGCGGCGACGGCGGAGGCGACGGTGAGGGCGAAGGCGCCATCACCAGCACCACCGTCGAGTCCGACGTCGATGAGGTCACCACCGGTGGCACCGTGGTCGTGGCGCTCGAAGCCGAGACCAACAACTGGCAGCCCGGCGTGGGCTCCTTCTCCAACCCGGGCACGAACGTGGCCCGGGCCATCTACGACACGATCGCGGCGCGCGGCGCCGACGGCGAGATCTACCCGTACCTCGCCGAGTCGATCGAGCCGAACGAGGACCTCACCGAGTGGACGGTCACCCTCCGCGAGGGCATCGAGTTCCACGACGGCACCCCGCTGAACGCGGCGGCGGTCGAGCGGAACTTCGCGGTCATCTCGGCCGATGACTCGAACCTCCTCGGCGTGCTCGCCCAGGTCGAGGAGTTCCGGGTCGACGACGAGCTCACGTACACCTACGTGCTCGCCGAGCCGAACGTGGCGTTCCCCGACTACCTGACCGGCGCGACGGGCATGCCCTTCTCGCCGGACGCCTACGACGCCAACCCCGACGGCTTCGGCGACGAGCCGGTCGGTGCCGGCCCGTTCCAGTTCGTCAGCTGGACCCGTGACAACGAGATCCGGCTCGAGAAGAACCCGAACTACTGGCGGACCGACGCCAACGGCAACCAGCTGCCCTACCTGGACGAGCTGATCTTCCGTCCGATCCCGGACGAGGACAGCCGCTTCGCCTCGGTCGAGGCCGGCGACGCCCAGGTCGGCCAGACGCTGCGCCAGTCGTTCGTCCGCCGGGCCCGTGAGGCGGCCGAGAACGGCAACATGCAGACGTTCGAGGCCATCGGCAACAACGGCGGTGGCGCGATCTTCAACACGCTCCGCCCGCCGGTCGACGACGTCCGGGTCCGCCAGGCCATGGCCCACGCCATCATCCAGGAGGACCTCATCGAGATCCTGGGCGGCACCGGCATCACCCCGCCGCAGACCCAGTACTTCAGCCCCGACTCCCCCTGGTTCTCCCAGGAGGTCGCCGACGCCTGGCCGCAGCACGACCCGGAGCGGGCCCAAGAGCTGCTGAACGAGTACATCAACGACCCGAACCGCTCCGACGGCAAGGCCGTGGGCGAGCCCGTCTCGGTCGAGTTCAACACCCCGCCGGACCCGTCCCTGATCCTCACCTCGCAGGGCTACGAGTCGATGTGGCGTGCGGTCGGCATCGACGTCACGCTCAACTCGGTCGAGCAGGCCGAGCACATCCAGAACGCGATCGGCGCCGACGCCGATCCGCCGTTCAGCGGCAACTACATGATCAACATCTGGCGCATGGGTGCCAACGAGGACCCGTACATCACCCTCGAGGCCGCCTTCGGCCCGTGGGAGTCGGAGCCGACGAACTTCACCAACTACACGAGCGACAACGTCCAGGAGCAGCTCAACGTCCTGGCCACCTCGACCGAGTTCGAGGAGCGGTACGCCGCCGTGGAGTCGATCATGATGGAGTTCACCGAGCAGATCCCGAACACCTGGACCGCGGGCACCGCGACGGCGCTCTACGCCGACAACGCCGTCCGCAACCTCGCCGGTTGGACCATCCCCGGCGACGTCCAGGGCGACGGCGTCATGAACTCCACCGTCTACTGGTCGGAGGTCTGGCTGGAGGAGTAGCCGCGAGGCACTAGGTTGTCCCCCGAGGGGTGTCGTCCGACACACGACTGCATCCCTCGGGGGCAACCCGTCATCGGTCCACCACCACGGCAGCACCCATCGGGTGCCCGCAGACGGTTCCCGGGGGGAACACCACGAGATGTTGACGCTCATCGGACGCAAGCTCATCGGTCTGGTACCGGTGCTGCTCGCGGCATCCTTCTTGACCTTCATGCTGCTGTCGCTGCTGCCGGGTGACCCGGCGCTGCAGATCCTCGGCATGAGCAACCCGACGCCGGAGCAGATCGAGCAGGTCCGCGAAGAGCTCGGCCTCAACGATTCGCTCCCGGTCCGGTACTGGAACTGGCTCTCCGACGCCGCCACCGGCGACCTCGGCTCGTCGTTCCAGACCCGCCAGACCGTCACCGCCGCCATCGGCGAACGCCTGCCCGTCACCGCGCAGTTGATGGTCATGTCGTTGTCGATGGCCGTCGTCGTGTCCATCCCCCTCGGCGTCGCCGTCGCCTACAAGGCCGGCTCGCTGTTCGACCGGGGCGTCACCGCCGTCACCTTCGGGCT
Organism: Actinomarinicola tropica; assembly: GCF_009650215.1. Lineage (GTDB taxonomy): Bacteria > Actinomycetota > Acidimicrobiia > Acidimicrobiales > SKKL01 > Actinomarinicola > Actinomarinicola tropica. Next base: position 310,688 of record NZ_CP045851.1, on the reverse strand, counting down.
CCTGTCGATCCCGAACTTCGTGCTCGCCCTCTTCCTCATCATCGTGTTCGCCGTCGAGCTGGGGTGGTTCCCCGCCACCGGCTGGACACGGCTCAGCGACAGCGTCCCCGACAGCCTCCGGGGCGCCTTCCTCCCCTCGCTGAGCCTCGCCATCGGCAACGTGGCCGTGCTGACCCGCCTCCTGCGGACCGACATGATCGCCACGCTCCAGGAGGACCACGTGGTGATGGCGAAGGCCAAGGGCCTCCCCACCCGCCAGATCCTCTTCCGCCACGCCCTGCGGCCGTCGTCGTTCTCGCTGATGACGGTCCTCGGCCTCCAGGTGGCCGCCCTGCTGTCGGGCACCGTCATCATCGAGCAGATCTTCGCCCTGCCCGGGCTCGGCCGCCTGCTCCTCGACCGGATCACGAACCGTGACTACATCATGGTCCAGGGCCTCGTCCTGTTCCTCGCCACCGTCTACGTGTTCGTGAACTTCGCGATCGACATCCTGTACTCGTTCCTTGACCCGAGGATCCGCCATGGCAAGTCCCGAGCAACCGCGTAGGCGCGAGGGCGCCGACCTGAGCGAGGCGGCGCACCTCGGAGCCCAACCCACCGAGACGGGCACGCTCGTCCTCGACGACATCGGCGCCGACCCCTTCGAGGAGGACGTCGAGCACCAGCAGAAGGGGAAGTTCGGCATCCTCTTCTACCTGTCGGTGGTGTGGCTGGCGATCGTGGTGTTCTGCGCCATCTTCGCCGGCTTGCTGCCGCTGCCGGACCCCATCGAGACCAACATGGTCAACCGGCACGCGTCGCCGTTCACCAACGGCACGCTGCTCGGCGCCGACAGCCTCGGCCGCGACATCTTCTCGCGGCTCGTGCACGGCGCCCGGGTGTCGGTGACGATCAGCGTCGCCGCGGTGCTCACCGGCACGATCATCGGCGGCCTCCTCGGCCTCGCGGCGGGCTACCTCCGCGGCAAGTTCGAGGGGATCATCATGTTCGGCGTCAACGTCCTGCTGGCCTTCCCGGGCCTGATCCTCCTGCTCACCCTGGTGGCGTTCCTCGGCCAGAACCTCCCGGCTGTCACCGCCGCCGTGGCGTTCCTGTCGATCCCCACCTACACCCGGGTGTCGCGGGCCACCACGCTCGCCGTCTCGCAGCGGGAGTTCGTGCTCGCCGCCAAGGCGATGGGCGCCAAGCGGTGGCGGATCCTCCTCCGGGAGATCGCTCCGAACGTGATGCTGCCGGTCACCGCCTTCGGCCTCATCGCCCTCGGCACCGTCATCATCCTCGAGGGCTCCCTCGCCTTCCTCGGCCTGTCGGTCCAGCCGCCGACGCCGACGTGGGGCATGATGATCAACGAGGGTCGCGGTGAGATCCGCAACGGCATCTACCACCTCACGGTGACGCCGGCGCTGGTGCTGTTCTTCACCGTGTTCTCGCTGAACTACGTGGGCGACTCGCTCCGCAACCGCTTCGACGTGCGCGAGGCGCAGATCTGACACCACCGAGATCCCTGTGGGGGGGACGGTAGAGGGGGCGGTCCCATCGGGGCCGCCCCCTCTGCGCGTCCGGCGTCAGCGTGCCGGGCTCAGCGTCCGGGGCTCGGACCGGGCTCCACGCCGGTGATGCGGCACAACAGGTCGCGCAGCATGGCCGCGGTGGCGCCCCACACCGTGTCGCCCTCGAGCTCGAAGAACCAGATGGCGCGGTCGACGCCGTCCCGGGACCAGATCTCCTCGCGGAACACGCCGTCGTCGAGGAGCTCGGCCACGGGCACGTCGCGGATCTCGGCCACCTCCCGCGGGTCGGGCCGCAGCGGCGGGCGGGTGGCGAGCAGGCCGACGTAGGGGACGATGAACGCCTCGCTCGTGACCGTCTGCAGGTGGTCGAGCTCCCCCACGACCTCGACCGCCGCCGGCGGGAGCCCGACCTCCTCCTCCGCCTCCCGCAGGGCGGTGGCGACGAGGTCCGGGTCGGAGGGCTCGGCGGTGCCGCCCGGGAAGCTGACCTCGCCCCGGTGCGCCCGCAGGTTCCACGACCGCCGGGTGAGGAGCACGTGCGGCTCGCCCCGCAGGTCGTAGAGGGCGGCGAGGACGGCGGACGCCCGCCGGGCCGACCCGTCGAGCTCGCCGGGCGCCAGCCGCACCGGACGCGACGGACGGACGCCGACCGCCCGGCGGATGTGCTCGAGGTCCGGACGCCGGGCGTCGGCACCCAGCTCGGCCCACGGCGCCACCGCGCCCGGTCGCCAGTCGCTCGGCCGAGGGATGACCTGGGGACCGCCGCGGACGACGTCGGGCGGCCCGAGGGGCACGCCCTGCGCCGGCGGCGCGACGGGCTGGTCGATCGGCTCCTCGGCCCCGTCCCCCTCGGTCCCCATGGGTCAGGTCGACGGCGGCAGGGTGGTCCCCGTGGTGGCCGACGCCGGGTTCGCCAGGTGCTCGAGCACCTCGCGCAGGCCGGCGATCTTGAGGTCGGCCATCACGCGCCCGGGCGTCGTGTCGCCCTTCTCCCACTCCATCCAGATGGCGAGGAGCTTGGCGGGGTCGGCAGGCGGTCGGTCCATGGGCGCAGGTTACCGGCGCCGGACGCGCCAGCGGCCGGCCCGAAGGCCGGCCGCTGGTCGTGGAACGGGTCTCCCGGAGGGAGGTGGCTACATCATCCCGCCCATGCCGCCCATGTCGGGCATGCCGCCACCCGCCGGAGCCTCCTCCGGCTTGTCGGCCACGAGGGCCTCGGTGGTGAGCAGCAGCGCCGCGATGGACGCCGCGTTCTGCAGCGCCGCACGGGTGACCTTGGCCGGGTCGATGACGCCGTCCTTGACGAGGTCGGTGAACTCGCCCGAGGCGGCGTTGAAGCCGGTCGAGCCGGTCTCGGCCTCCACCTGCTGGACGATGACCGCACCCTCGAGGCCGGCGTTGTCGGCGATGAGCCGAGCCGGGGCCTCGAGCGCACGCCACACGGCGCGGGCGCCGGTGGCCTCGTCGCCGTCGAGGGCGTCGACGACCGACTGCACGGCCGAGCGGCTGCGGAGCAGGGCGGTGCCGCCACCGGCGACGATGCCCTCCTCGATGGCCGCACGGGTCGCCGAGAGGGCGTCCTCGATGCGGTGCTTCTTCTCCTTCAGCTCCACCTCGGTGGCGGCGCCGACCTTGACGACGGCGACACCGCCGGAGAGCTTGGCGAGGCGCTCCTGGAGCTTCTCGCGGTCCCAGTCGGAGTCGGTGTCCTCGATCTCCCGCTTGATCTGGGCGATCCGGCCCTTCACGTCGTCCTCGGTGCCGGCACCCTCGACGATCGTGGTGTCGTCCTTGGTGATGACGACCTTGCGGGCCCGGCCGAGCAGGTCGAGCGTGGCGTTGTCGAGCTTGAGGCCGACCTCCTCGGAGATGACCTGGCCGCCGGTGAGGATCGCCATGTCCTGGAGCATCGCCTTGCGGCGCTCACCGAAGCCGGGGGCCTTGATGGCGACCGACTGGAAGGTGCCGCGGATCTTGTTCACCACGAGGGTGGCGAGGGCCTCGCCCTCGACGTCCTCGGAGATGATGACGAGCGGACGGCCCGACTGCATGACCTTCTCGAGGACCGGCAGGAGGTCCTGGACCGAGGAGATCTTGCCCGAGTTGAGGAGGATGTACGGGTCCTCGAGGACCGCCTCCTGCCGCTCGGGGTCGGTGACGAAGTACGGCGACAGGTAGCCCTTGTCGAACTGCATGCCCTCGACGAAGTCGAGGTCCATGCCGAAGGTCTGGGACTCCTCGACCGTGACGACGCCGTCCTTGCCGACCTTGTCGATGGCCTTGGCGAGGACGTCACCGATCTCGGTGTCGTTGTTGGCCGAGATGGCGGCGACCTGGGCGACCTCGGAGCTGTCGTCGATCTCCTTCGCCTGGTCGGCGATGGCGTCGACGGCGGCGGCGACGGCCTTCTCGATGCCGCGCTTCAGGCCCATGGGGTTGGCGCCGGCGGCGACGTTGCGGAGGCCCTCGCGGACGAGCGCCTGGGCGAGCACGGTGGCGGTGGTGGTGCCGTCACCCGCGATGTCGTTGGTCTTGGTCGCCACCTCCTTCACCAGCTGGGCGCCCATGTTCTCGAACGGGTCCTCGAGCTCGATCTCACGAGCGACCGAGACGCCGTCCTTGGTGATGGTGGGTGCGCCGAACTTCTTGTCGAGGACCACGTTGCGGCCCTTGGGGCCGAGGGTCACCTTGACCGCATCGGCGAGCTTGTTGACGCCGGCCTCGAGCTGGCGGCGTGCTTCTTCGTCGAACTTCAGAACCTTTGCCATGTCACTCCCTACTTGCGGATGGCCAGAACGTCACGGGCGTTGAGGATCAGCAGGTCCTCACCGTCGATGGTGATCTCGGTCCCGCCGTACTTGCTGTAGACGACGGTGTCGCCGACGCTGATGTCCATCGGGATCCGGTCGTTGTCGTCGCCGAAGCGGCCGGGACCGACAGCCAGGACCTCGCCCTGCTGGGGCTTCTCCTTGGCGGTGTCGGGGATGACCAGGCCGCTGGCCGTGGTCTCCTCGGACTCGGCCGGCTTGACGACGATCCGGTCCTCGAGGGGCTGCAGGTTCATTCACGCCTCCGTGGGGCACTTAGCAGTCTCACCTTGCGACTGCCAAAGGTAGACCCGCGCGCCGGTCGTTGGCAACCTCGACCCGAGAGTGCCAATCGCGCGTGCCTCCTGATCCGCCGCACCTGCGACCCCCACCGCCACACATGCGACCCCCACCGCCACCCGTTGGGGAGCCACAGCACCTCCTCACGTGCTCCGCCTCCCCGAGGAGCCGCCATGGGGAGCGACAGCACGCCCCGAGGTGGCCCGACTCCCCATGGGGCTGGGCGTCGAGGGGTGGCGCGTGGGTGGGTGGGGGGCGGCGCGGGAGGCGGAGGGTCAGACGACGGGGAGGCGGAGGTTCGGCTCGGCCCCGAGGTCGAGCGGCGAGGCCCCGTCGGCGAGGAAGCGGTGCCAGCCCGCGGCGGCCACCATCGCCGCGTTGTCGGTGCACATGGCCCGGCTCGGGAGGAACGCCTGGAGCCCGTCGTCGACGCACACGCCGAGCATGCGCTCGCGGAGCTGGGAGTTGGCGGCCACCCCTCCCCCGATGCAGAGCGCCTTGGCCCCGATCTCCGCGGCCGCACGGCGGGCCTTGGCGACGAGCACGTCGACCACGGCCTCCTGGAACGACGCCGCGACGTCGGCGGTGGCGACGTCGGGGTTCTTCCGCACGTGGTTGACGACCGCCGTCTTCAGCCCGCTGAAGGAGAAGTCGTACCCGTTGTCGAGCATCGGGCGCGGGAAGGCGATGGCCGTGGGGTCGCCGTCCATGGCCAGCGCGTCGATGGCCGGACCGCCCGGGTAGCCGAGGCCGAGGAAGCGGGCGACCTTGTCGAAGGCCTCCCCCGCCGCGTCGTCGACGGTCTGGCCGAGCAGGCGGTAGCGGCCCATCTCCTCCCAGTGGACGAGCATCGTGTGGCCGCCGGAGACGAGGAGCACCACCGCGGGCAGCTGGAGGTCGGGCTCCTCGAGGAACGCAGCGTGCAGGTGCGCCTCGAGGTGGTTGACGGCCACGAACGGCACGTCCCACACGAGCGAGAGGGCCTTGGCCGTGCTGACGCCGACGAGCAGGGCACCGACGAGGCCCGGACCGACCGTGCAGGCCACGGCGTCGAGGTCGTGCGGCTCGACGCCGGCCGACAGCATCGCCTCGGCCACCACGGGGGTGAGCAGCTCGACGTGGGCCCGGCTGGCGATCTCGGGCACGACGCCGCCGAAGCGGGCGTGGAGGTCGACCTGGCTCGACACCACCGACGACAGCACCCGCCGCCCCCCGACGACGACCGCGGCCGCCGTCTCGTCGCACGAGGTCTCGATCCCGAGGACGACGAGCTGGTCACGCCCGTCCACGGTGGTCGTCATCGCCTGGCTCCGATCCGCACGCCGTCGTGCACGTCGTCGACGACGACGAGGCCGGGCCGAGCGATCTCGGCCTCGAGCCCGGCGAGCCGCTCGGCGTACGCCGGCTGCGCCACGTCGTTCGCCCACATGATGAGGGCGTCCTCGCCGTCCTCCTGGTAGTAGCCGTGCCGCACGCCGGCGTCGTGGAAGCCGAAGCGCCGGTACATGGCCTGAGCGCCGTGGTTCGACGCCCGCACCTCGAGCGTGAGGTCCTGGGCGCCCTTGGCGATCGCCTCGCGCGCGAGCACGAGCAGCAGGTGGGCGCCGATCCCCCGCCGCTGCCAGCTGGGGTCGACGGCGATCGTGGTGACGTGGCCGTCGGTGGTGGCGAACATCAGACCGGCGTGGCCGACGACCTCGCCGCCCGAGCGGGCGACGAGGTAGATCCGCTGCTCCTCCGGGAGCGCCAGCTCGCCGAGGTAGAGCCCGAGCGTCCACGGACGTGGGTACACCTGGGCCTCGGTGCGCAGCACGGCCCGCAGGTGGCGGCGGCGCATCGGGGCGATCCGCACGGTGGTGGTGCGGGTCGGGGAGGCCACGCTCACCCTCCCTCCCTGGTCGTCCAGTTGATCTCGGCGTCGGGCGCCCGCAGGTAGAGCGGCTGGAGGTCCCACGGGTTGACCCACTCCTCCCGGAGCGCCCGCGCGTGGGCGAGCTGCACCAGCGAGGTGGCCGTCGGGTAGGCCAGCGCACGGTCGGCGATCTCGACCTTGGTGAGGCCCTCGAACAGCTCGGCGTAGCGGATCGCGCCGTCGCCGACGAGGAGGCACTCCTCGTTGCGGGCGATGATCTCCGACGCCAGGTCGTCCGGCGAGCCGACCTCCGGGTCGGCGACCCGCTGGAGGCCGCCCGGCACCTGGCGGTAGAACGCGTAGTACAGCTCGCCGCGTCGGGCGTCGAGCGTGGCGACGACGAGCCGGCTGGTGAAGCGGACCGGGAACGCGACCAGGTCGAGGCTCGTCACACCGATCATCGGGATGCGCAGCCCGTGGGCGATGGCCTTCGCGGAGGCGATCCCCACCCGCAACCCGGTGAACAGGCCCGGACCGAGGTCGACGGCCACGACGCTGATCTCCGACAGCTCGATGCGTGCCTGGCGGCGGATGAAGTCGATGGCCGGGGTGAGCGTCTCGGCGTGGCGCTTGCCGCGCGACGAGTGCGCGGAGGCGAGGACGCCCTCGTGCCCTCCGATCGCGCAGCCGACCTGGACGGTGGCGGTGTCGATGCCGAGGATCAGCACCCCGCGCCCCCGATCGCGCCGCCGTCGACCGACCACGGGTCGAGCGCCGTGGCGAGCGCGCGGCGCCGAGCCGCCCACGAGTCGCCGATGGGACGCAGGACGATGTCGCGGTCGTCGTCGCCCTCGCCCAGGGTGAACCGGACCTCGAGCAGGTTGC